>PKYH01000041.1 GCA_003133625.1 Candidatus Bathyarchaeota archaeon | reverse complement strand
AATCATGTCTAAGAGTCCTTTGGTGAGTTTTGTTTGGACTTCTTTTTGGTAGTTATTGGTCATTTTCTAAGTTTTTCTCCTGTTGTTGTGTTGTACAGATGTACAATGTGTCTTTCTAAGACACATTTCTTGTGTCTTCATAAAGGGCACACCGCCAGATAAACCCTCGCACATAGTGCAAGCATATCAAAACGTGCTGAGAGACCCAATTGTCGAACACAAGAACATGTCAATACGTAAAATATGTCTTAAAAATCATTATTTCAATCATATGTTTCGCTTAAAGGGAGCTGTACAACAGATCAACAGAAAACGCGCAAGCTACATCAAACCTTAAAAAAAATTGATGTTGAACGACCGTTCTAGTGGAGGCTGTTATTGTTCATTTTTTCTTCGTCAATTAGTACCCTTATCAATCGGTCGCATAAGACATTGGGTGCCACCAAGGTAAAGTGGAGTACGCCTAGCGCTCGGTTTCTTTGATGTTAACTCATTTGGAGAAACATGTGTCAAATGGTAGAATCTAACAGTGAGAATAGTTATAGCAAAAACATAAGGCACAGTGTGTTTGCGATACTTGACGAAAATCATTTGCTGTCTCCAAAGATGATATGTGCAAAGCTGCACTTGCCTTATGGAAAATACGGTGACTATGTCAACAATTTGAAGAGCCACTGGAAGTCTCACTATCAATATGAACAGGGTTCAAACTGTTCAAGTGTTCATGCATGGAGTGGCTGGTGTTATGTTCCTCAATATGTGGATCGAGATTTGGCTTTAACTGTTGGGTGGGAAAGAACTAAGGCAAAAAACCGCTGGTTAAAGTGGAAAGATAAAAGTGACATTGGGCGGATGATGTGGTTTGAGAATGGCAGGGTTAACTTGCATGTAACAAGCCCAGTTAATTTGGGAAAGGTAAAGCAGTTGATAAGTAGTGGGTTTAGCTTTACAGGCTTAATATTCGATGACAAGGTTATGCTGCAGGTTCTGGAAACCATCCATCACCAGGGGGCTCATCACGTTTTTGATATAGGTTCGCCTCTCCCTAAAAAAATAATCAAGTACTTTGAAAAAAGCCATGGCTTGACAATAAAAATCGGCGATAAGAGCCATCCGAAATCGGTTGAGGTAGAATCTCATGTTCCTGACTGGGCTGAGCGTATGGATTTATTCTTAGAAAAGCTTGACAGTTTCTTCAGTGCTAATACTTATGGAAAAGATAATTCAAAGAAACCGATTACGTCGTTTAGTTTTGAAAA
The DNA here is from genome assembly GCA_003133625.1 of Candidatus Bathyarchaeota archaeon. Taxonomy (GTDB): domain Archaea; phylum Thermoproteota; class Bathyarchaeia; order Bathyarchaeales; family Bathycorpusculaceae; genus Bathycorpusculum. The sequence continues at coordinate 40,302 of PKYH01000041.1, read as the reverse complement.
AGGTTAGTTTTGTGTTTCTACACAGTCTTTGCACAGCAACTCTACTTGTGAATAAGAAGCAGCCTAAGCAGAAAGCGCATAACCGTTTCTATAACGTACGTCCCAAGAAGTGCCTGAAAGTGCGCTCCCATTCATCAAGGCTTTAGTATATTGTGAGGCTCCTTTGTTTTTCTCCTAAAAAATGCTTCAGAGATTTACAGGAAAATTATAAAAGCATAGGCTATACACTCCGAATAGTAAGGACACGTCTTATGGGAGCGATTTATGGAAAAAATGCAAACGCAAACTGCCAAGTAATTGAGGTTGTCTTAACAGTTTGAGTTTAGAGGAATGCTTAGCTTGAATTTTGCTCTGTTGGTAGCGCCTTTAGTTGGTTTAGCTGCGATTGTATTTGCGGTTCACTTAGTGTGGCATGATTTACTTGTAAAAAGCAAGGGTCCTCCAGAGATGGTGGAAATTCATGATGCCATAAAAGCAGGCGCTAACACCTATTTGGCTCTTCAGTTTTCCGTAGCCGCCCTGTTCGTTGGCGGTATAACTGTAATTTTAAGCTATGTATTGGGTGTTTCTATGGCTTTGTCTTTTACTTTGGGTGCTGTTCTATCAGGTTTGTCTGCTTATGTTGGCATGAGAGTATCCATTTACATGAACGTTAGAACAGCAAACGCAGCAAACCACAACTTCAATGAATCTCTAGATATAGCAACTAAAAGCGGAACAGTTATCGGACTGTCGTTGACTGGCTTAGGTCTTATAGGTGTTGGGTTATTGTATTTTATTGTCGATAACCCGTTGTTGCTTTTGGGAATGGGTTTTGGCGCTTCCTTAATTGGGCTTTTTGCAAGGGTCGGCGGAGGAATCTACACTAAAGCCGCTGACATAGGGGCTGATTTAGTTGGCAAGTTGGAAGAAAGCATCCCTGAAGATGATCCACGGAACGCTGCTGTAATAGCAGATCAAGTAGGTGATAATGTTGGTGACATAGCCGGGACCGGTTCGGATGTTTTTCAATCCTACGTGATGGCTCTGGTTGCAGCGATGATTTTAGGAATAGCGATTCACGGTATAGGTGGTTTGCTTTATCCTTTGTTTGTTGCCGCTTCGGGAATTATGGCTTCACTAATAGCTTCGCGTTTCATTTCCGCGAAAAATAGAGATGCTCAAAAAGCCATCTATAAAGGAATGTACATTGCCGTTGGACTGGTTTGCTTATTTGTTTTGCCGTTTGCTTGGTTTATTTTTGGCGGATTAAGAGAGTATCTCGCCACAATTTTGGGGACTTTTACGATTGTATTTTTGGCTTGGTTGACACTTTATTACACTTCGATGAGAAGAAAACCTATTCAGGATATAGTAAGAGCGTCCAGCGCAGGACCAGCCATGAATATTATCTTTGGCTTTGCAAGAGGCTTTGAAAGTGCTGTTCCTTCTGTGTTAGTCTTTGCTGCTTCAGTGTTACTTTCGTTTGCTATCAGTGGGATATATGGGTTATCTATTGTGGCTGTTGGCTTCCTGTCTGTAAACGCAACTCTTGTTGCCATGTCCTCTTACGGACCTATCGTTGATAACGCCAAAGGAATAATGGAGCTCTCAGGAGTCCATCAAGGTAACGCTTTGGAGATCATGGACGAATTGGATTCAGTTGGCAACACGACGAAAGCTGTCTGCAAAGTTTATGCACTTGGAACGTCCTCATTTGCTCAAGTAGCCATTTTTACAGTTTTTCTGGAAGCAACTAATCTTAGAGTCATCAACGTAGCAAACCCGCCTGTTGTCGCAGGTTTGCTCATGGGTGGGGTCTTGTCGTTTCTTTTTGTCTCCCAAATTCTCAAGGCTGTAGGCAACTCAGCTTTCAGAATGGTTGGAGAAGTAAGGAGGCAATTTGCTGAAATTCCCGGGCTAAAGGAAGGGATTGCGAAGGCGGATTATAAGAAATGTGTGAGTATAAGCACTCGTGGTGCACTCAAAGGCATGTTTTTACCTGCAATCATTGCCATAGTTTTTCCTTTGGCAGTAGGATATAGCATTGGTGTTGAAGCTGTAGGTGGTTTGCTTGCGGGAAACCTTGTGAGTACTATTTTGCTTGGTTTTATGATGATTCTCACGGGGGCATCTTGGGATAACGCTAAAAAATACGTTGAAACAGGAAAACTAGGTCATGTTGACACAAAGACGTATGAAGCTACTGTGGTTGGTGATACAGTTGGAGATCCTTTTAAGGATGCTGCTGGGCCTTCGCTTGATTTTTTGATGAATCTTATTGGTTCTATGGCGATATTGTTTGCTGCTTCGTTTCTCGCGTATGCTCTCTTCGCTTAAATTTTTTAGAACAGTCCTCTATTTGGTTTTTGAAGATATAATTCTTTCAATTGATTCGGGTAAAAAGTTGTACCCTAAACCAGAACAGATAGCTCGCGCCCTTTGGTTCTTTCACAATCTTGGGCATTCGCCGCCTAGACACCACCCATATCTTTGGATGGTTCTGCAACTGTAGAGCCTAACTTCGTCTTTTTCTACTTTGTTGGTGAAAAACCAGTTCACTTGATAGCGTGTTATGGAATCGTCAAAGTCGTTAAGACACCTAAAAAGGTCAATTATGCTCTCCGAACTATGGAACCCAAGGGAATAGGCTTCCTGCAGAAGAGCAAGGCGCTGCTGATGGCACATCTCCCCAGAGTTCATGGCTTTAATAAGAGCACAGAAAGCGGAAGCGGAAAAACTTATGACACAACAGAAACCTTCAGCTATTTTCCTGAAGAAGACATTATCACAGTAGCATCTCAATCTCCAAAAGTCATTACACACGAGCAAGGCACGTTAATGACTATCAACGAAGCTGGAGCAGAAGAACCCTTAGACCTTGAGAACGCGCCAGTGCCACCTAAACGAAAGGAATATGACGATAAGGATGAGTACCTAAGTGCTTTGGACGTTTACAAGAGTGAAAAGAGAGCATGGGACAAAAAAATTCAAAATTCATTTCATCTAGTAAAACTCACTGAGAAAATTTACATACTCTTAGAAACTGTGCCAAAAGACACGCTGGTAATGCTAAAATCCACTATGTCGCATGATAAACCAAGAATTTGGCATAAGTACGTTAACGAGCATGGAAAAGTCCATAATGTAGCTCTAGAGGGAGCTCCAGCATTTATTTTCTGTTCTATAGATGAGTACTATTTTTCTGAGTTCGCAACAAGGGTAATCTCAGATACACCAGACACCACTGAAGCAAAAATAAGAGCAGGCAAAAAAACGATTGCACAAAAGCGATCTTATCCCTGGGAGTTCAAGCCTACACAAGACAAGGTATTGATTAAGGCTTTAATCCGGAATATACGTGATACAATCAAAAAATTCAATCTGAAATTCCTTAATCCATTTCCAAACTGTGACGAATTAATTGGAGGCATATCGGTTCGTGACATGAGGGATTTTGATCACTTCCAGCAGCTTCTTTCAGCAAAACCAATACTATCACTGTTTCAAAGACCTATAGTTACCATAGAAGGCGAAAAATTCTTTATAGCTACAGTTCAAGACTTCATAAACGCAGAAAAGCACTTCAAACTTGTTTATGAAACAACACAAACTAACACAGACAAGAGAACTTTAACATTCTATCACGAGTACGTTCAGCATCATATTAATGGCGCAACTCTGAAAATAATCGTAGATCACATATACGACCCTGAACACCCAGACATTAATTACATAGGCGAAACTAAACCCACAAATGAACCACCAACAAGACCAACAGCAAGACGTTATCTAGGTCGACTGTCAGATTTAGGATGGGTAGATATACGTGAAGAGGAACAAGCCGATAAAAGAGAATTAACCTATTATCCGCTAAAAGATGTGAAGCCTTCAGAGATTCAAACGAAAATTAGTGAAATTGCGCTCAATCAACCAATGGAACCAGATTTAGAAGCGAAATTGATAAAAGACTTCAAACTGTGGAAAGAAACAATTGACAGCAAGGGTCATTCTTACACACTATCAAAAATTGAATTTAACAACCGTGTCGAAACCCCGATAACTGAGGCAGAGTTTGATAAGATTATTACTGGTAAAAACGAACCCTTGTTATCAATAGTTTCAAATCAAGAAACAAAACCAGAATGGCAAAAGAAGCCCGAAAGTAACACCGATCAGCCAATAAACACAGATACACCAATTTCTAACCCTGAAAAATCGGCACAAGAGGATATGAAAAAACATAAATGTTCTATTGAATGCAAAAACTTCAGAAAAGCAAAATGTCCAGTGGATAATTATGGCTATAGATCGGTAGAAGCAGAAATTCCGTTGCGATGTCCAAGTTACAAATACATCAATGAAGAGGAGGTTTCTTGAAAGTTATGGTTGAGGCTCGAGGAAGGTGTGGCTCCTCAAATGTTGCTCCTGCAGGATTAGAAAATGCGTTTTCAGAGGAGTGGACTAAAAACTCAACGCACTACACCCCTAAAGAACCTCAATCTTTAAGCTGCCCTGAATGCGGGTCAACTCACATCGACAAGAATGGACACCGGTGCATAACGGGCGAAATAGATATACAGCGTTATATATGTCAAAATTGCGGCTACCGGTTCAGTGAGAAGCCGCCAAATGATTATAAAGAATCTCACACTATAAGAAATCGCCAATTATGCGTCCTGCAAGGAGCGACGAAAAAATTGACCGAAGCGACAAAAATCAAGATTGTCGCGGGTAGAGAAAACCATTCGAACACACCTCAAGACGTCAAAGGAAAAATCGTTGAACTTTGCTTCTACATGCAAAAACAGGGCTACAGCATCACAACAATACGCCTAAACCGGACAGCATTAAACGTGCTATCCACCCGTGGAGCTGACCTCTCCAATCCAGAATCAGTCAAAGAAGTAATATCTAAGCAGAAATGGAGCGAAGCTAGAAAACGAAACGTCATAAACGCCTATACGTTATATTTGAAAATCCAAGGGTTGCACTGGGAGCCTCCACGCTATAAGGTAAACCGCAAATTTCCCTTCATCCCAACAGAAAAAGAAATCGACGACTTAATAGCCGGATGCGGAAAGAAATGCTCAACTTTTCTGCAACTGCTCAAGGAAACTGCCATGCGAAGCGGCGAAGCCAAACGCTTAGAATGGACGGACATCGACTTCGAAAAGAACATAATTACACTAAACTTACCTGAAAAGGGCAGCAACCCACGACTCTGGAAAGTAAGCCAAAAACTCATGAGCATGCTAAACAACTTGCCGCGAGACTCAGAAGCAATCTTCGGAGACGGCCCAATAACGTCGATGAAAACAACCTTCGGCAAAGCAAGAAAAAGACTAGCCGACAAACTCCAGAACCCGAGGCTAACGAGGATAAGTTTCCACACTTTCCGCCATTTCACCGCCACGATGCTATACCACAAAACACGTGACCCATACTACGTCAGAGACTTCCTAGGTCACAAAGACCTAAGAAGCACCGACATATACATCAACATTGAAAGACGCTTATTCGAGCCTTCAAGCGATGAGTTCACCGTAAGAATAACAGAAAAGCCAGAAGACGTCAAATCCTTACTAGAAGTAGGTTTCGAGTACGTTTGCCAAAAAGACAACTTAATATTCTTGAGGAAACGTAAATGATGAAGCTAAATCGAAAAAGTAACCGAGGTGTGCAAAATAGTGGCCGAGGTGAGGTATTTCCGTTCGGTCGGGGAATTTTTGACTTGTCACCCATAACCTCATCCCTTTTTTTGTCAGATCAAAGCCGTTCACCACGTACATCCTAGGCCCTGTATGAGGTTTTTCTTCTATAAGGCCTAGAAAGCTCAAAATGAGGCTCCTAGGCCCTGTATGCGGTTTTTCTTCTATGAGGCCTAGGAAGCCCAAAGGTTGAGTTCGATAGGTAATCGAAATGAAATAAAAATGAAGCGTCTAGGCACTGCACGTAGCATTATCTCGGTTGCATTGACGTTTTAGGCTAACTACCTCTTGAAACTTAAAAAGTCCGTAGTGCGCAAAGAACTTTCTGACCAGTTGCATTAACATTTAGGACTAGCTACCCCTTGCAACGTTAAGGTACCTCGCGCGATACCTTCTTTAACTCCCTGAAGGTTTACGTTCCTTTTCCATGATCACGTGCGAATTGTCAGCCCACATAATAACGGAGTCGCCTTTCTTAAGCTCCAGGTGAGAAGCTAGTTCTTTGGGGATTGTTACTCTCAAAGATTTCTCATTTTGAATGACGCTTACCTTGAATTTTACCGGCATAACCATAACCATTTCACCAGAGTACCTTATAGGTACTTTTATAAGCTTCGAGTACTTTAAGCTACCTATAGGAGTACTCTAAAGGTACACCAAAGAGATGAAGAGAAAATGTGGAATCAAAAAACATTATTCAACAAAGTTTTAGATCTTCCAAAATCTAAGGCGGAATTAGACGCGGTTTGTTGTGAAAGTTGCTACACCGCAACGGAACCAGAATGCGACTGTCGGTGTCATGGCGCCTATCACGGTCTCGGAAATCTTAACAGTTCAAAACAAGTCGCCACCGTGGCACTTCCAGAGTGCCGATCATTTGACAAGGCTGAGCGAACTTTAAACAGTCTAAAAAATGTTGGGGAGGTGCTGTTAGAACCATGAATGCAACGGAACAGGAAGAAATCGAAACTCAGATAACTTACGATTGTGTGGCTGCTTGGCTAAGGGATTGCGTTAAAAAAGGCGACGTTTTAGGCGTTCGTCATGCTGAAGATAGGCTGAAAGCGCTCGATATCGAGCTAGCCAAAACCGAGGGTGAAAAAATTTGACACAAACCATTCAGAGGCCCTCACGCCAAGACATTTTCCAACGCGTTGGAAAATCTTCAACGTCTCGCCTGAAAGCTGAATATATGAAGTTGTACGATGACGCCGCGAAGCTTTACCGGGAAGCCTGCTTGGCTCACAATGAGCAGCGAATCCTACAAAACCGAGCGATCATGGTCTACCTGGACGAGTGCCTCGCGGAGCTGGGGGAGGCCTGATTATTGCCTCTTTTCTGTAAGGTCTGCGGCGAGCGTGTACGTCTCCATGAACTCCGGGATCATCTGCAAGGCCACAACCTCAATGCTGATAAATTGAGTTGGGAAATGGTCCGCGCCCAATACGAAATTCTAGAACTTGAGGAAGGACCGACGATTTGAAAGGAGGAGGTGAAAAACATGACTGACGAAATAGAGTTTGAGCAAGTAACCGTTAAAGTGCCAAAAATAATAGTAAGTTGGTTCCGTCACCGAGCCCAAAACAACAAAACTTTACTAGAGGAAGAAATCCAGTACGAAATAATTGATAGTGTCCGCTCCAACATGGAAGCCATGGCTGGTGAAGAAATCGCTAAAACGCTTGATTTTGGCGACATATTCTACAAATTTTTAGACGACAAACACTACAAGCCAACAACAGATCAAGAAGTAAAAGAGTCAACGGAAGAGAAGCCGATGGAGCCACTATTTGGATAGGCCTTCAACGTCTCCCTTTTTTTAGGGAGTTACCCCTGCTTTTTGAAGCAGAAAAGCCTCGCTTGAAATGTCCCTAGAATGTCCCTCTCTGAAGTGAAAAAAAAAACAGTCTTTACTACGTACATCAGGCCCCCTTAGGATGTACTCGGTATGTCAGTTTTCAATCGCAACTAGTTTAACTTTCTTTTCCTTCAAATCCCTCAGAAAACCCTTAAGCACCTGCTCATCTTGTTCTGAGATAGGCAAAGTAGGAACGCAAGGTTGAAGTTTAAAACTCTTTTTCAAGGCTCTTGTAAGTTTCTTTAGTTCTGACGGGTTTTTGAAAGCACCGTTACTGTAGACTATAATCATTCTTCTTATGTGACGTTTTTCAAACGCTGGATAGTTGCGCCTGTATTTTTCTACAAGGTTTGGGACACTGTTGCTTCGCTTTTGGGACATTCCTATGTTCTATCTCCATAAGTCTTGGGACACTTTAGACTATACGAAGAGTACAGTAAGGAAACGTCAGCTATTAAGACTTGTTAACAAAAAGGTGTCTATCATTGGAAACTAGAGTAACAGTAAGAATTGAAGACTCAGAAATGGCAAAAATTGAGCAACGGATTAAACAAGACTACCCGAAAATTAAGACTGTTTCAGGGCTTGTTAGAGCCGCTCTTGACGAGTTTTTAGGAACCGAGAAAAAGCAAGATAAGGTAGGGTTTTAAATGACAGAAAACAACACTGACGCCGCGGAAAGGGACGCTGTGCTCAACGAGGCAAAAGAAATCATCATTAAATCGTTAGTGAAGGACAGCAGGGAGACCCTCCACGGAGAAGACCTGGAAAAACTGTCGCTTGACGCACTCAAGAATCTAAGAGCTTTTTTCGAGGACGCCGTGGGCTCGATTTACGCGGAGATTTTGGCTAACCGCCAAGCAAGACGCGACTCTCAAAAGAGATCCTTCGCAGATAAGGGTACGGGCGTATACAACCAAGAAACTGGCAAATGGGAAGGGGGCCTGCCTGAGCCTGAGGAGGAATAAAAATCCCGGATAATTGCGATCCTAACCGGCAACGACTAATAAAATTTTTGGGATTTGTAGGAGCTATCGAGGCAACCCAAACGCTTCTGCAATCTGCGATTCAACGGGGGAACAGTGAGGAAGTCGTGAACTGTTCGAACATGCTGAAGAAGGCTTTAGGGGGAAGCGGTGAAAAGTCAAGCGCTTGGAATGACGGCGGGAATGTCTTTTTGGATGCCGACGCCTGGAACACCTTCTTAACCTGGACTGGAACGCACTATACTAAGACGACTGCAAACGTCCTGGCTAAAGGCATACCTAAACTCGTCAAAAGCGGCCAATGCAGCATAGAAATGTGCAAAGATTGTTTTTGGGAGAACATTTGCGAGAGGGAAGCGACACAGGCCTCGATTGATCGTACTCATCAATTGGTTGAAGAAATAAAAGCCCAGGATGCAGCGTCACGTGAAAGGACGGCATGGCGTCAAAAACTTGAATTAATCAAACAACAACCCATTCTTAATGCAGCGGAAGAACTTCAACGCCAAAGAGAAGAGGACCAATTCCAACGCGAAAAAGAAGAATTCTGGAAAAGACATCCAAGGGTGGCGTTTTAATGCTTACAAAAACAACAAGAGAATCATTTTTTGGTGGGAGCTGGAGAGTTGCAGGCCTAGTCACACCTGTACTCTCCAGTTTCCCTCTAAGAAAGAGGAGGCCTTAAGCTGAAATCTCGCAAGTTTGATCCTGCAACAATCATTAAGAAAAGCCAGCGCATCCAGGAGATAGAGGACCCATACCTGGGAAGGATCCGTTACGTAAGTCTAACGTTCAATGACGTGGCGGAGATCACGAAGAAATATCCTGATCTATCGGATAATGGCGTGCAGAGGCTTTTTCGCATGTTGGCGCCGACGAACCCCGGCATGACCGTTGAAACAATCAAGCTCTTGCCCTGGGATGTTGCTTGTCGTTTGCTTATCGTGTTGATTCCAAAAGCTGGGTTTCTACCATCCAACCAAAGCAAACCGGCTGAAACCGTAGATCTCAAGAAGGGTGACGCTCATGAGTTATGAGGCAAGCTTGGGCCTTTACTTAACTGCTTACGACCAAGCAAGCAGCGTTATAGCGAGCGTGAGTTCTAGTTTAAGCCAGGTTGACTCAGTCACTCAGAAAGTCACTACGTCCACAGGTAACATGGGCAGCGCATTTCAGAGCGCAAGCAGAACAGTTGACACCGCAACAAAAAGTTTCAGCGACCAAGTTGTGCAGGCGAATAGCCTCGCGTTGGCAGGCGCAACCTTATTCATGAGTTTTGAACGCGTCGAAAACAGCGAGGTCGCGCTTGACAGGGCTAATTTGAACGTGCAGAAAAGCACTAACGCGCTTACTTCAGCGCAGAATGCATATAATAAAGCGTTGGCGGGCGGTGACCCCCAAGCAATCGCTGACGCACTCGCTAGGTTGAATACGGCGCAGGATGCCCTCACAGTGAGTCAGGAACGTGTTGGCGTCGCTCAGAATAACCTTAACAACTCTATGATTTACGCGGCCCTAACGGTCGTTCCCTCTTTCCTGACGATGTCTAAAGCCCTTGACATCAGCATGAAAACCCTCGCTATCGACGCGGGCGCAGCATTTGGAGCTTTCGCAATCGGCTACACTGTTCTCAACAGTATCCCTGAGCCGATGAGGACAACAGCCGCAGTAATAGCGGTTGTCACTGGCGCTTTAGTTGCTGCTGCCATAGCAGCCTACGCGTTTTGGGAAGGAATATCACTTACAACTGCAACACCTATGATTGTTGCAGGCATTGCCGCCATTGGCGTGGCAGCTTCAGGCTTAACTGTTCTGGTGCAGAATGCAACTTCGGCGGCAAACAATTTTTCAGCAAGCCTCAGCACACTTGCCACTGCAACTGATCTTCTTACAAGCAAGATAACGGCTGAAAACACAGCGTACCAAACAGACCTCACGAATATGTCGGCGTACTGGGACACGAAGCTGGGAATAACCAAAACTGCTTTAGAAACGATTCAGGGGAAAATTAACACATATTATACTGCGGAGGAAACGCTTGCTCAAACAGCGTACCAAACCGACGTTGATGCTGCAAACGCGGCTTACCAACAACAACTTACTGATTATTCAAGTTACTGGACTACGAGACTTGGGATTCAAACTACCGAGTTAACAACTGCGGATAACGAAATCGAAAGTCACTATAACCAGCAAATCAGCGACACAAACGCTTTCTACGATGATTTAGTCGCAGCAACAATGACGGGACTGAATAATATCCGCGCCCAGCGAAACGGCAACCTGGATGACCTTGAAGAGAACATGCTTTCGCAGAAAATTAGTTTAGAAGACGAGCATGACCACGGATTAATAACCGACGCGGAGTACCAGAAGCAACTTAACGATATAAACACAAAGTACAATGATAACCGCAGTAGAATAAGCGACCGCTACCGCCTGCAGGAACTTCAAGCTGAAAAGGAACAAACCGCTGCGGCGGTGCCGATTGAGCAAGACCGAGCAAACGCTATCGTAAAGGTAGAATACGAGAGGAACGATGACTTGCAAGCCGCTCAAGCGGTGTACGCGCAAATAACGACGACGGGGCAGCAAACGCTGAATACTACATTAATACAGTTGGCGTCATCGTTAGCAGCGACTACTGTAGCGATTGAGAACCAGAAAAACCTTGAATTGCAAACCGCTTACAACGAGTCGGAACAGCTCGCGCAGACACACCAAAACAACATGTCTAACATCGCTATAATAGCGGGTACAATCCACGTCGCTCAGACAGCGGGCATCGGTGGTACTGTAGGCACTACAGCAGGCGACCTTGCCGCAGCCATCTCCACGGGTTACGCCGCGTACACGTCGCCTCAAGAGTTAGCAAACGGCATAAAATATCTCGCACAACTGTACAATCTGAACTATCAAGACGCGATTGAAGCTACTTACATTTTAGCTGCACATAAAGGCTGGACTCCCCAAAACATCGCCAGCTTTACCCCGTTGATTCCGCATTTTAAAGAAGGCGCTATCGTTGAAAACCCAACATACGCGCTTCTCGGCGAAGCAGGCCCTGAAGCCGTTATTCCTTTAGGCAGAAGCGGAGAAGGCTATGGCGCAGTCACATACAACATCTCAATATCTGTCAACGTTGAGGGAAGCGTGGACCAACGGACTCTCGCGGTTCTCCGTGAAGAACTGAAGAACGTTGTTGTTGAAGCGACAAGTTCAGGTGCTTCAGCGACGCGGAAGAAAATAAGGTTTGGAAACAGGAGATCGTTTTAAAAATGAGTGATGGACGAGACTATGACGAGAAAACAAAACTACATTAAAATCCAAGGATCAAAAGAGTTTGTTGACGCCGCTTTAAAAGTCGTAAACCAAAAATTCCAAGTTGTTTTCCAAACTGATTTTAGGGAAAGCGACAGCACACCCAACATTTATTTTCTTTACGTTAACATCGCGGATGTCTTCATGGAGGCTGTCTAAACGAATTTTTCCGTTAATTTAGCAAAGCAACCCCGAAATCCCGACATTATCAACTGCTGGAAATGCGGCAAAACAAACTCGAAATACCGAGACCGCTGCTGGAGTTGCGGAGAGGTGCTGACGCCATGATTGAGCAGCAAGCACAAGTTGAAATGACCCGCGATATAATATCGCATAATCAAAAACAGCGATATAATATCGCAAGAACCCTAAAAAAAGCCTTAAACCCAAAAAGAACGATATATCTATCTATCTACTGCGATATAATATCTATCTATCTATCTATATATCACAAACCAACAACAACAACAAAACAACTGTTCACTCTCTTGGAGGATTCTTTTTGAGTGAGAAGTCAAGAGAGCACATTCATCCAGTCATGCTTAACGCGACGTTCTATGTTGGGATCACAAAACTATGCGCAAGGCTTGAATGCTCAAAAAGCGCTGCTATCCTCTACGCTTTGAACGACGGCTTATTCTTAAACGGAACCATCGATGAGGGAGACCACGACTTATTAGCTTTAAGGTACGGTCGAAAGCTCAAAGACGTAATTGCTCAAGGGAAAGAAAACAGTCACATACCCAAATTGGAGTTAGAGAAGCAGAAAAAAGAGCAGTGCCAAGCCTTAGCAAGAAAAACAGAGGAAGAATCACAGCTCGAAAAAGTCAATGTCACTCTTAAAGGAAAATGTGAGCAATGGAGCGTCCACGATTTAACATGGAAAATTAAGACTCTTTCATATGCTAAAAAACACCCTGAGCTGGAGTATGCTCGGCTTATCATAGCGAAAGAGAAAGAATGCGATATCATATCGCGTGAAACGGAGGCCTTGCCGTGACTGAAAACATAGAGCAACATCCAGAAAACATCGAGGAAAGTAACGCGCAAGATATGGAAAACTTGGACGTGAAGAAGCAGAGAAAACCCCTCTTCAACCTATTATGGCACGTTCTGGACGTGTCCACAAGAAAATTCGATAGGGAAAAAGCCAGCAACGTGGACCGCCAGAAATGGGCGCGAATCATTATTTCAGCGATCCAGGGTTACGGCGAGTTAATGAAGGATTCTGAGCTTGAAGACATTGAGGAGCGCCTAACCAAATTGGAAAGTAAGCAAGAACTTGAAAGTTTAAGGTGATAAGAAAAATGAGTAAAAACGAATTGAATAAAAGACTTGAAAACCTCGAAATAAAAAAGTGTCCTGAAAAAACCATAGTGTTGCGGATGTGGTGCCCTGGCGGCAAAACCACACATATCAACAATGATCGCCTCCGCATTATTCCCTCCAACCCTGAGGATGCGGAACTATGAGTAAACCAAACCTCATTAAAAGAATCGTGAAAGTAGAGCAGATAACCACTCAGCCACGTTGGAAAGTAGCAATCTACGACGAATCCCTCAAAGTTTACAGTGGCCAAGACATCGGCGGAATTCTCACGCCTTTACAGTTCAATGCGTGGTATGCAAAGCAGGACAAGGACACTCAGGTTATAATCGTCCGTGTTTGCGATAATAACACTAAATTAATCATTGAAAACCACGTTGACAAAAACACAAGCGACCTATTAGCAGAATATGAAGCAATCTTAAAGGAAGAAACAGCGAACAGATGCGACGAAATAATAAAGATCAGTAGAACACCAGAGTAATCTTTATGGTTTGTTTGGTTGAGACCGGGAAAAGATGTTTCAGCGTTGAAGACCGCCTCCTCGACGTTGAGGCAGCCCTTACAGGGCCTCAACCAGACGTTACTACATGCATTCCAGAGGAGGCCTTAGATGTACTCGGTAAAGCAGGTGTACTTAGTAAAGCGTCTTTGAAGTGTCCTGAATGCGGCAGCTCTAAAGTAGATAATGACGGCCACCGCTACAGAAAAGACGGATCAGCCATTAAACGCTTAAGTTGCTGTGTCTGCGGCAATCGTTTCTCGGAAACTTATATTAGACATCAAGGACAAAGAGGCAATCGCCAATTATGCGTTATCCTGCAGGAAGCGAAAAAATTGGACACCGCAACAGAAATTAAATCTGTTGTGGGTGATAATGATAAAACCGACCTTAAAGGAAAAATCTTAGAGTACGCTTGGAACATGAAAAAGCAAGGCTACGCGGAAGCTACCATACGATTAAACCAAACAGTTCTTAACGTCTTGATGGATAGAGAAGCAAACTTACGCGATCCTGAAAGCGTGAAGGAAACCATAGCACGGCAGAATTGGAGCGGAAACAGAAAGCGGAACGTGATAGTTGCTTACACCTCTTTCCTGAAATATATAGGCTTATCCTGGGAGCAGCCACGATGCATCTTAACAAGAAAAATCCCCTTCATACCGGCAGAGCAGGAAATCGACGACTTAATCGCTGGGAACCCTACTGCAGTCGCGACAATGCTTCAGTTACTGAAAGAGACAGCTATGAGAAGCGGAGAAGCCATAAGGCTAAAATGGATTGACATAGACTTTCAACGGAAAATCATAATGTGCAACGACCCTGAAAAAGGAAGTCTTCCACGAATATTCAACAGTTTAACTGGGAAACTGCTAAGTATGCTTAATGCGTTGCCGAGAACAACCGATTATGTTTTTGGCAAGAGCAGCCTAAACAGTCTAAAAGCCACTTACACAAGAGCAAGAAAGCGGATCGCCTTCAAACTTCAAAACCCCAGATTAAAAGAAATCCATTTCCACACGCTGAGACATTGGAAGGGCACAATGGAATACCATTATACTAAGGATATTCTGCACGTTAAGGAGTTCCTGGGCCATGTGACGATTGATAACACGCTGCTCTATATTCAGCTTGACAAGCAGCTTTTCAGTAACGTTCCAGAGGACAGTTTCATAACGCGAGTAGCCACCGTGGCAGAGGAAGCGTGTAAGCTGATAGAAGTAGGCTTCGACTACGTGACCGGGGAATACGGTGACGGCGGCAAAATCTTCCGTAAAAGAAAATAAAGACGCTGAAGTGTTACCAAGTCACGGCAAAGCATGGAAAAGTGGCCGAGGTGAGGTAGCTTGGTAGCCTAGAGGCCTGTGGAGCCTTTTGCCAGGGTTCAAATCCCTGCCTCGGCCCCTCCTACAGCGCCTGTACCCCGCCAGTAGTTAACTGCAAGTCATGTGCTCAAAAGCTTCTTTTGCGAGAGCATTGACAAGTTCAGGCGTCACGGCGTCAATGATTTGGTAGATGCGGTTATCCGTAACTGAGTACATTCGTTTGTTTCCGTCTTTCCTGTCGTTTACTAGCCCTGCGTCTTTGAGGATTTTTAGGTGTCGTGAAACAACGGGCTGGATGAGGTTTAGGTGTGGGATGATTTCGCACACGCACTTTTCGCCGTCCCGCAAAAATTCTAGTATTTCAATTCTTATTGTGTCTGAAAGTGCATGGAAGATTGTTGCTTTGAATCTGGTTTGATTTTGTGAATTTAAGGACATGGTTTTGTACTTAATTCATAATAATATTTAAATATTGTTATATTTATTTTCAAATGGCAAGGTGACTAACTAATGTCTGAAGAATCATACGAAGGAATTCCAAGAAACAAGATACCGTGGTATCCAAGCATAAACTATGAAAAATGCATCAGTTGTGGAAAATGCGTAGACTTTTGTCACATGGGGGCTTTCGCATTTGAAGAAAAAGAAGGAAAAAAGAGGTCAGTTGTAAAAAACCCTAACAGCTGTGTGGTGTTTTGCAGGGGTTGCGAAGATATTTGCCCTGCCGGTGCCATCACTCACCCATCAGAAGAGGAAACACAAAAGATAATTGAAAAACTGAAGAAAGCCAAAGCTTAAAGGTAAACAGTCCTTGGCTTACAACTCAAGCGACGCTTTAATTGCGCATTCTTCAGCATTAAAGAGCTCATGGCGTCTTCTAAATCAAGACAAAAATAACCGTTTTTTCTGGGTCTTTCAAGGAGCAATGTTCTTCTTTTCAGTTTATGCCTTTTTCGTTTAAAAAAGTTATTTAAAGCGGTTCTTGCTCGCTGCAGGAAAGATAGAGGATTATAGATTTGTTTTTTTGTTTGCGCCCATTCCGTACCAGAAGAATACTTTGGCTATGATTGGAATTATCGCCCCACAGGCTATACGAGGTAGAACAGTGAGCAGAAAGCCATCTAAACCAGTCACTACGTTTGCAGGTGAGAGCTGGAAAACTCCGAAAAGCAACAATCCGCCGATGGTTGTTGCGATTACTCCGGAAATAATCATTCTGCGTAAGTCTTCTGAACGCTTGCTTAATGCTCCAGCCATATAACCAATAAGCATACCGCTAAGAACATACCCTAGTAAAATCATACCGGCGCTTGCGTGAAAACCTGAGGTGCTGATCCTTCCAAACTGGTCTGCCCAGTACAAAGCGTAGAGGCTGCCCATCAAAAAGCCGGAAGCGCCGCCTGCCCAGCGGTTCCAAATTAATCCGAGCATAAGCGGAACCGCAACGATAACAGTTAATTCCTCAAGCTCCATGATGATTCCTATTACGACGCCATAGGAGCCAAACCCTAAAACGGAACCTAATCTGGAGAGACTAACAATCGCCAAAACGACGATAAGGGGAACCAGAATTCCATAGATAATATCACTTTTACTCCAGTCTCTCCAGCGGACACCCATAAACTCTTCACCTGAACCCTTCTCTCTTTGTTTAGAGTAAAGATTTAAGCTTTTTACCAAATTAACCGCGAGAGGCATAGCATACTTACATGTCGAAAAAATGCTAGTGGTAACGTATTTATCGTTAGGAATTATTTTTGATACAGCAAGTCCGTTAAGTGCAGGGGTCGCCGAGCATGGTCAAAGGCGTAGGCTTCAGGAGCCTATCCTGCAGAGGTTCGTGGGTTCAAATCCCACCCCCTGCACCAAAATTTGCGAAGAACGTCAACGGCCAGCTCTGGATGTTTTCGTTTTTTGCTAAGCTGGAGTAGAGAAGGCTTAAGTCTAAGAAGCCTTTAATAACCAAACATGGAATTGGAAATTGAAGGTTTGCCGAAAATCCTTCAGAAAAGAGGCTTAAAGGAAAAAATAGCTGAAATCTGCAAGAGAAATGACATTGTCTTTATGGCTATATTTGGCTCCTTTGTTAGAGGAGAACAGAAAAAAACAAGCGACATTGATATAGCAATCGAGTTCGGCAAAAACGAGAAAAAAAGCCTTTTCGATTTAGTTCACGTGGAAAATGAGTTAACAAAATTATTCAAGAAAAAAGTAGATCTCGGCGTTTTCAGCAGTTTAAGCCCTTATGTAGTGGAAGATGTTCGAAAGGAGATGCGCGTTATCTATGAGAAAAGATAATGCGTATCTTAGGCATATTCTAGATGCGATTTCCGACATAAAGCGGTTTATGAAAGGCTTGACTAAGCAAGAGTTTTTTGAAAACAAAGAAAAACAGTACGCTGTTTTAAGGGCTTTAGAAATAATGGGCGAAGCAACAAAGAATTTAAGCAAAGAACTGAAAGCGGAACACCCTGAGATTCAATGGAGCGATATTGCTGGAATGAGAGACAAACTAATTCATCAATATTTTGGTGTAAACATAGACTTAGTTTGGGAAACTGTCAAGAAGGGCCTTCCTGAACTTGGAAATAAAATTTCTGAAATGCTTAGAAAAACTAACGAGACAAATTGAAGTCTTGTAAAAAGAGTAGGGTTTAGTACCCAATCGCGTGGGCGTTCACGTGTTCAAATCCCACCCCTGCACCAAAATTTGCGAAGACCGTTAATTACTAAATTTGCATGGTTTTTGGCTCAACAGTACAAGTAATGCTGGGAAACTTTGTTTTTCTTTTTAGTAAGCTTTAAATTTGTATTACATGTATTACTGGTATAAAGTTGATTGATGTGCAGAAAATCATAGAAAAAGAAACAATCGTTCCTGTACGCTTCCCTAAGCACGCACTCCAAAAAATTGACGAAGCGGCAAAACGTGTTGGGGCAAAATCCAGAAGCGCTTTCATTAGAGAGGCAACAGAAAAGTATGTTCAGGAAGTTGGTGGCTTAAAAGTCATTGAAATAAGAGAAAACGTCAGTATGGAGGAAGCTAGAACAGAGATTCTGACTTACTTGAGCGAGCACAATGAGGCTGAAACTTTCGATATCGCCAATGACCTCAGGCTTGACTTAGATCTTACAGTCAAAGTTTTGAAAAAACTGTGGGAAGAGGGAAAAGTAAGTTGATGGGAAAAGAAGTTGGAGACCAACTTAAAGCTGAACAAATCATCTGCGAATGCCGCAGGATGAAAGGTCCAGTTCTCATACACAAAGGCTCACATAGAGCGCAAAGGTACGTTTTAGACGGCCTTCCTGCAGTAGCGATAGTTTCGAAAAAATGGCAACTCAATGAGTAAGACCAACACTCTTCGCAGTAGTTAGGAGGTATTTGTATTAAATGAGTCTAACCGAACACTATGTATTTGTCAAAGAAAAATTTAGGGCCGTGTCACGTAGGCGTTCGTGGGTTCAAATCCCACCCTCTGCACCATCAATAAAATAGTGGGTTCAGTAATCTAAGACTTTGAAGAATAATACGGTTGAAATGAAAAAGCATGAAGAGCAAAATGAAGCTATTGGCGATTGGAATTGCCATTATGATAGTCTCATCAGGCATAGCAGCATTTATCCTGCAGACAGTTGGAAACAAAAAACCTCCAGCCAGCTCAATTCGGGTGGCTTGCGAAGAGTATTGGTGATGTTGCTTGGGGTATGTTTGTCAACGCGGGCGGCGGTGAAAGCGTGACCCGCATGTAAGGGTCCATTCATGTAGGGGTAGGGGAAAGCCACGGAAACCTTCTGTTTTTTCTGGTCAGGGTCTGCCTCGAACACGTGTGCATTTTCCCATCGGTTGCGCCATTTGTCCTCAATTTGCTTCAGGGAACTCATGAAACTGTTGAATGCCCCCTAAACTATTGAGTTACGCTTCTGCAGTACGGTCTTTGACCCAATTAGTCTTTTAAACAACAAAGGGTATACAAGTACACATGCCGCGAAAAATTGGAAAAATCGTTGTTGCAGATTTGAAAAAGAGAAGCGAGAAAGGGTTATCCCTAGCAAAGCAGATGTTGCTCGCAGAGAAAATGGGTTATCCGAAATTACGCGAAGCGCTTGAACACTACATTGCGAACTGGAACGATTCCACGCATCCAGGCTTGTTCGCAATGGCATGTGAAGCGGTTGGCGGAGACATTAAAGATGCATTGCAGGCCCAAGCGGCAATTGCGATAATGGCAGCAGCCTTTGACATTCACGACGACATTATTGACGAATCAGAGACGAAACATAAGGTTCCCACGGTTTACGGTAAATTTGGCACTGGAATAGCGATTCTTCTTGGCAATGCCTTTTTGATAGAAGGCTTTAAACTGCTTGTTGATTCTGCAGCAGTTTTGCCTAAAGAAAGAGGAAAGAGCATGCTTGAAGCCTACAAGAAGCTGCTGTTTGAAGTTGGCAACGCACATGCTTTGGAAGTTGGCTTGAAAGGTAGGAAAAACGTTGCTCCAAGTGATTATTTGAAGATTATCGAGATGAAAGCTGCAGGGATTGAGGCAGACGTATATCTTGGCGCATTGTTCGGAGGAGGAAATGATATAGAGGTTGAAGCTTCAGCAAGACTCGGAAGGATTCTAGGAATATTGGTTACATTAAGAGAAGAGTTCATAGATGTTTTCGAGATTGAGGAGCTTCGCCAACGAATTGCCGTCCACGACTTGCCTTTGCCTTTGTTGGCTGTGATGCAGGATAAAAAGGCAGCGGGGGAAGTTCATAGGATTTTATCAAAATACAGATTATCAGAAGAGGATATTACCAAGTTGTTGAATGTTACACTAGAAGCGGAACCAGTCCTTGAGATTAAAGAAAAGATGCAGCTTCTTATGGGCGAAGGAATACACCTAGCAAAGAAACTCCCAAATTCAAAGCCGCAGGGCAAGCTTCAAGCGTTTATATCTTTCATGCTTGAAGACTTGTAAACGCCTAGCCCCATACGCGGACTGGCAATTCTCTCTTCTTTGCTTGTTTAACGTTAGCTTTCATTTCCTTTTCCCTCGAGTATTATTGTACAACAGATATACTATTAAGCTTTGTGTTGAACAGTAATACAGAATTCTGGATTAAGAAAAGTTTTATCCTTAATCGTCATAGTCTCTACTGAACTGCATAATGAAATCGATTAGAGCGCTTCGTGCGAAAACTGCTTGGAAGCAAACAGCGCCAGCCATTTTTTTAGTCATGAACAGCTTCGTTTGGTATATCCTGACCAACATTCTGTTTGGCGCGGCTCTTAATAACCTAAACGTGACTACGATAGAAAAAACGGAGCTGTTCGGAACCTATTTCGCAAGCATGGCACTTTCAGCNNTTAGTCGGTGCAAAGTTCTTCCCTCGAAGACGGACCAAATTGCTCAATCTGTGGCTCCTAATGGGAATCGTAGCCACGTTCTTTTTAATAACGATCTCAACAAACGGATTAACCGCCAATGCTTTGCTCGCCATTTTCCTAGGCGCTTCAATAGGCGTGGGATTGCCCTCTTGCTTAAGCTATTTCGCAGATTCAACAACCGTTGAAAACCGAGGACTAATAGGCGGAATAATTTGGAGCGGAGTAGGATTTGTCGTCCTGGCTCTGGCCTTCCTGATTGGACCCCTCCCCCAATGGGAGACAGTTGTCGCATTAGCGCTGTGGCGACTTCTTGGAACTGTTGGTTTTCCAATTCTCAATAGAGGTCATGTGCAACCTGCCCCACAGAAATCGCCCAAATATCTGGAAATTGTTCGAAAGAGAGAGATTCTGCTTTATTGGTTCCCGTGGGTGATGTTTGCCCTTATAAACTTCGCAGAGACACCCATATTGGATATAGCTTTCAACTCAGTTTTCGGTCCAAACTTCTTCGAGTTCCTTCAACTTGCTGAATTTGCGTTTATAGGCATATTCGCCATCATGGGCGGCGCCATTGCGGACAAAGAAGGAAGAAAGAAAGTGGTGATTGCAGGCTTCATAATGCTCGGTATTGAATATGCCATGATTACGGTATTCTCCATTTCGTTAATCACAGGATTCCTGTTCTTAACTTTAGACGGGATAACCTGGGGGTTGCTGTTTTCCGTTTTCTTTACAGTCCTTTGGGGCGACCTCGGAGAAAACCGGGAAAAAGAGAAGTATTACACCCTAGGAGGACTTCCCTACCTTCTTGCGGGTTTTCTACCAATATTAATCAGGCCTTATGCTGAGGGTTTTTCCACAGGAACCGCCTTCTCGCTGGCTAGCTTTTTCCTCTTCTTGGCTGTCATACCCCTGATGTATGCTCCCGAAACTTTGCCCGAGAAGACTATGAAAGACCGCGACCTCAAGAGCTATCTTGAGAAGGCACAGAAATTAGTGCAGAAGAAAACCGAAAAAAACGAGAAGCGGGACATGGAAAAGACTAAAAAAGAAAACGAAGAGGCAAACGAAGAGACTCAAGAAAGCCCTGAGGATGAGGAAGCTCGGAAGTTAGCGGAAAAATACTATTAAGTCAGCGTCGTGCACAATTAAGCCATGTTCTTTCATGTGATCCTCACGACCGATTGTAACTTGCAGTGCAGGTACTGCTTTGGCGAGAGCTTGGATGATTTTGACGAGGACTTCGGCGACATAGAAGTGGATTATGATTTACCCAACAAAGTTAATTATAACATGGATTTGCTAGATAAGTTCAGCCGAAAAGATCCTGATTCTGTCTTAACCTTTTACGGTGGCGAACCCTTGCTTTGCACTGACAAAATCAAACAGGTAATGGATAATGTTGAGCCTAAGCATTTTATGATTCAGACAAATGGTTTGCTGCTTGACAAGTTGGAGCCGAAATATGTTAACCGTTTTCATACTATTCTTGTTTCCATTGATGGTGAAGAAGCTTTAACTGATTATTACAGGGGAAACGGAACCTTCCGCAAAGTCATCGATAACCTGAAATTAATCGCGCAAAACGGCTTTAGAGGAGAATTAATTGCAAGAATGACAGTGATGGAGCAGACAGACATCTACAAGCAAGTTCGGTGGCTCTTGGACAACGATGAATTCTCTTTTTCCTCAGTGCATTGGCAATTGAACGCTGGTTTTTGGGGGAACGATTACCAAAGGCGCAACTTTGAACAGTGGGCAAAAACAAGCTACATTCCAGGCGTAAAAAGGCTTGCAGAGTTCTGGGTAGATCAGATGGAGGAGAGAGGCGTTGTTTTGAAGCTTTACCCTTTGTTGGGCATCGCCCATTCGCTTTTGCATGAAGAGAAAAACTGTCTTTTGCGTTGCGGTGGAGGCTGGATAAACTATGCCATTCAAACTGATGGTTACATTATTCCTTGCTCAACAATGTGGGGTATGAAAGAGTACTACCTAGGTCACATCGCTGAAACAGATCCATTAAGCCTTGGAAAGATACTCGTAAACAATACGCCTTGCACAGAATGTAGTGTTCTTGGTGTTTGCGGAGGGCGTTGTCTCTATGCTAACGTAACTAAACGTTGGAGCGACCAAGCCTACGCTGAAGTTTGCAACACTGTAAAGGGTTTGATAAGATCTGTTGAAGGTCAGTTGCAAAGAATCAGAAAACTCGTAAACAACGGTACGATTAGCTTAGCAGACTTTGATTACTTCAAATACAACGGTTGCGAAATCATTCCTTGAGTCTTGGGACGTCCTCAGCTTTCTTCTTGGCCGCTAAGCGCCATCTAAGCTGAACCTGAACTCTTTGGATGCAGCTTAGGCGTTCTAGAGAAATCAGGCTGCGGTGGACTGAAGCATATTCCTTTGATTTATATAACACAATTCTGCCGAAAATCAACTCTGCGATTTCCTTCGTCGTCATGTCAGGTTTAATTTGGAGGAGCTCCATGATTTTCTTTTGATTCTTTGACAGACCGCCCATTCATAAACACCTGAACCCTTCGCAGCTCGATTGAGTTGTTTGATAATTATGTTGTGTTGCACAGCTTTATTTGTTTTAGTTTTTGAGTGCTTAAATGAGACTTCTAAATATCCACTACGCCATTCAAACTGGGTGGTTACATCATTCCTTGCCCAACAATGTAGGGCATGAAAAAGTACTATTTAGGCCATAAGCGATGCTGATCCGCTTTTCTTAAAGAAAATCTTTGTTAACCAATAGCCATGTGTGGACTGCTCGATTCTGAATGTTTGTGGTGGGCGATGCTTATACGCGAATGTGACTAAGCGGTGGAGTGATGAAGCTTACGGTAAGGTTTGCCACACAGTTTCAGAACTTGTGGATGCTGTGAAAGTTGAAATTCCAAGAATTCACCGGCTTTTGAAGGATGGGAAGATAAAGCTTGAAAATTTCGATTTTGTGAAGCATAACGTTGCGAGATAATTCCATAAGTTCTTGTTAGATCTGAAAAGTGAAAAAATGAATAAACATCTATCTAGAGCTTTTTGTACACTACGTCTCTTTCTTTTGCTGGTTGCACCACTTTTAATCCTATGCTTTGTCCACCTTCAGCTCGTGGGATAGCTTTGCGGTCTATTTGCATGGATTCAACTGTTTGTTCGAAGTCGGTTGATGGCCCTTTGATAAGTATGCGGTCTCCAACAGCTAAGGGTAATGATAATTCTAATACCGCCACGCTAATTTTGGAGAAGGAATGCGTTACATGTCCAATTTCTATAATATCTTCTTCACTCAAGTGTTTCACCTCTTGTATATTACTATAGTTGATGTCAATAAAAGATTTGCGTTTTATCTAGTAAATAGATTAATTTTTCAGGTTTGAAACATAATGTTGAGAGTTTTTTTCTAAATCCAAAAAACTTCCTTTCAAGAAAACGAACCGTTTTGCTTGCAATTTGAAGATGGAAAATTGAATAGTTATTTTTACCATCCTGAAGTTGCATCGTCACCAGTTTGCTCCAAAGCTTTCTTTTCTTCGTCGCCAATGTCCGGAGGTATATTGACTTGGTGATGGCTTTCTTCAATTATTTCTTTTTTCTTCTTTCGCTGTCGAATAGTAAATTGACCTTTCTTTTTCTCTTCCACGAAAACTGTCACCTCCTAAAAGCTAAGAAAAAAGGGCACCTGATCAATGAAAAAACAGTTATTTTTTTAGTTTTACCTTCACTGACCATTCAAGCTTGTCTGTTAAGTCTGCTGCATCCATGTTTATGTTGTTGTTTTTTAGGTAATCGGCAAGCATTTGTTCAACTCTGTTCCAGACATCTTCAGAATCTAGTTCTTCAACAAGCATTCGTCCAACGTTCTCGCAAATTTCCATTCCTTGCTTATCGCTTATGTTTAATGTTTCCATAATGTTTTTCACCCTAAGGAATAGCGGGAAATTTGCCGTATTAACCTGCGTGACTGTGCAATAACAACAACAAATCTACTTTTTCGTTTGAATAAAACTTAGAGTATGAACAAAAATGGGAATATTCGTCTGTTTAGAGACGGTTGACGGACAATTCTTTGACTCGGGTTTCAATGAATTCGGCTACTTTTTGCTCGCTAAATCTTCTTTCATCTTCCTGTAACTGTAGCTGCTCTTTCACCGTATTCAGGAGTTTTTCAACGTTTACGGGCTTGATTAAGTATGCGTCTGCGTTCTTGTTTAGGGCGGCTACAGCGTTTTGCATTGAGGGGTAGCCTGTGACCATTATTTTGCGGGTATGTGGCACGGTATCTTTTATTAGTTTTAGTAGTTCTACGCCTTCCATGTCGGGCAATCGGATGTCTAAGAGCGCTATGTTGTAGGCTTTTTCTTTCGTTTTTTGAATGGCTTCGCTTCCGGTAGCTGCTAAATCCACAATGTAACCTTCGTCTTCAAGTATAGCTTTCATCGTTTTTCTTATGTTTTCGTCATCGTCGACAACGAGTATTCTGGCATGTTTATCCAAACTTTTTCACCTCCAATTTCAGGTTCGNNGCTTTCGTAGTGAACAATGGTGAGAAAATCTTTGGTAAAATTTCGTTAGAAATGCCTGTGCCAATGTCCGCGAAAGAGATTTCCAAGCTGCCATTTGCTTCTTTGCTGTCAATCGTTATTTTGCCTCCGTTTGGCATTGCATCGATGGCGTTTTTTATGAGATTTATGAAGACGCGTTCTATTTTGTCTGGGTCAACGTTTAGGTGTTGCTCGTCTGGAATGAGGTTTAGAATTTCCACTTTTGCTGGCACTTGCACCATGTCTAAAGCTTCAGATAGCACGTTTCGTGGTGAACTTTCTTGTAGCTCTAAACGGATTTCTTTTGAGTAATCAAAAAGGTCGCTGACGATTTTGTTCGAGTGTTCCACGCATTTGTCGATTGTTTCAAGCATTTCTTTAGCCTGGGCTTCAGAAATTGTGGCACCTTTGGTTTTCAAGAAATAAGCAGCGTTTTCGATTCCTGTCAACGGGTTGCGCAGGTCATGTCCAACCATTCCTGCTAATTCGCCAATAGCGGCAAGTCTTTCGGACTTGACTAGTCGAAGCTGCGCCTCTTCCAGCTGCTTGGTTCTTTCTTCAACCAGTTTTTCGAGTTTCTGAGAATACTGTGCCAGTTTGTTTTGCAGATTTTTCTTTTCAGTAATATCTACTGCTACCTCTATTGCTGTTTCGACTTTGCCGTCAGCGTCTTTTATTGGTGTTGCAATGAGTTCAACCCAGTATGGATTGCCTTTGATGTCAGTTGAGAAGTATTCATGCGCGTCCCAGCTAACGCCTTCCTCCAAGACTTTCTTAACCCCGCAATCCGGGCAAGGCGCATCTAAAGTGTTGAGCGTTGCGTAACAGAGTTTTCCATCCACGTTGCCCTTGTATTCTCTCATGAACCTGTTCGCCCACAATATACGATAGTCCGGATTTATGATTACGAAACCTGCACCGATGCTGTTTGCTATTGCCTCCAGCCTAAAGTGCTCTTGTTTTAGCTCCTTCTGCATCCTTTTGTCTTCTGTGACGTCCGCAACTAAAGCGAGCGTCCCTAAACGGTTTTCCTCATCATCGTTAATCGCGGAAGCTGCGATACTGGCGTAAACGCGAGATCCATCTTTGCGAGTAAACTCGTATTCAAAATGTCCTTTGACACCATACTTAAATTGCCCAAAAAATTGCTTAGTTTGCTCAATGTCCTTCTTATCCACGAATTCAAAAATGCTTCTTCCGACCATTTCACTTTCAGCATATCCCAACATCTGAGCCATGCGAGGATTAACAAAAGCGGTGCAGTACTCATTATCTACAGCCCAAACACCCTCCTGGGCAAGCTCAACTAGTTGGCGATATTGCGTTTCGCTTTTCATAAGGGCATCTTGCACTTTTCTGATATCGGTGATGTCGTGAAAAATGCAGTAGAGAAAAGTTTTGCCGCCTAATTCAACTGTCCTCGTAGTTACAAGGACATCCCTGACCTCGCCGTCTTTGGTACGGTGTTTAGTCTCAAGCTTGCCTCCTCCTTCTTTCACCATTCTGCTTGCGTGTGCTTTCACTTCGTCAGCCGTTTCCTTGGCTTCGATATCTGTAATGCGGAGTTTTGCAAACTCCTCTTTGGAGTAACCCAGTTGCCGATTGGCTACATCGTTGAATTCAATAAATGCGGCTGTTTCTGGGTCAACAACTAAGACGCCTACTGGTGCTTGGTCAAATAACGTATGGTAGCGTTGTTCCGCCTCTCTCAGTTTCTGCTCGCTCTGTTTCTTCTGGGTGATGTCTTTTACTACTCCGACCACATTCCATTTTCCACTCAACTTTATCGGCGACATTGATAATTCAGCTGGGAATTCACTTCCGTCTTTGCGGCGACAGACTAATTCAGCATTTTCGGATGCTAAATTGCCCATGCATGTCTCAGCAGACATTTTTACGCCTCCGTCGATGTATGCCTTTCTTTCTTTGCATATCGTATTTGGAACAATCAGCTCATGAACATCTTTGCCAATTGCCTCTTCGTTTGTGTAGCCAAATGTTTTTTCAGCGGCAGGGTTCCAGTAAGTAACCTTGTCTTCCTCATCCACTAAGATTATGGCATCTCTAACTGAATTAGCTATTCCATGGAATTTCTCTTCATTTTCCTGCAGAGCTTGCTGCATGAGCTTGCGCTCAGTGATGTCTCTGAATGTGCCTTGAATCAATTTTTTTCCTTGGAACTCAAAAACACTTGCCCTGACTGAAACGTCTTTGATTTCTCCTGTTTTCGTTACCACTTCCGTTTCAAGGGGTCTCATCAGGTCTTTAACATGTTCTTTGAATCCCTTTGTGAAACCTCCCTCGATAAGCGTTTGAGGATGAAGGATAGACTGATGTTGCCCAATCAACTCTGACTTGTCCCTGCCGACTAATAACTGGGCAGCGGTGTTGCAGTCTACTATTATGCCTGTTTCAGCATCTGCTATAAAGATGGCGTCCATTGATTCTTGGAAAAGTTTCCTGTATTTTCCTTCAGATTCTTGGCAATGTTCGTCAATCTCTGCTATTTTTACTAATAGTTGACTTTGAAGTTGCCTTCTTTCTGTGACGTCATGGAAGATGATTAGATCAGCTGGTTCCCCAAAGTACTCAATTCTATTACCTCTTGGCTCGACGTATTTTGTTTCACCATTTACAAGAACCGGGATTTCATAATTCTCAACTACTTCTCCTTCCATCCTTTTCTTAAGTTGACTTTGGATGAGCATTTTCGTTTTCTTATCAAGGAACTTCAAATCTTCAAGATGCTTACCTATTAATTCCTCACTCGCGACTCCGAGAAACGTGGATACGGCTTTGTTAGCAACCGGCACAACACCTTCTTGCTTTAAGACCATGATTGGGTCTGAAAAAGAGTTTAGAAGCTCTCGAAAGTTGTCTTTAAACGTATTGCTCTTGTTTTTCTTCTGCATCTATCCAGACCTCTAATTCTCTTGTTTTCTCTGTATCTAAGTTGCATAGCCTCGCCAGCTCAACATATTTTTGAAATGTTAAATCCGGGACAAGCCAGTTCGGGCCAGTCCATTTATAGGAACAAGTGACTTTTGCATGAAGCTTCTCCATGATCAAAATCTCAAGATGACTTGCGCCTAAGCCGAAAATTCGTTCAAGAGCACCCGAAAAATCATCAACCCTATACGGAATCTCTTGTTTTGCAATTAACAATTTTTTCTCCATGTAAAAGTAAATTGACGTTTTTGCACTTTCTTCTAACGTAGAGAAGGCTTCATCGATTGAGTCTAACAGGATTTGTTCAAATTTTTTGTCACGATTGTTCCTATCCAAGTTCATCCCAACAACTGCCTTTTTCTTTCTCCACAGGTACCTTGTGGACCCATACTTTTTGAGCTGATAATTCTAAATGAGGTAAAGAAAGTAAAGGATTATGAATTTCTAATTCTGACTGCTAATACACTAAGTTCTCTGTTAAACGATTAAGCAAGTGAAATAATGCTAATCATGCTAATCCATCTTTTTCCATTGGCAATTGAAGTCATTAAAAAGACTCTAAGATTATTGTCAATCCACGCGCTCCAAAAAGATGCCCTATTTTTGAATATTCACAATAAATCTGAAATCTATATTACAAATTAGCAATCTTTAATTTACTAGGTTTTAATTTTTAATTTATTGATTAGGAAGATTTGCGAAGCATAAATAAGTAAAAAAACTATAATATGGACATGAGCAAGCGAGCAAAGTAAATATGACTAGACCGATGGAAAAAGAATTAACAGCCGATGCTGCGATTATAGACACGTCGACCAAGGAACCAATCGACAAAAATAGTTTACTTAAACTTCTCAAATCTCACCGAGTAAAAACTTCCTCCATTGAAAACTCGGAAATCTCTATAGAAGAAATCATTCCTACATTGAAGAAGGCTAAAGTGAACATACCTGAAACTTTTTTCAGAGACCTAGCTGCTCAATCAGGGATGTCCTTTCTGGACAATTCCAAGGTTAAAAAGATATACAAAAGCGAACAAAAAAGCAAGTTTATAACAATTCTACCATACCCAATCGTCAGCAAATACAAAATCATTCCATTAGAAATAAACAAATCATACGTAGAAGTGGCTGTAGACAACCCATTAGACCGCCGAGTCATGGTCACACTCCAGTACCTGTTTGGGAACTGGAAGATTATTTTGCATGTAGCGTCGTCAAAAGCAATCGAATGGGCAATCGACAATATTTATCGCGAAATCCACAAACAAGAAGCAATACTTGACCTTTATAATCGAACACCTGACCAATCAGCCTATAAGGTGCTGTTGCCAAAACAAAAATACTTCATCATATCATTACTCGCCCTCATCGGGATATGCGCGGTATTAAGCTCCGCAATCACATTCGCAATTCTATTCGCAATAATCAGCATCGGATACTTCATAGTTAACCCAATTAAAATCTACATTTCATTAAGAGGATTTCGAGGATCAAGAGCACCTACCCGAATTACTAAGGGGGAAATGCACTGGGTTCCAGATGAGGACCTACCAATCTACACCATTTTGATTCCAGTCTTCCACGAAGCAAAAGTGCTCGCGCAGAACCTAAAAAACATGTACAACATAAACTACCCAAAAGAAAAGCTTGACATAAAAATCTTAATGGAAGAAAAGGACGAAGAAACCATTAATGAAGCAAAAATGCTGGGACTGTTTGGATCACCCAAAAAAATGGTGGAGGGCATCCCCAGCAAAGAATACACCGAATTCCTAAAACTTTTTGACCCGATAATCATTCCTTCCTCAGATATAACTACCAAACCAAGAGCCTGCAACTACGGATTACTGCGAGCAAAAGGAGAGCATTGCGTCATATACGACGCTGAAGACAACCCCGACCCAGACCAACTGAGAAAAGCAGCCATCGTGTTTCTGCGCTCAGACACGAACGTCGTGTGTCTTCAATCAAAACTCAATTTCTACAACGCAAACGAAAACATACTAACAAAATGGTTCTCGATTGAGTACGGAAACTGGTTTGAGTTTTACCTCCAAGGACTAGACTGGATCAATGCACCCATACCCTTGGGAGGAACAAGCAACCATTTCCGAAAAAAGAGCCTAGACGAGCTTGGCAGATGGGACCCGTATAACGTCACTGAAGACGCCGATATAGGAATAAGGCTGGCACGCCGAAAACTAAAAACTGAAATGATAGACACCCACACATACGAAGAAGCCCCTACAACAGTTGGAAGCTGGATTCGTCAACGATCACGATGGTACAAAGGGCACCTTCAAACGTACCTCGTTCACATGCGAAACCCGAGAAAACTACTCAAAGAGTTAGGAACATAACAATTCCTGAAATTTCAACTCACATTTGGAGCGGGAATCTTCACTCCAATCATAAACCCTGTATTATGGATACTTACAGCGGTAACCCTTCTCACGCCGTTTGCTTTCAGCGGGTTAATCCCAAATTATATGCAGTCAATATGCCTATTTAATCTTATAGCAGGCAACGTTTCATACCTACTAATATACGTCATAGCGTGTGTAAAACTGAAAAAATATCGTTTAACACCACTAGCAATGCTCATGCCTGCATACTGGGTGCTCTTGAGCATAGCAAGTTGGAGAGGGCTCATTCAACTAATTAAAAATCCATTCTATTGGGACAAAACCAGCCACGGCGTGTCGAAAGCGGCAAAGTCAACTTCATGGTCTAATACGTCCACATCTAACTTTTGAGAATGACAAGCTTTATGCAACTATTCTGATAAGAAAATCAAGAGCTCAAAAAATCAAAGCAGGATTCGAACGTCAGAGAAAAGGACGAAGTTAAACTCTTCAGGAAAAGGAAATAAACCTCAGAGCAGTTTCCTCTACATCGCCTCAGGTTCCCGGTCTGCCGTACGGGGTCGTCGTCTAGCTTGGTTCAGGATACATGCCTGGGGCGTATGCGATCCTGGGTTCAAATCCCAGCGGCCCCACCACAAACACACGCTAACTGGACAGTAATAACCACATTCTGCACAAGAACAAGCACCCGCTCCCTTGCGTCAAAACGTAGTATGCACAAGTTTTTTATTCTTAATGGCTAAATAGACCACGCAAAGATAGGGGGACAAGAGGAAAAAATGTACTATAATCAGCAAGTTCAAGTACAGGAAAAACCAACAGCCGCATATTACATGTCGCTTATCGGTGGGATAATAGGACTCTTCATCGGAATAATATTGCTGTTCATCATCATCGGCATCTGGTTCATAATTGCCTCAATAATGGTTTTAGTCGGAGCTCAAAAACTTATGCAGGAACCGATGGAGCACACGAAATGGGGAGTAATCATCCTTGTCTTTTCCATACTTGGAGGTGGAACAATTTTAATAGGACTAATCGGCGGCATACTCGCACTAGTATACAAACCCATCCCGGTCGGAACTGCCCAACCGGGGCAACCATACGCTCCTTACGGTCAACCACTACAGCAGCCTATAACTAGAATTTGCACACAATGCGGAAGAGTTGTAAACGAAAACGTCAAGTTCTGCCCTCACTGCGGCAAGCAGCTGCCGTAAGTAAGCATTTTTAAGCTTAACGTGCAGTCTGGCGCAACAAAAGCCCTCAAGCTAAGACAGAAGCATTCGTGTGGCTTACTAGTGTATTGAGCAAATCATAGAAATTACTGAGCATTTGAAAAGAGGAATTTGCTGGTGACATCACCGCTTGGGTGGCGTTCAAATCCCAGCGGCCCACCACGATAATCTAGGCCCCTATTTATATAGGGGTCAATTATGCTTTCCAAGAGGCAAATTCTTTTCAACATTATAGTTACTTCCTTTTCTTGAAGATTTTAACATCACTGAACTCGCAGACGTATTCGAATCCTGCTTCAATTAGTTTTTGGGCGTCTTGAACCGTTTTAGCAGTAGCAGAGAAGAACTCATCGTTCTCAAAGCTAATCAGCTGAGTATAGAGCAACGTATTTTGAATGTTTCTGTGGCCAAGCATCTTCATGACGTGAAGGATATCTTTTGTTTTGGCGTATTCCATGGTTGCTTTCCAGTGCCGGAGCGTGTGAAAGTGGATTTTGCGTATGCGGTCGTTTTTGAGTTTGCTGGCGATTCTGGTTCTTTGTATTCTGAAGGTTCTAGAGAAGTGTCGGTGAGAACAATCTAAAACTAGTTAGAGGCTCAGGACTCATGCGAAAACACCCAGTAAGCATAGCCCTCTCAAACCGCATACTACAAAAAATAGATCAAGAAGCCACACGGCAGAAAAGGTCAAGAAGCGAATATATAGAGCTTCATTTTGAAACCCTATTCTTTCCCCAGCAATAATTAGAAAACTAACCTTACTTGAAGGCCCATTTACCTTTTAGTCTTGGGGGGGGAAATTTAATGAAGAATATTGTTCCTTTTCCTGCCTAGCTTTCAAAGCTTATGGTGCCACCCAATGCTTCAATTAAGCGTTTAGTCACCGCCAACCCGAAGCCTTGACCTTTAGACTTAGTTGTAAATAAGGGAGTGAAGAGTTTAGGCTTGATTTCTTCAGGGATGCCTTTGCCAGTATCTTCAACAGTTATGGTTGTCTGGTTTTCTTTTTGTGAGGCAGTTATAGTTAATTTGCCACCTTTAGGCATGGCTTGAATAGCATTGTTGACTAAATTCGTTAATGTCCGCCTGATGAAGGTAGGGTCTGTTCTTATTTTTAGATGATCTTCAATATTTACTGTAAGCACAATATTTTCTGGAACCTTAATTATTGAAAATGAACTTGCAATAAGCTCAGGCAAATCAACTTCTTTAATTTCAGGTTTCAGTGTCTTAGCATAATCTTGCAAATCAGTAACAATTTTACTAATATAATCTACTTGTTCTTGAATAATACTAATACTCTCTAACGTATCCTGCTTGTTTTTGTTTTCAGGCACTTGTGTCATCGCTTGCTTTGCAAAATATAATTCATTAACAATAGCCTGCAATGGATTACGAATATCATGACCAACCATGCCTGCGATTTGACCAATAGTTGCAAGGCGTTCTTTATCTTGAAGCTGCCTAGTTCGCTCTTCAACTAACTTCTCTAAATTCTTAGCGTATTCTTCA
Organism: Candidatus Bathyarchaeota archaeon; assembly: GCA_003133625.1. GTDB lineage: Archaea > Thermoproteota > Bathyarchaeia > Bathyarchaeales > Bathycorpusculaceae > Bathycorpusculum. Next base: position 7,300 of record PKYH01000041.1, on the reverse strand, counting down.
AGCTTAGCTTGCATTTCTTTGTACTGGGTAATATCTTGCATACCACCAATAATGCGCACACGTTTTCCTGTCGTATCCTTTATAATTTTTGCTATGCCCCGAACAACAATATAGTTGCCTTTTTTATGGTGAATATGATACTCATTTACGATGTTATCCACGTTTTTTGTAGGGTAGAATTGTTCTTTAGCTTTAGGAACATCTTCAGGTAAGATTTGGTTTATCCACCAATCAACACTATATTGTACCTCTTCAGGTGAGTATCCAAGAAGTTCTTCTAAGCCACGGATGATGTTAATTTTGTTGGTTTTAGGATCAATTTCATATATCATCATTCCAGAAGCTTCAATTGCATAGTTTAGTCGCCGATTGCTTTCAACTAGCCAGTCCGCTACGTTTACTCTATCGGTAATATCACGCATTATAGACATTAAGCCAACTTTGTTGCCTGATTTGTCTTTAAGCACAGTAACAACAGATTCAATAACAGCCTTTTGGCCTTTGGGTCTAACGTGAACGTTAGTGCCTTGATAGTAGCCTTTCTCTTTTAAAGACAAAGCAGCTTCCTGTTCAGCGTCGGGCGTAAACCATAACTGTCGATATAGGGCTTTTAGTTTTAAGCCAAGGGCTTTGTTTTTATCTATAGCGTATTGTTCTGCAGCGGCTTTGTTTAGATAAATAAGCCTGTCTTCATTATCAACTGTTATTATGGCATCTGTGATTTGGTCTAAGGCGCCTGTTTTAATTAAAAAAGCCTCTTCGACCGCCTCTAAAAAATCTGAAACCATAATAGCACTATAAAAACAACAACTATTTATATTATGTTGAAGCTTCCAAAGCAGCCTGTATTAGTTTAAGTTAGCTTATTTGAATTGTTATTTGTTTCAGGCAAGATAGCAGAGTATGTTTAATGGCATCTTACCATAAATAGATCAAGCTTCAAACCAGAAAAGGTCGAGAAGCGAGTGGATGGAACTTCACTTCGAGAATATGTTCTTTAAGCCACCACTAGAATCCGATTTAACTTGCGGTAAAGACACATTAAATTCTTGCGTCAAAGGCTAATTCATTTTTTGAAGACCAATTTACCGTTTATCTCTTTGGGGGGGGGGCAAACGTATCATGAATTTAGTGCCTTTGCCCTCTTGACTTTCAAATGTGACAGTTCCGCCTAGCGATTCAGTCATGCGCTTAACCACAGCTAAGCCAAATCCCTGCCCCTTAGATTTGGTCGTAAACAATGGTGTAAACAGTTTTTCCTGGGCTTCTTCAGGTATGCCTACGCCTGTGTCCGCTACGGTTATGATTGAGTCATTTGCTTCTTTGTAGGCTTGTATGGAGAGTTTTCCGCCTTCTGGCATGGCTTGAACTGCGTTGGTTACTAGGTTGCCTAAAATACGCTTTAGTATATCCGAATCTGCCATTACGGTGCCTGCTTCTTTTTGCACTTTGACTTGAACTTTGACGTTTTTCGGAACACCATTTTTGGCAAAGAAGCTGCTTTTCTTGCTTTTTTTTGCCATAGTTGGTGGTTTGTTGCGCGCGATTGAAACCATTTTTATATAGCTAACGATAATGATTGAGTTGGATACTACAAATGACACTTGGGTCCTCGCAAAGAAAAGTAATAGCGGCCCTAAGCGATGGCAGATCACCAGCCACAGGGATATAGTTAAGCAGATTGGGTTAAGATAGAGGTCTGTTGAAGCCTATTGAAGAGACTTTGGGAACTGGTATTATTCTTCGCACTGGGTCCTCGAACCTCTAAGCCAAAAATTTCAAACTAATTTTGAATCATCCAAGCTTAACTGTTCAGTACTGAAGTCAGTTTGTATAGTTTGATGAAACTGCTTGAATTGCTAATTTGGCTTGAGTAAACGGTTTCCGTTTGTGTACAATTAATTCCAGGTGAATAGTTTGGTGCATCAAGAACATAAGAGTTCGTGAAGTTTTCGTTTATGTTTTCGTAATCTTGTGCTGTTATGTTTGTCCCAACAATCATCGTTATACCCATATCTCTTAGGATGTTAACGGGGTCGGAAAAAGATGAACAATTATTTACTATAACAGCACAGTCAGTTGTCAAATTAACATTTATCCAGTTGGCTAAATCGAAATATGGTTTCTGCTGCGTTGACTGCTGTAAAAATATTCCGTCTGGCGTTGAAGGCTCCTCGAAAACTGGGTAAAAGGCGACAAAAAGCAGAGTTGAAAGCAGCAACAGCACCCCTAATCTTTTCTTTAATGACTTAAACGAGTTTGAAGAACGCCTTTCTAGCACGTCGTGAACAAATGCGCATGCAGCAATCACGGATGCAGACTGATATAGGTACGCTAAGATTCTGTAGGCGATTTTTGGGTTAGTGTAGAATAAAAGGAGGTATAAGCCAATCAGAGCTAAGTTCCAGTAGAGGAGAAACTTTCCCTCTTTTCGGTAGCGCGAAGCAAAAATGTAGGAAGCAATGCCGTAGACTAACAATATGAAAAATAAGGCGTTTTCTGTAAAGGATGGAACATAAGCGATTTCTTGGGCAGATGGCAGCGTGAATGTAAACCGCTCTGAATAATGAATGCTGTATTGCGCGTTGGGGTTAGAGTAAGTTTGATACCAGAAGATAGCGATAGGGGCTGAGATAGCAAGAACAACCATGCATGCAGATATAACATATGTCCTGTTTTTGGCGATTTTGTCCCAAAGCGTCTTCACATAGTTCTTGATGGGTACAGGTTTACCCTCTGGTTTGAAATAAAATACGATCACTATGAGAATGTAGACGATAGCAGATGCGAGGTGAACATAAAGTAAGCCTAATGCCACAAGAACTACTAGAATACGTGTAAGCTTGGTTTTAGCTAAAGTTAAAAGATATAAACCAAAAGGTACAAGCGCGAGTCCAATTCCTGCTATTGGCGATAAGGCACCGCTTGTAAATTTTATGTTTTCACTTGTTGCTGTGCCACACGCTATAAGCAGCGCAGCCATGAGACTCTTGACTGTGTCTCCCGTGAGTTTTTTGGTAAGCAAGTAAATGAAGAGCGTTTGCAGAACGCCGAAAAGAAAGACGCTTCTTGTCAGTATAAGCGGATCCACCTGCAGCAACATAGCCGTTGCACCCATTAAGCTAAAGTAGCCTGGTGGAAGCGGGTTGGGAGATGCCATAATCTGTCCATTTCTAACCAACCAAAGAAACGGCTCAGTAAGTGAGTATCTGCCACTGCTCATAAAAGCAATCAGGTGCCCCAGCGAATCCCAACTGTCAATCCCCACTCTGTCTCCTAGCCCGAAGGAGACAAGTGCAGGATAGCTTCTTGCCTTCAGAGACAGCAGTAAGGCTATTGTCAAAACTAGCATTGTAACAAAAGCAGCCAGTTTCTTTTCATTTCGGAACCGATAAACCAGAAAAGAAGTAACTAAAACCAACAGAACCAAATCTGCCAAATTATTGTTTGTGGCAAAGGAGTAAGCCAAGCCGTTGGACTGGCCTGACAGAAATGGGTGGATAATAAAGACAAAACAGACTATACCGACCCATAAAGCAATTAATGCGACCGAGGCAGGCTCAGATAACTTCTCAGTAAGCTTGGTTGAGGCTGGTTCCTCCCTTTTTGGAAATGAATTGCGGTCACCAAGGCGGAACCATGGTCCTTCGCTGAGTATCGAAAAGGCCAGCGAAAGACCGCCTAAGGTTAAAAGAACTGAAAGGCTGGAAACAACTAAGAACGTGCTTAAAATGGATGTAGCGATAATAACTATGACCAGGCTAAGACCTACGGATAAGCACAATTGCTCCAAAAGATTGTTTTGTGATAAGTATTTCTTGATCAATTTAATAGTTGAATACCCTGTTAGGAAAAAGAGAAGAATTATTCCAGCTGACAGGACAACAATTCTTGAAGGCAAGTAGTCATTTATCTGAGATGGAAAAACAATCCCTAATGAACATAGTAAGAGGACAAGGAGTGTCAGGCTAAAGGAATATGATGGTCGTGCCAAGTTCGTGTCCTCAAGCTTTTTGCTTGTCTTAGTGCTTCATTATTACTTAAAGCATTTTTCCAATTAAATAATTAAAGCTTTGAGCAAAATCGAATACCCCTCAGGACAGACTGCAATTATTACAATTGAATCTTCATACTTTCATCAGCTTTACTTCTCTGACGAAAACTTTTTTCCATAGCCTCTGACCAAAAGAAGAGGATAAACAGCAATTTCCTTAAATTGGTGGTTCCCAAATTTTCTTCCGCTCGAAATGGAGACAATTGGAACTTCGACTAGCCTTAATCCCAGCTTAGTCGAAGCTATGAGTATCTCTGTGTTAAGCAACAAGCCGTTTTGAGAGCAATTGATAAGTTCAAACACCCTTCTTTTGTAAACCCTAAAACCGGATTGCGAATCAGTTAATTTCACTCTATAGATAAGAATGAACATAAGCGTGCTTATTGCATTGCTAGCACGTTTTATAAAGGGCATTTTGACTGCCTCACCATTTCTTAGGAAACGCGACCCGAGCACCACATCAGCATTCTTTTGCTTTGCAGCATTCAGCAGTTTCGGAATTTCTTGGGGGTTATGCTCGCCATCTGCATCTAAAGAAACTATCCAGTCGGCGCCAATCTGCATCGCTTTTTCGACCCCTTTTTTAAAAGCGATGCCGTAACCTTTGTTTGTTCTATAACTTATGACGTGTGTCGCAATTTCCACTGCTTTATCGTAAGTATCGTCTATGCTACCATCATCAATCACAACTATCTTGTCAACATTAGGCATTGTTGCTTCAAGCACTTTTGTGATGGTTTTTCCTTCGTTATACGCAGGAATAACAGCAACAACAGTCATGTTATATCTCCCCTGCAAAAGTCTCTAATTGAAACAAATTTAAAAGTCCTTAGTAGAGTTTCCAAATACCTTTTAGTTTTACCAACGTTATGAAAAGTGATGAACTTTATTGCAGGATTGAATTTCACGTTGGGAACAAAGGAGTCCAACTCCCATGGGTGAATGTATATCGTGGCAGGCCAGCCTTTTGTGTTCATGTTAATTACGGAATTCGCCAATAAAAGCTGCCCAAGAAACCTGAGGTATGCTCCTCCACCAACAGGAATATTAGTATTCAAAAATCTCCGCGTTAAAATTGGAAACTCGATAATTTCGTCTTCTAAGTCATTATTCTTCTTGTCGGAGAAAGAAATAGCATGTGGTTGACATGGCTCGTTTGGAATACCATAAAATGGATGATAAGTCGGAAAAATAGAACTATCAAAAATGTAACCATTTTTCTTAATTATTTTGAGTCCCCAAAAAGTAGACTTTGTTATGCTAAAAATTGGAGCTCTGAAACTAAGCATCGGCGATCCGCAAATTTTCTCCAGTAGTCTTGTGGCTTTCCGAACTTCTTCATCAAAAGCGACCGCCCCGATCTCTTCTATATGCCTGTGTGAGAAGCCGTGGCACCCGACTTCATGACCCTCAGCGACGATTCGCTCTACAAGTTCAGGAAAATTTTGAGCCACTTCGCCTAACACAAAAAAAGTAGCTTTCGCCCTGTATTCTCTTAAGAGATCTAATATTATTGGTAGAGAATACTGCAATCTTGACTTAGGTGAGGGCACTTCAACATATCTAGATATACCATGATACCAGTCTTCAACATCCACCGTAAGTATGTTAGCAGGCGGATTTGACGCGCAGTTCATAAATTTACTAGCAGTCATGCATTTCAATTCTCGCTTCATTTCCAGTGGTTGATTTTTGATAGCCTAACTTGCCTAATCTAAGACTAGCTATGGCGCCGATTAGAACAATAAGCCATACAGCTAAAAACCTGTCGATTAATGCAATTCCAAGCGCTTTTGATTGAATAAATTCGGTTCCGAGAGACGTCAATATGAACACCATTGCGAGTTCAGCCGTTCCATATCCGAATGGCACCATTGAAGCAATAGCTAAAAGGATTGTAAAAACAACAACTACGGTGGCTTGAAGCAAAGAAACCTCTAAACCCACAGACTCAACTACAAAAAATAATCTGAGACCGTTCAAAGACCAAAGCAAGAGTGTAAGGCCAAGACCCAATATAGCGGTTTTTTTGCTCTTAATCAGAAAACCAACGCTGGTCTTGGAGTTTTGCATGAAATTCTGAAATCCAGTTTCAGCGTCTTTGGCTATTACTTTTCTAAAAAACTTGAACCGGTTTGTCATTTGATGCACTACTGTTCCAACAATGCTAGTCAATCGTAGAATCATTACCATCAAAACTAAAGTAACAGCAATTCCTACAATCAAAATTGATTGAAGTCTCATATCTAAGTTGAGTGAAAGAATACCCAAGATCGCAATTGCCGAGGCGGTGCCAAGATCAAGTGTTCGCTCAACAATAACCGATGACAAAGTAGAGGATCCAAGAGCCTTGTCTTTCACGCTGAGTGCTGCGGGCACAAAAAACTCGCCAAGTCTTGCCGGACTAACATTTTCAAAGAAGCAACCGCTCAGCAGAATCAAGAACATTCTGCGTGTGCTAATTTGGCATTCAACCTTGCGTAAGAAGACAACTCGCCGAACGCCTCTGACGACCAAGCCCAATAAAGTCATAGCTAAAGCCAAAAGGAGGTATTCAGTTTTGGCTTGGATTAAAACGGTCCAAACGCTGTTCAGTCCAGCGGAAAAGAGAAGAAATAAAAGTGCAGCCGTTCCAAAAACCACGGCGCCGATTATCCAAATTTTCTTCGTGGCTTTCCGCATTAACATTCGTTTACCTTAGACCAAAATGGTTAATTTAAGTTTATAAGCTAGTGCCATAAATACACGGGCATCCACGACCCAAAGGCTTTCGCTACGGAAGGTACAGGCCATATTGAAATTTAGAAATTATAAGGATGGCGACGAGCACCAGATAGTTGAGCTTCTCAATCAAGTATACAACAATTGGGGCATAGTCGAAGAGTGGTGCAAAAAGTACAAGCAAAACCCAAATTTTGACCCGAGGTTAATTTTCGTGTGCGAAGACGAAGGAAAAATCATCGGTTGCGTGCATTATCTGCGTAGGGATTTGAAATTTAACAATAATTTTCTTCAAGCATACGTGGGAGGTGACGGAGCAACTCTTCCGACGTATTCTGGAAAAGGAGTTTTCTCCAAAGGTATGAGCCTTCTCTATCGAGAAGTAAAACGAAGAAGGGGCTCAATAATATATGGATTCAACAGTGAAAGTATATATGCTGATTTTTATCGAAGAAAGTGCGGGGAGGTAGCCGTATACCGACCACGTGTTTTAATAAAGATTTTAGATTTTGAAGGACTGATTTC
>PKYH01000050.1:2074-2909 GCA_003133625.1 Candidatus Bathyarchaeota archaeon | reverse complement strand
ACTTTCAACGAAGAACAGTTCGAGGAAAAACTTAAGACAACCATTAACAGCAATCCACGGCTTGAAGATGACTTAGAATTACATGTTAAAGGCATCGAAATACAGGTTAAAAACTGGTTAAGCGAAATCATGAAGTTCCTGTCAACCATAAAGTTAATGGGAAAAACAGGGCCAATCGAAGACGCCATAATAAACCTAACATTGCGCAAAGATGGTTCAAGGAAAGTAGATAATCTAGAAGCCTTACTTACCAACCTAACAAAAACACATTTAGAATTCTCTGAGAGAAAGGCAGTTATTTTAGATCGGCTCAAGCAGTTGATTCCTAGCTCACAAGCCTTTACCTTAAGGCAAAAGAAGATTTTGGAGGATTTAGTAAATCTTTCAGAGCTTGCTGAAAAATCCCTCAACATCCTGAAATTCTATGACGAAACCAGATACCTAACTGAAGCTTTAATAAGGTACTATGAGGTGCTTCCAGAATGCAAACGCGAACTAGAAGACTTAAAAGACCTTCAATCAGAACTGGCAACAATCTACCTTGTAGTTCAGATGATGCTTAGAACGCCATTCGACGAGGCAAGAATGATCGACGAACATTTAACATACATTAACGAAATACTGGCAAAACGCATGCAGAAAAGGGGCAATTTTGACAACGAAGTCATGAGAGTGCAAGAGACAAAGAAACGAAAAGAATTTGATAAGTCAAAAATGGAGATGCAGCTAAGAAAAGTTTTCAGCACAAAACGGTATGCTAGAGAACAGCTTTTGGGGCTTGAGCGGGACCTGAAGAGGATAGAGGAAGAAGAATCTTATGCGCTTGAGAACCTGG
>PKYH01000050.1:0-2026 GCA_003133625.1 Candidatus Bathyarchaeota archaeon | reverse complement strand
AGCTGACCTCACTGAAAGCGAACAACTTAAGATAATCTTCAAGATACTCACTGAACAGGAAGAGAGCCTTACAAGAGACGTAATATTCAAAGATATACTTGACATGGACCACTTTAAGGATTACATGAAAAGTGTAATTAGGATTTTCAAAACGCCAAGCATCATGGGCTATAAACCAGTTTACAGGACAGATTACCTTTGGGTTACTGTGCAAGCACCTCCAAACCTGTGGACAGAAGACCTGTCTCAAGAGGTTTACGTTGCATTAGCAGGCTACGTTACCAGCGAAGTGTCAAGAACAATTACCGTTCGTGTAATTGACTCTCGTGATCCATGGATAACAAGAGTACTGGTTGTCGGCGGTAGAGGAAAACCTGAAGACCTGGAAGCTTACGACGAAATGCAACTACTTTACAGCAAATCTAGTGATTTCGAAAGACACCTATCCAGATCTTACCTAATTGAGCACGGAGTGTCCGCTGGACAAATCATTAAAGAGATAAATCACAACAGCAATCACAACAACAGCAACAGCAATCAAAACAAAAAGTAACTTTAGGAAGGAGTTTGCTGCTCCTTCTGTTCTTCTAAATTTTTTATGATGGCTTGCCAATCTTCCTCTTTTATGAAGCCTTTTTCAACTGCGCGACTTTTCAAACTCTTAACTTTCTTATCTAAGTCAGTGAACATTTTGGCGGTTTCAAAGCCGCCGATAAACAAAGTTACGTCTATTCGGTCACTTGTGTCTTCGACGTAGATGGGTTCGGTTATGTAGATAGATTTGAGATTGGCTTTTTCCTTAAACCAGCCTGCTATTGCTAACTCGATTTTCCCTCTTGGAAGCTTATCTTTTAGGCTCATGGGCATGCGTAGAAGAACATAGAGTAATGAAGCGCTTGATAAATCAAAATTTAAAAGGGGCTTGAGCAATGTTGCGTTTAGCATGTTTTCTACGGAACCGTAAATTTTGATGCTTGCTCCTGTGGCTAATAGAACAGTGTACATTTTGACGTTGAATGTTCTGGATAACTCGGATATTTCCTGAACAAGCGTTTCTTTAGCTAGCAATAGGTTTACCAGGTAATTTGCGATTATGTTGCCTTTTATTAGGGAGCCATTTCTATCGACGCCTTCAAAGTTTTCAAGGTGGTCTCTATCTATGAGCAAAACTGTTGCGGCGTCAGTAGATGCACACATTCCTAATGATGCAAGCGTGTTGAAGTATGCATCTGTAGGCTGTATTTTTGAGGGCAATATGGCTATGGATAGTGAATTTATGTTTGAGGCTTTGAATTTCGACATTAAGGCTGGTAATGTAGCGCTGCCAATTCCATCCCATACTGATGCGACCATTATGGCACTGTGGAGTTTTTCGATGGGTTTTTTCTTTAAGCCTTCGATTAATGTTTCGTCTTTTGAAATAAACGGCAACACGTTATACCAGAAGTGGGTGTCAATGTCCATGTCTTCAAAGCCTAAAATAAGGTATGGGTCAAAACCTTTTGGAATCCATTTGAAAATGTCGTCACTTGATTGTCCAATGAGAATTGGTAACGTTGTGTCAGCTTTGTTAACGTATGGTTGCTTTAAAAATATCTTGATAGAGTATTCGCCGATGCAAACTATGGCTTGCTTTGGAAGTAATGGTTTTAACGTTTCTATATGATTCTTAATGCTTTCCAGAATGTTAAAAGAGCTTTTGCTACTTTTCATCCGAGGTACCTACGTAACATTTAAGAAGAGTCTACCCAAAATAAGGTTTTAGGTAAGTCGTTTGAAGAAGGCAATCAAATTTTCTGGAGTACGCTCATGGTATAAGACAAGAAAGCAGAAAAGCAAGGAAAAGCAAGAGCAACAGCGTCTTTCTGAGCCGACACCGCTTAAGATCATCACTTTTTTTGTAACGCTTGTCGCTATGGCGTTTGGAATGTCTTTTTTGCCGCTATTTCCTCAACCCTTGCCAATTTTACTTGCTGTTCTAGTGGCGTTTATAACTTTTAAGAATCCGAGGTTTGGGATGCCTGTT
>PKYH01000036.1:4782-32860 GCA_003133625.1 Candidatus Bathyarchaeota archaeon | reverse complement strand
GGAACTTGTAAAGAGGCGAAAAAATTTGGAAAAACAGGAAAAACAAAAAATTGATATCCGAGTTATACTTACTGGCAAAGTAAAAGACCAATTTCTTGAGATTAAAGAAGCTGAAGGGCTTAAGAATGGCACAGAAGTCCTTCGCCACATCATTAACGAGTACTACAGAATCAAGAATATTAGCCAACTACTACGGGGAAATCAGCATGAGTGATGAACCAATAAGCGATGCTGAGTTTATCAAGGTCTTCACGAAGTTAGCTGAGAATTTAAGACGAAGGACGGAGAACGGCAAGAAATATGAAATCGCAAGACAGGAAGTTGCAACTGCTACTCCTCATAGTAAGATTGCAGATAACATCTTACCTATACCAATACCAATAAGTCAGCAACCCAAAATGACCAAATCAGAAGAACCTATTCCGCAAGAAATCATAAATGTCTATGATAAAGAACGGATAGTACAAGCAAAAACAATATTAGAAAACCATGGAATGCTACCGAAAACTGATAAGCCGAAATTTCCGTTTCCAGATTACTGATCCACAGAAACTTAGCCAAGAAGAAACGAATATTCCTAAAACGGTTAACTTAGGTGAGTCTTGAATCTAAAACGTTAATGCAACCGTATATTTGTTGTTTTTCTTAGACAATTTCTTAGAATTTCTTATAATTATTATACAGTATTTAAAAGCTAACTTGTGCAAATTACATTTTGATTGATATGCCAAAATCAACAGCGAGCATGAGAAAGTATTGGCGCGAACAAAAACGCGAAGAACGCGAAAAGAAGGCTAAAAAGAAATGAAGAGGCTCTGGAAAAAGAAAAAATCATCTCAAGAAAAATTCGAGAAAATTTTCGAGAAAACCGCAAGACTACAACTCAGGCAGACCACGTTTGACCGGGAATATCAAGATCAAGCTGCCCTGCTTGAGAAAAAACGGAATTTTGGAAAAGAGTACGTGGTATAAATGGAAAAAACAGTTTTTAAGAAACATTATCGGCGCATGGTTCCTAAAGCAAAATACAAGCCAACAATACCAGGCTTAACCCATGAAGAAATAATGGCAAGGATCAGCGAAAAGCGCGGTTACCATAAGAGAAGTCAAATCTGCAAAAAATGCGGTTTAAAAGTCGAGATAGGTGAGCCCCGGCATCGAACCAAGAGTTCATTATATCACCAGCAATGTTACGAGGCAACCCAGATTGGAGGCGACTAAAAACGCCGTTTGGTTTAAGTAATCCGTTCAAGAAACATGGTGAACCTTACAATCCTGTTGTTGAGGGGTACACTCAAGCTTTGCTTAACAGTATGGGTCAAACCCCAGCTAGTCAAGATGCAGCTATGAAAGACTTAGAAATTAACATCCACACGATTGAGGATGAGGAATTGTCACGTGAGCTTAGTCTTCTAAGTATCACACCTGAAAAACAAATCACAATCCCCATCTACGATGGATTAGGCAACAAGGTTAAGGATGAAACAATAACTTATCCAGCGCGTCCAGTGCCATGGGCCTTAGCGGCGCGAGCTGCTACGTCCAAAGTGATGGCCACACGGTTTATCACAAAGCAGAACTCGATTATTTACAAGAACCGTTTACGCAATGAGTTCCTAAAGATTAAGCGTGATATGACTCACGAAGATCGTCATTTGTTTGTGCCATTTCTGAACCAGATTGAACTCTACTGCTTAACCGCGATGGATGATGCGGTTGACGGACAGAAAATGCTAGCGCTGAAAACAAGCGGTAAACACTTGAAAGTTGGAATTTCAAACGGTCAGTCTGGAGGAAAATAAGTATGAAGAATATTGAGCAAAATACCCAGTATAGCGACCCTAAATATGCCACTCCCATACGGAAAAAATTTTCGTGAAGAGAAACAGGCGATTTAAAACATGAGCGAAGAACCAAACAGAGATGTAGATTTCAACAAATACCCACTAATCAACTGGATCAACCAGATAATCAAACAGATCGGAGTATGCACTCAGAAAATATGCAACGAAAAAACAGATTTTCCAATCGCACTTAGCAGCCTACAAGGACTATTTACTTTATTTGACGAAGCTGGAAAAGAACATTTCAAGGAACAAATTGTTTATGTAGGCAACTACTGGAAATTTGGTTATCCAGGCACATGGAACTTACCGCATCCAACCCAATTCTACGAACTAGAAGAAGTATTGAGCTTAGCGGTGAATTATCTTCAGTCAACCATTCTCAAGGACTTGAAAGGCTACACTGGAGTAGATGTCGGTAAGGAAATGAAAGACCTATGACCGAACTCACAGAGTTACCTAGGCTAAGAGTTAAATGGCTTCGCGGAAGCCAAAACATAAACTACAGTCGACCTTCAACTTTTTTTAGTTTAGGTACACGTGGAAGTGGAAAATCCAGCTTACTTGAAGCCATAGCAGCCCGATACATAAAAGTCATAGACCTCTTTGGGTCGAAAGATTCAGAGTGTCTCGCGTGGTGTAAGCCCGAAAGCCCATTCAAAAAGATACTGTTCATAACGGGCAGAAACGTGACTGTAGCAAGCAAGTGGCCTACCGTATGCGTGGATAGGTTAACCTTAGAAGATTTTGAACAGAACCAAATTATCACAACCACATACGCATTCTATAATACGACACATGAGTATTTTGAAGGGCTCCAAAAAATCACATCCTTGTTATGGGATCAGAGAACTTACTGGAATGAACCCTGGTTTATTCTTATCAGAGAAGCCGCAAATATGATTTATGCCCGCTTACAAATCGTGAAAGATAGCGACCAAGCCAAAGCCGATTTCATTCAGATGCTTAGAGAGGCAAGGCATAGTGGCCTAGCCGTAGGAGTAGATACGATCAGATGGACGAATATAGATAAAGAGGTTAGAGATGTTGCTGATTATACTTTTATTAAAAAGACTGGAGCAATAGGCTTACCGAAAGACCTGAGATTTATCTACAGATATGTTCAACCGGATAGCCTTATGAAAATGGAGCCTCAAAACTTCGTATTGCTAACAATCGAAGGCAACTTAGCTATGGGTAAATTTGACTATCCAAGTTGGCACAAAGAAGAACGCGAAAATATCCTATTCAAACTTGATATTGATATTGAACGGTTAGGCGTAGAAAAAGAGCAAGGTTACAATGTCAGCATTCTTGAGCATGTCAAAATTGCCGAAAGCTACAAGGCAACTATGAGCATGGGCAAAACTGCAAAACAGCTTAACCGTGCTAAGTCAACAGTATGCGAACAAATCAAACTTCATAACGCCAATATCAACGAATCAGGGTTTTGCTTAGAATGTCACAAGGCTAACAACCCGATAGAGAAAGAGCTCTTAGTCAGAAAAGGAAGAGGATCACTTAATGACTCATGTTAGAGGCGAGTTAAGAGAAGGACGCGAAACCGTTATAGATGCTGAAGAGTTAGCTGTAGCGATGGAAACAGCCGAACGATTGCCGAACGAATATTTCCAGCTACGAGCTAAAGCAGTTTTGAGTCTATTCCGGCTAAGTGGCAAGCGACGCGGTGAAATCGGCAATATTCCCCTGGACTATTTCAAGGTAGAAGGCGACTTGTTAAACGTCACTTTCATACTGGAAAAGAAACTTAGGCGATACAAAGATTGCCCATTCTGTTTTACTGGAGCCGACAAGAACGGAACGCCAAAACCTACACGCAACAACAAGAACGCTTTATTCTGTTCCAAGTGCGGAAAGGACATAAGCCAAGCTCCAATCACAGCGCCTACGAAGGCGATAAAGAAAACTAAGTCATTTCCACTATCTAACCGATTAACAAAGTATGTTATTGACTATCTGGATTATTTGCGGACTCTGAAGCCTATGCCTAAGTTTTGGTTGCCAAGTGGCAGGAGCATATTCGGAAACTATCACATGATACCTGACGACCACTTGAAAGGCAGAGAAGTCTTTAACATAGTGCGAAATTGCTCTGAAACTTTATGGCCTCATTTATTTCGAGAGACTTCAGCAGCCGACATAATCAAGGCAGACGATAGTTTAATGTCAATCTACAAAGTGAAGAGGCGATTAGATCACGCGAATGTATCAACCTCTTATTTGTATGTGGAAAGATACGCTAAAGAAGTCATAGACCCAACAGAAACTTAGTGCGTTATGTTCACTTTCACTAAGGGCATGTAGAAAAGCTAGTTCCTAATAACACGCGCAAAAAGCTACTTAGGTTCATCGAGAATTTCTAAGATCAATTCTGGAAACCAAATTGTAATTAAATTGGGTCGTTCTTCTTCTTTATGTGGAATTTGAAACTGCCCTGAATAAACTCCTATTAATAGAAATCTTGTTTCATATGATATTGCGCGTTTTCCTTCCGGAGTTCTTTTGATTGGATTTACCAAATACATTAGAACTGGAGCGCCACTCATACCAGGATGCGTTATGACATCGCCTATCATCCAGGGATTGCCCTTAAAACCTACCTTAAAAGGGCCAGATAGGTGTCCAATTCGGATTATTGGTAAATTATTAATGTCGTCATACCAACCATAAGGATAGCCAACAACTACTATCTTTTCAAAAAGCGTAACAAATTCTTTTGCATCTTCAATGTAAGTTCGATTTAAGGGAGTAATGATATATTTCTTGTTTTCTAACGTAATAGGAATAAGTAAAACGTCAACTGTTGGGTTTTTGTGTTCAAGCCATTTTCTTTTTCCATAAGCATCAAAAAGCTCGATTACCAGCTGTTCATTAATGGTTGCATTGCTGGCATCTGTATGAAGAATTATCGTTATTTGTTTAATTTTTGGTTCAGCAAAATCCTTACCGTAAATTACATGCTTGTTTGTAATCAGAAACAAATGCTCTTTATCAAGAAAGAAAAAACCGCTGGCAGAATGTTTTTCATCTATTTTTATGATGCTCGTAAATGTGTAGACAGGATGATCGATTGACATAATGGATGATTACCTACTGGCACATAAATACATCTTGCTTCGCGCTCGCTTACACGACGTACGGTCCTTTCTTTTGTTTTTCAGCTAAGTTAAGCGTTTTCTCAAGCATATCACTGTTAAAGATATAGATTCCATCAATTTGCTTTTTTGCTTCTTTATACAGTACTGGCTTTTTCCTTTTTACAAGTTCAAAAAAGCCCAAAGGCTTTCTTTTTCTAATACGTTCTATACTATCTTTAGCAATTATTTCAGGGTAAATGCTACCTCTTTTCACTAAATCAAAAAGCAGATCAACTGTGATTTTAAGTGCTTGTCTCCTTTGTAACATACCTGTAAAGCAATCTCCATAAGCATTAAACATCATGTTAAAGAAATCTCCAGTTCTCATTTTTTGAGGACTAGAACCGTCCTCGAACTTTACAAAGTTGGGACAGTCGCCATGATCTACATCTTCAGGCTGGCCAGTTTCTATTGCATTAAATAAGTTGCCAAGAAATAGCGGATAAGCTCGACAAACTAGAGGCTTCTCTTCGTTAATGCTGCAGAGTTTGCTTTCTAATAAGAAGGGACAGTTTTCATAATCCAACGTCCAGTTTAACGCAACCGGAACTCTATTTACATCATCCCAAAAAACTAGGAACGGATTAACTTTTAGCTCAAAGCCTATACTTCTTGCTTTCTTCTTTAAAACAGGGACTTCCCATTCATGTAAGTAAAGGGTAGCATTAAACCGAGAGGTGTATTCGTATACGAAAGGCACAAGTTTACTATCTGACCCACCTTCGCCTAGTCTTCCTCGAATATTAGTGCAACATTTAGCACACTTACTACATTCAAACGCTTTGATATTTCCCATATCAAACTACTTTTGTTATTCTATCTTTATAATTATTTAGCAAATTGCCTTAAACACCATTAAAGGCAATGGAACATGATTATCGTTCGGCTACTGTAGAAAACTCATGGTTATGTTGGGGTTATTGCTAGCCTAAAACCGAACGAACGCGCGAACAGTTACGTTAACCAATAATCCTCTGGTTTCTCTTTCAAGATTGATTTCAATTCTTCCCAATGCGCAGCGCATAAAGGTTTACGTTCCCACTTTAAGATGTAGATTATTGTTGATGTTTTGTTGTAGCAACCATAAGCCATGCAAGTTAATTTTAAGTTTGTTTCCAATACAAAGCAATTATACATATACTCATATTTGATAACAGTATTATTGGAATTATTCAAACAATCGTCAATAATTTTATCAATAGGATGATTGGCTTGCTCTTTTCTGCTTTGCTCATCCATTAACGCAAGTGCTTGTTTATTTGTCAAATTATGTTTTCGGATGTAGGAAACGCGAAGATAATGATCTAACTTATCGCATTCCTGCCTGTCTTGTTTAGTAGCGAACTTGCCCGACAACAAATCAACGATAAACGTCATGTCTATTTCATTTTTGTCTCGCTTATTGGCAAGTCTTATCCGGTTGTAGAGTTCCCGTTCTTTTTCTTTCTCTAGGTTTGAATAAATTTTTTTCTCTTCTTTCTTACTCAATTTTTAATTCCCCCCCATACCATTTTTCTAATCTGTCTAAATTTTTGGCGACATCCCAAAACCTAAAGTTAAGATTGACAGCCCAAACATCTGTTAGTCTTTTATGTTTCTTACTCATTGCCTTTTCATTCCCTAAATCCCCAGAAAGTCAATATTACTCCGATTGTAGCAAGAACGATGGCTATTCCAATCCCAGGCAAGTACGCACCGAGAGCAGCTAGTAGATCAGAACGCATAGCGTCAGTAATTCCTATATGCCCAGTGTAGAGTGCGACAGCAACCGCAGTCACTATGAAGCAAAGACCCATAATAGAAATAATTTTACTCATCTTTGTAATCCTCCGGTGAACTGTTAGCCCAATCTTTTAACTCATCCACAACCTTCAACACATGGCTTTTAGTTTCAGGAACAAGAAGCCCCAGACGTTTCAACCTTCTAGCTTCACTAGGCGTAAACGACACAGAAGGCCGACTCACTGAATTAATTATAATGTTGGCAAATTGGTTATGAATGTCTATTGCTTTTTCTCCATAATTCAAAATAGATAGCCCAGTTAACTTAATCACTTTAAGCATTAATCCAGTAGGAATGTTTTTCTCTAATGTTAAAAAATTCTGATTGCCTTGAGCTAACGTTAAATCTTCATAATTTCTAAGCGATGCTTTTATGGCATTTTCACTTCGACTGTAAGCCCAAAGAAAAGCCAAGCCTCTTTTAGATAATTCGTAACTAGTGTAACTTTTACCTTCGACTTCTTTACCTGTTTGAATAAGCCCACGATTTAAGAGCCTTTTTACAGCTTCAAAAACTACTTTATAGGTTTTTCCAATTCCCTTTTCTATTCGTTGGATCAAGGTACTTCTATGATCTGTTAGGTATTCTAAGATTAACATTTCGACTTTTCCGATGGGAGGTTTTTCAAAGTTTTTCTTACTCATGGTCTTTTCTCCATTAAAGCTATAACCTTTCTAAACATATAACGTTAGACGTAATATAAATACTTTGTTCTAACAGTGTTCTAACGGTGAAAAAGAAGAATGCCAATAACAAGAAAAATCCTCAAAGTTGGAAACAGCAAAGCAATCACAATACCAGCGACATGGTTATCAAACGCTGAAGAACAAGAAGGACGAAAAATTACAGCCATGGCATTAGAAGTTGACCGTGTTATCACGATTCAACCAGTTTTTGAAAAGAAAGAAGTACAGATTTTTAAGGGGGTGAAAATTTGCCAAGAGTAAGCGATTTAGACGAATTTCTCCACGCTGATTCAGTCCAAGACGGTGAAGTGGTAACTATAATCGCGAAGCCTACACTGATTTCTGAGGAAGAATCGGTTTTCGGGAAAGCATATTTTGAGATTCCAATAACCACAGCGAACGGCGAAGCAAAAACCTGGACACCAAACAAGACAACATTGAAAAAGCTATCTGCAAAGTTTGGCGACGAAACGGACGCCTGGATTGGTAAAAAAGTCAAAATCTCAAAAGCCAAGATGAACGTGCGCGGAGAAATGAAACAGGTAATCTTCGGAGAACCTTCTGAATGATCTGCGAACAATGCGGCCGACAAACCGACATCCGCTTTTTTATTCCGATCTCAAATCCTTTGCGCAGAATGCTGAATAGTTTTTCGCAGAACTTGAGACAGGGTAAATGGGTATGTCAAGAATGTAAGGAGAAGCCGCAACGATGATACTGACGCAACCACAGTACACCTTTAACGAATCAGATGCTAGGCAGTTTTACAAGTGGCTTAGGCATGGAACAGGAGAGTTTACTGAGGTTCGCGTTATCGAGTGGAATCCTGAAAGCAAAGGTAGATCAACACAGTTTTTTGTAACCAATGAAGAGGATTTTATCAAAGTTTGCCAAACATGGAATGGTAAACGCCAAGTTTACGCCGGAATAAACCCACGAGTCAGGGAAGGCGGAACAGCCGAAGATGTCAAACATATAACTGGATTCCCATTTGACATAGATGGCCCTACACCTGATAAGCGAAAGCAAGCTGCAACAGAGCTAGAGGTTAAAGTAGCTGAAAGCTGGAAAAACGACCTAGTTAATCTAATTAAACAACAATTCGGAATAGAGCCCTACATAGACTTTTCTGGAAATGGCTATAGGGTTTGTTTGCCATGTGACATAACAGTAACTAATCAAGAAGAAATAGACGCAAAGCTAAAACTGTTTTTTACCGAATACAAAGAAAAACTAAAGCTACCTGAGTTTGACAATATTTCTGATCTGCCACGCATAATTAAGGTTCCAGGTGTGTGGAGNNCCTAGCTTGAAAGGTGTACCAACTGAAGAGAGGCCACACCGACAAGCCAAATTAATCCAGCTAGGAGAAACGTCTAAAATTCAAGAGTTCAGCAATTACATTCTCAGTCTAAAAGATGCAGAACCAGAAACAAAAATAGAACCAGAAAAGCAACAGCCACAAAGTAACTTAACAATACCTGGAATAGACACCATTAAACTTAGAAAATTGAGACATTGTTTTGCTAATTTCATAATTGTACCCGAAAGGCGCAGAATGAGCATAAACAAGGATATAGAAACCCGAAACAGCGAAACAGGACTAAGGAAAGCGCTTGTTAAAGAATTGTATTTTAATATGTATAATAAAGAAGAAATCCTAGAAATCTGCAAAAAGTTTGATGATTACAACTATGAGAAAAGCGAAAAAGAAGTAAACAACGTCCTAAACACGATTGAAAAAGACCCCGAACACAAAAAAATTAAACCCTGGACATGCAAATCTATCCATAAAAACGGTGGCTGCCTAGGTGAAGTTTGCCCATCATACAATAGAAAAATATTAAAAAAAATAGAACCAACAACCCCAGTACTGGCACCAAAAGAAATAGAACCGCTTTATGAAGAAATAACTCTCCAACCTCTCACCGATGATGAACTAAAAGAAACTCTAGGATCCACAGTTAAACATGATGATAATAACAAAATAATCACTTTTTTAAGTTTGCTTTGCACGTACACTGAAGCAGATCAAATAAACATAGGTTATTTAGCTGAATCCTCAAGTGGAAAAAGTTATATTCCGTTAGAATTATCTTGCTACTTTCCAGATCAAGACGTTATTGCTTTAGGTTATTGCTCACCAACCGCCTTTTTCCATGAATGGGGTACATTGATACCTGATTCAACAGACCACAGAGATGTTGAACCAGACAAAAAACATAAAATAAGACTAGTTGATTTGGAGCGAATCCTCTTAATTTTTCTCGATCAACCACACGCTAAACTATTGGAGAACTTAAGACCACTACTTAGNNCACGCCAAACTATTGGAGAATTTGAGGCCACTACTTAGCCATGACAAAAAAGAAATTCGCTTAAAAATCACTAATAAAAGTGAGAAGTCAGGACAGCGCTCAGAGAACATTATAGTTCGTGGATATCCTACTGTTGTTTTTTGCACAGCAAACTACAAACAAAATGAACAAGAAAAAACACGCCTTTTACTACTCAGCCCAGAGCATACACAAGAAAAAATAAGAGAAGCCATAATGCTCAAAATTGAAAAAGAGAGTGACCGAGAAACCTTTGCAAAAACGTTAGCTACAGACCCGAAAAGACAAGCCTTGATTCAAAGAGTTAAAGCAATCAGACAAGCAAAAATAAAACAAATCATTATTCCAACTGAGCTTAGAGAAATAATTTATCAAAACTTTATGGAGAAACGGACGTTTCTACAATCAAGAAATTCGAGAGATGTCTCCAGGCTTCTAAACATAATCAAAGGCAATGCAATCCTGAATTATCAACAAAGAAATCCAGTGGAAAATGAGGACACAGACACAACTATAACAGCCACCCAAGAGGATATTGAAATAGGATTCAAATATTATGGCACAGTCAGCGAAGCAAACGAGTTAGGAATCCCGCCGGAAGTCTACGAAGTTTTTAACACTTTCAAAATTGAAATGGCTGATTCTGAAACTTATCCTAATGGTTTTTCAAGAAAAGAATTTCAAGAAATATATTTCAGAATTCACCATAGATATGTTGGTCGTGGTAAAGCAAAAGATTTGATTGAATCAATGGAAGCTGCAGGTCTCATTATTGAGCAACCAGACCCGATTGATAAACGTACTACTAGATATGTGTGTGAAAGGGGTGGGGTATCTAGTGCTATAAGTAAATTTAATTTAGATTGCATAACTAAAGAACTTAAAGAGAAGATATTTGCTTGTTGGAAAAAATACTCTATACCCCACCCCCCGCGCACACATATATTTTGTGCTGATGTATGCAAAAATTTTACAACAAGGTTTTGTACAGCTTCTAACCCTTTTTACCGATCTGAAAATGCAGAAATGCCGCTTAAATGTCCTGGGTTCAAAACTACTGAAGAGGGTTCTTAAAAATGGAATCCGAAACTCAAACCGTTATTGTTTGCCCTGAATGCAATAAAGACAGAATCTTTAAAAACGGTATAAGGAAACTGTCAAATGGTGAACGGAAGCAGCGTTTTATCTGTCGATCTTGCGGTTATAGATTCACTGATCCCTCTAGCTTAAATGTCCAAGACAATAATAAAGAAGGTAGCCAAATATGCGCGAAGGCGAAAAATTTGGTTTCAGCGCAAAAATATAAAATTTGCGCGAGAGATGAAAAACTACCGCCAAACGTAGCTGGATTAATAGCGCAATTCCTAGCGTACCTGGAGAAAGAAGGTTTTTGTAAAGAATCAGAATACCCTAACCTGATTAGACGGCTTGCCAAACTCGGAGCTAACTTACATGACCCCGAAACCGTTAAAGAAGCTATTGGAAGAATGACTGTTAAAAACGGAATGAAACTGCAATATGTTTGTGCCTACAACGCTTTTGCAACAATGCTTAAAATAGAATGGGCTATGCCAAAATACAAACAAGAAGAAATAATACCGTTTATCCCTGACGAATCGGAACTTGATGCGTTAATAAGTGCAGCTAGAACCAAAAAACTTGCAACATATCTTCAAACTCTTAAGGAAACTTACGGCGATCCCTCTGAAGTGCTTAGAATTGAATGGATAGACATATCGGAAAAAGAGCAAACGATAAAGATAAACCATCCAGTAAAAGGACACCTACCGCGAACCCTTCAAGTAACTAGCCGACTATTATCAATGCTCAGTTGTTTACCGAGAAAAGAACCGAGAATATTCACTTGCACTTATGGCAGTATAAGCTGTTCCTACACAAGATTAAGAAAAAGACTTGCTGAAACACAACAAAACCCTAGGTTACTGTCAATAGAACTTAGAACCTTTAGGCATTGGGGCGGAACAATGATAGCCTACCACACAAACGGAAATGTGCTAATAGTCAAAAAACTTCTAGGCCTCAAACGTATCGAAAACGCTATGAAGTACATTGGCATGATCCAGTTTAAAGACGATCAGTTTGAAACAGCAACAGCAACAACGCAAGAGGAAATTCAGAAACTTGGAGTAGCAGGCTGGAATAAATATGACGAAATAACATTCAACGGAGCGCAAGTTCACTTCTATCGAAAGCCAAAGAGGTTCTCAAACTATGTCTAAAATCAACATCAACCGCCAAAACGTAGGCAATACAAGCAGAACAGCTAGGATAAAGTTATATCTGCCTCGCACNNTTTTTGAAGTTGACAAAACTTATCCTCATAATATTGTTAAATCAGGTTAGTTAACTAAAAAGTGTTTGAAAGTATGTTAACCAAGCGAGCAATAAAGTTATATCTGCCTCGCACTTTCTAGAGAAAGCGCCTTAGAAGATTTTAAATGATGAAGTGGTGAAGGGGCCATGGCAGAGGTAGTGTTAACTGCTGACAGGACTTTAATGAGCAATTATCATAACAACGAGTTCCTCGGGTTTGGTACGTGTGCGCCTCCAAATTTTATTCCAGAATGGCTCTATAGCTACCTTTTCTTTCCACCATTAAAAACAAGAAATGGTCGTCCTTGGACTGCGCCTTACGGCTTAAGAAAAACTGAAGCTCAACTTTTAAAAGAAGGCTTTAAAGTTGAGACAGTAAGTCCAAACCATTTACGTAGCTATCTTAATGACGCAAAAGTTCTTGGCGTTTACACTATGGATCCGTTTGGGTTAGGTCCAGCTTCTTCAACTCTTGCTTCTATTTTCAAGAAGGAACCATACCTTGCAAAGCACTTTCAAGCTTTGCTAAAAAGCCAAACCGTTAAAAAAGCGAAACAAAATGGGTTAAAGGTTATTGTTGGTGGACCTGGAGCATGGCAGTTTCGTTACCGAGAAAAAGCCGTTAAGGATTTAGGCATTGACTGCGTCATTGAAGGAGAAGCAGAAAATGTGATTGGAAAATTTTTCAGGGCAGCAATCGGAGGAGAAGAAATCCCAAGCCATTATGAAGTTGGGGTTGATGAAGCACCCAGTTTAGAAGAGATCCCTGACATTGTTCAGCCTTCAATTAACGGTTTGATTGAGATTGGCAGAGGCTGCTGCAGAGGTTGCCAATTCTGCAATGTTACTTTAAGACCCCTGCGATGGTATCCGATTGAAAAGATTGATCGTGAATTAAGCGTTAATCTTGATTCAGGCAAAGTAACTAGTGCATGTCTTCACGCCGAAGATGTCATGCTTTACGGCTCAAAAAATACAACGCCCAACGAAGAGAAACTCGTGCAACTGCATGAGTTAGTAACGAAAAGGTGTCAAAGCATAAGTTGGAGCCATTGTTCCTTGGCTGCAGTAGCATCAAAACCCAAGCTTATCTCGAAATTATCTGAGCTTATCCTTCAAAATCAAGCTTGGTGGGGCGCAGAAGTAGGTATAGAAACTGGTTCTCCAGAAATAGCAAAGAAGATTATGCCTGCGAAAGCTCACCCGTTTAAAGCTGAAGATTGGCATGATGTTGTCTGCAATGGCATGGGTTTAATGCATGACAGCAAGCTCGTTCCCGCCTGCACGTTGATTCTTGGGTTACCTGAAGAGCAAGAATCAGACATCATTAAAACAATGGAGTTAGTCGATGACCTTAAGGAAATGCGAAGCCTCATTGTTCCATTATTCTT
This sequence comes from Candidatus Bathyarchaeota archaeon, assembly GCA_003133625.1. GTDB lineage: Archaea > Thermoproteota > Bathyarchaeia > Bathyarchaeales > Bathycorpusculaceae > Bathycorpusculum. The sequence continues at coordinate 19,328 of PKYH01000036.1, read as the reverse complement.
TGTTCCGTTGGGCAAATTGAAAAGTGAAGATTGGTTTACAGACACCAAGCTAAATGAACTGCATAAACAACTTTTGATTCAATGTGCTGAACATGACTTTTACTGGGTTGACAATCTGCTTGACTGGACATTCTCAGGCAAATGGTACCAACGCATAATGAAAGAGTTCTACAAGGGCTTCGCGGCAATAGCAAAGTCCAAAGTGCGGCAGATAGAATAACTGAGTTTTCGAGAAGACTAACCTTAAATACTATATTGAAACTCAAAAGTGGCATAAGCATTATGCTTTGCCGCCGTGGCTCAGCCCGGTAGAGCGGCTGGCTGTTAACCAGTCGGTCAAAGGTTCGAATCCTTTCGGCGGCGCCATATTTTCACAATCTGAGGCTGAAACAACCTTATCCTTTACCAATAAAAAAACAACGCAGCAGACGCCTACTCATCCTTCCTAAAGATGGTTGGCGGCAAATGGGAAGCCCCACTCTATCAGTGCATTCGCAATCTACCGTTCATATAGTTGGGTAAGTATCCTAAGACCGAACCGGTTCAAGTTTTAATCCGACCCGTATAACGCTGTCTTGATTCACCCGACAAAGAATCTCTACTCCGCAAAAGATTAACTACTAGTTATTATACATTGAATTTCAGTTGATTTTCTGGATAGATGAAATAAGATGGAAAAAGAGAGGAAAGCTGAAGCGGAGCCTTATGACCCTTACGGTCGTGGGAAGGAGTCATTGCCTTTTAAGGTGGTAGTGAAGCCGCGGTCCGTTATGGGCGATTATATCGCGCTTCATGGTCTGTGTCCCCAGAACGAATTGCCAGAGAACATGCGTGGAAAGATTCCTGAAGATGAGATTTGGATGCGGCAGGATGTGTATGACGATCCAAAAAGAAGGGAGCGGATTCTTCAGGGACACGAGAAGTACGAGCTCACATTGATGGAAACAGAGGGTTTAACGTACAAGCAAGCACACCGTAAGGCAGAATTGCATGAGAAATTTTACCTTTTTGAAAAAGACTTAGAGCACCTTGAGAAAAATCTGAAGATGAGACACCATGAACCTGTGAGAATAATAGAACCACCGCGAGAGTCCGAGACGAAAAAGGAAAAAGGAACTAAACAAGCGAGTTAAAAGAGAAGGGCTACGGTTATCCTGAATGCTTTTTTGAAATGAAAAGCATACGAGCTCCGCTAGCATTTTAGCTTAACAGTGGCAAATGATTGAAAAGAAGCTGTTGCATTTTGCATTATGCATTTTTTATTTCTTGTGGTTCTTCAAAAACTATGGGCATAATGGTTACGTTGTCTTTTTGGGGTGGTTTATGTTGTATCTTGTCACTTCTTTTTTGGTCGCCCATCCAGTACATGAACCATCCCATAATGAATATGACGATGAGTGCTGGAAGAAGCATAATTATCATGGCTTTACTGCGTTTGCGTTTGCCTTTTGAAGTTGCCAACTTTGCACCTGATTACTTCTCTATAAATAGCAAAATAAACTTTGATAACTCAGAATAAAGATCCAAACTCAGTAACTAATAACAACACTGAGTCAACAAAAAAAAGAAGAAACCGCGCTCATAGCGCTAATAGTAGAGATGTCTCAGTTCACGTTTTGCTGAAAGAAACCCAATTAATAAGAGCGCTGCTCCAACTACTCCAACCATAGCGCCTATTAATAGTATTATAGAAGCGTCTGAGAGTGTTGAATAATCTGAACTAAAAGAATTCTGCTGAACCATGCCCACTGATGAATAAGCTACTAAGATACCTATGACTAAAAGAACAAAGCCAAATAACGAGAGATATCCGCCAAACGCCCCGTTGCCCATATGTTATTCCTCAACTATTAGTTATTCTGATTATCGTCCTTGGTTAAGCTTGACGCAGATAGAAATTTGGAAGGTCAGTTTTTATTACTTATGAATTTCAGCTAAAGTTTTCTTCAAGTTTCCCGTTAAAAAAATCCTTATTTTTATTTTACAGTCCAGCCAACAGCACTGCGATTATGCCGCTTAAGAATACGCCGTCGAAGGTGCCTGCTCCGCCTATGCTGGCAACTGGCGCGCCGAGCTTGGGAATCTTCCGAAGGTTCAGTAGGTCAGCGCCTATGAGTGTTCCAAGTACGCCTGCCACGTAGGCGATTGTTCGTGGTTGCGCTGGTGAAAGAATGAGTGCGGCTACTGCTGCGGCTATTGGCGGGATGAACGCTGGGGTGGCTATTCCTACGCCTTTGACTGGTCTGGCTACCGTGTGGGTTACCAGTGCAACGGCTAAGACGCCTATGAAGCTGAGGATAATCGTTGAGGGTGCCGATTTGCTGAGCAGGTAAATGCTGACGGCGGTTGGTATCAGGGCGCCGCCAACGTTAACTGCGACTACTGTGATGGCTTCTTCGTGCTCCACATGGGGGATTCGATAGGTCATGCCGAACCAGCTGACATAATCTTCATGTACAACGGGTATGGCGGTTCTCAGTTTCAGCAATGGAATGTTGATGAAGCTTCCAATCAAGGTTCCGACCAAAATCAGCAAGATAATAACAGGAGTGAAGCCGACATCTGCGAAGGCAATGCTTATGGCCCCAACAAAAACTAGCGCAACAACAACAAACAATAAGACCAGTAGGAATGCGAAGAATAGAAAGCTATGCTGGAGGTAAATTGTTTTCCTGCTCATACGTTCTCAGCTCACTGGGCATTTTCCAAGATTAATTTTAAAGATGTGCCCTATTTACATTACCTATCTGAAAACATCTGTCTGCGCTTAAAAATATGCAGATTCTCAGCGTCTTCTTCGAGCCTCTAAAACTGCGGTAGCAACCGCAACAGTAACTAGAATGCTCGTTGCAATCGCATAAAGGTAAACTTGTGAGGAAGCGCCTTGTTGAGGGTCAGCGGTCGACGTAGGCTGCTCTATGGGCGATGTGGAAGATCTAAGAATAGGGCTTGGAGATTGTATGGGCGGCAAATTAGGTATAAGCCTTGTATCGTTCCAGTAGATTACGTTGTGGTATCCGACAGACTCTATAGTTCGTGGTCCATCTGGATAAACTATGTCTAAATTGCTGCCGTACATTTGAAAGAGTGTGGAAATACTCATGCTGAGGTCAAGGAGAAGCGAATCGTTTTGTGGTATGATCCATAGTCCCCAGATTGTGTCTTGCGTCGGTGAACGAAAACCGTAAGCATAATCTTCAGGAAGAACATACGCGGATCTGTCGCTTACTGGACTGATTGTTCTGGGGTGGGCTTGTGTGTACTGCCAGAACTGTTGCATGGCTTGCTGTCGTGTTGGGTCCAAGACGTTTTGTGTCCAGTTTAGGTCGCTGTCAAATACTATGATGTATTTTGCGCCGTTTTCATATGCTAGCAACATGTCGTTGTAAAGATTTGGTCCTGACTCCATGTAGGGCGGTTGAGTGTAGGCATTAGTTATCATGATGCCCCAATCCTTGTTCTGAACTGTGGCTGCACCTCTGCAGAGATCAATGTTCAGCGTTCGGTTGTAACTTAAGGCAAACTCTGCAAAAACCGTATCGTACCCGGCTTCATAATCATACCAGTAAAGTGTATAGTCCGAGGTGAACAATTGATATTTTGATGAAGAAGGAAAATTTTTGGTAATTGCATACGGTCCACTGCGTAGCCACCAATTTAAGGTACTAACGTACTGGTTCGCCGCATCACTAAAGCTATAGTTAGCCGCCTCTGTGACAGCCGTCTCTGGGACGATTGGGTAAGGTGACTGGTCAAGTTGCTTTCCGCCTGGTTCGTCATAGAAATAAATTCCCAAGAAATGGTTACCATAATTGTTTTGGGCATCTGCAAGCCATTGTTTTGAGGGATATCTTGGGTCATCAGTGTAAACTATGAAGGTCAAACCCTTGTCATAGACGTACTGGCTGATAATGGTGAGTCTTGTTTCATTATAGCCTCCATAACACCCGATTACAAAAAAATTTGTGTAAGAACTAATATTATCGATTAATTGTTCAGTCGTAGCTATGCTTTCGAAGGCGACATCAACGCCTACGTATAGGCTTGGCGAAGTCTGTGTGGTGACCGCTTTGGTGGGCAAACCGCAGTTTAGGCAAAGTGGTAAAATCAGCAGAAGAATAAGCAGAACTGTCAGTTGCTTGAATTTCATTTAGTCTAGAGTGAAATTCTATAACCTAATAAGACTTATCCAAAATCTGTACATATTAAATGAAACTGAATTAGTGCTAAATTCTATTGTTGCTTTTAGTGCCTACCTTATCTGGGCAGTTGTCTTTGAGTGGGCATTCTGAGCTTCGGCGTTTTTTGCAGTACTCAAGGTTTAATCGAACGAGTTGAGATTCATAGCGTTCCACGTCTTCAAGGTTTAGTCCAATTTTTTGTGCCGTTGCCACTGCTATCGGCGAAGGTTTGGGTTTTGCTTTTTCCCAGATTCCCCGCAGTTCTCTTAGGAATATGCTTACACCTACAGGGCCAACACCTTTGAACTCTTGCAGGCGCCTTTCCAAGTCTGTGGGGCTGCTAGATTCTGCATGAAGTCGTTCGAGGTCGCCGTACTTTTCTTTCAGCGTTTTTGCGATTCCCAGAAGGTTTGTGGCTGTGGAGAAATCGTATCTAGTGTAACCCCCAGAGTCAAGAACTTCCACCAAGCGGTCCCACCCAGCTTCCAATATGGCGTCCGGGCTTGTCAGATCCTCCTGTTCAAAATAAAGGTAAGTCTCTTTAGCAGTTTCAGCTGAGATTCTTTTGGCAAAAAGTACCGAAGCCAAGAACCATTTGAACCTATCCTCGGCTTTAGTCAAGTCGAGGCCAAGCTCCTTCGAGTAACTTTGCAGCTTAGATAAGGCTTCCTTCACGTTCATGAAGAGTCACCACTGTACAATATAATTAGATTAGCATAAAAGTGTTGGAGGAGAGCAAATTTTTCGAATACATTTGCCCACTTGGAGCTAGCAAATGCTTTGCTGATGCTTAAATTCGCTTATACTTACCCTTTTTGGCTGAAGCTTCGTAAAGTAAGCTACATGGATTTTAAAAATTATTTGGGGTCTGTCTAAATCTCGAATTCTTCATCTTTCCCGATCAGACTGGGACGGCGACATCATCCCCCGTTCTTAAAACAGCATCCCAGTCTAATATGAACATTGTTAATATAATGCTCTGGATGAAGAAGAACGCCTATGAAGAATCAACCATTAAAAAAGTAGCCAAGTTGTTAAGACATTTAAAGAAGAACTGCAACCCCAAGACCCAAAAAAAACCGACCAAGGGTACAAAGCGCCTCTTGTCATTGTGGTGTTTAGCCAAAATTTTTTATAGCTAATGCTTAGAGTATTTTTGGGCGTCTAAAGTGGATAAGAAAGGGCATATTGAGAAAATTGTTAAAAATATCTGCACTATTTTTTCGTTAGCTTTTATTATTACACTAATTCTTTATTTGGTGCTAAACTTCTTTTTCCGTAGCGAAGTCTATTATCTTGGGATAGCTACGATAGTGCTGCTTTTCCCTTTTCTTTCATCAATCGCTTATGTTATGGCTGTTAGTGCCAAGCGCGCGATAGATAAGGGAATTGAAAAAAATGAAGAAGAGTTAAAACGCCGAATTGCAGAGACGAGCGCCGAAGAAAAAGAGAACAACAAATAAACCAAGCGAAAGATTTAGTCATTGTAGACTTTAATCGTATGCCCTGCCTCTCTGAGCAAAAACACCTCAGGTAGCGAGTACACCTCCCTAAAGGGCACCCTCCTCGCACCTAAGGACTCTGTTTTTGCACAACAAGCCGCCAAGAAAGAGAGAAACATAGTCTTATTCTAAAATTGACCGAATCTTGACACCTTTTTCCAAGCAAGCGTATATCTCTCTATTAACCGTTTTTTTCCTGTTCTTTAAGCGGAACAGCCTGTTCTTTGAGGAGAGTAATATACCGCCAGCAAGGTAAGATGCTTTTTGGTGAACGAAATGAATAACAAGATACTTCTTGTAGCCCTGTTCTCTATAATGCTTATCGTTTCTATAACTGGAAGCATATGCATCGTTAAGGCTGACACTACTGCTGAACCAGAAGTATCTTACGATATTTGGGACGCAGATTCAATTCAATCCCCATTCGCAATAAGTGGGCTGAGCCATGAAAACCTAACCATGATAATTCTCTCTCCTCTGAACAATGAAGTTCTTAGCAATAATACTGCCATTGTAAAAGTCAACATAGGTACACAAAAATGGGCAATTAACAGCGTCTACTACGAAGCGGATTGGCAAGAAGGAATGCATTGCATCTATAACGTTAACAACCAAACGTTAAATACCAAAATGTTGTTCAGACTCTCCATAACGGCTAATTTTAAAGAAATCCCAGATGGAATACACCACATAACAGTGTATGCGAATATACACGATGGCTCACACGTTTCTTCTTCAATTGATTTCATAATAAACGCCCCTCCCTCAATCGCAATTCTGTCAACAGAGAACAAAACTTACCATACCGCAGATTTGCCTTTGAATTTCACAGTTAATGAACCTATGAAATGGGTTGGTTACAGTTTAGATGGAAAAAAGAACATAACTATAACTGGCAATAGCACAATAACTAATCTTACAAACGGTTTTCATAGCATAACAGTTTATGCTAACGATACGTCTGGAAACATGGGAACTTCCCAAACAATGAATTTTTCTGTTGATGTACCAGCAGTAATTAAGTCAAAGCTCTACCTAACTCAAACTGCAATAACTGTTGCTGCCGCCATAGCAGTAGTTGTTGGCATAAGCGTTGGTCTGCTGGTTTATCGCAAGAAGCATAAACGTAGTTGATTTTTCTTAAAAGCTTATAACTAGATAGCGACAATAAGAACACAGAGAGAACAAATGAGTAAAGAAACAACAAAAAACAGAAAGAAATTACTTTGCCCTAAGGCTGGGACGGCGACATCATCCCTCATAGGACAAACGTCATCAGCGTAAAATAAACGCTTTGCTTTAAAAATAGAAATAAAAAAATGGAAATGTTTGTTGGCTTTTAGACCGGAGTCGGCATTGATGGTGAAGGAGTCGCCGTTGCTACAGGTTGTTCTGGCTGCGGTTTTATCTGGAAAAACGCAATTGCAATCAACAGTAGAGCGATCAACATTAGAATGAAGCCTATGCCAACTATTACAAGAAAACCGCCTATGAGCAACAGTAGGGCTCCAGTTGAGAATAAGCCTACACTCGCTTTTGCAGATAGCACTTTTAGTGATCGTCTAGCGAAGAAAGCTGCGATTATACTGAAAATCCACAGGACCGCTAGTGCTAAAAAGAATGCTTCTATGAGAGGTGCGGAGTTACTTGTAGTAATGTTTGAAGTGTCTGGTGTTAACCCTGCAAGCGTTGACCAGTCGCCATTCCACCCTGGAAAGATAGCGCGAAGGAAATCCGTTAGGATTGTTGTGTAAAAAAATAGGTAAACAAATGTTATTCCTGTGGCTACTATACCCACTATTCCAGTTATAAAACTGTAAAGTGCATTATTGAATATGCCGCCTTCTTTGTAATTGTTAGCTAAATCGTGCAATGCGACCAGAACAAGTATTAAGCCTACAAGCCCCAGTAACGCCAGAAATGGCACCGCAACAAACGCTGAAACACTGGCAAATAGCAATATTGGTGCTAAACCACCGATGAATAGCAATATTGCGCCTATGCCGCCTAAAGTCTTGCTTGATTTGATTGTCATTCGTGTTTTCCCTAATTTTTTGTCATATTACTCGCAATAAAAGCTTTGTCATGCTTCTTTGTTGGCTATGCTAGTCTGCATGTTAAAGTATGTATCAAAAATCCAATTTTGAAGGATTCGCTGAAGAAAGTTAAAAATAGAATTTGAGTTTAATTGGATTTTATGTTTCTGCTCTCAAGTTGTCCCTGCAGTACGCTGTAGTATGTTTGCAGGTAGGTTTTGCCATTTTCTGTTATAGTGTAGACTTTGCGGGCTCGTCCGTCTTTTTTTTGTTTTTTACTTTCAAGGAAGCCTTTTTGTTCAAGAGAGTTTAGCGCGGGGTAGAGTGCGCCATGTCTTAGTTTTACGTTAAAATCTGCTTCTACTTGTTTTTTGATTTTGTATCCCCATGTTGGTTGGGCTTGCACTATTCGTAATAGTTGGATGTCTAGTAGGTTTCTGATTATGTGTTGTACAATTTCTTTTTTGTAGGTTTCAGACATTGGTTTTTTCCCGCTGACTGTTGTTAGTGAATTGTTTGATGGTTCTATTTATTTAGCTTATGTTAATTTTGTGTTGTGGTTATATTGCGGTTATGTTTTCGTATGCTTTGGTTATGTATGAAGCTTTATATCTGGGTTTATGATAAGTAAAGACTCAAGATATGTCCGAAAGAGGACATATTGTATACAAGTAGAACAGAAAAACTGTTCAACAAAAATACACATGGAGAAACAAAAAATGTTAACAGCCATAAACTCACAAAAAGAAGTTTCAACCAAACTAATGAAAGGCTTACTAGACCTAATAATACTACAATTCCTAAGCACCCAACCAATGCACGGATACCAAATAATAATCAAAATCCGCAAAAACTTCGGCGTATACTTCGGCCCAAGCACCATCTACCCATTGCTAGGCACGCTTGAAAAGAAAGGCTTTGTAAACAGCGAATGGAACATGAACAACGAAAGACCGAGAAAAATTTACAGCCTAACAAGCAATGGACAAAGCATGCTGAACTTCACTGAAGATTCCTTAAACCTGATATGCCGAAAAATATCAATCCAAACAAACGCAGGAATGACCCTCGAATCACCAACCCAATCGACAGTAAGCATGATAGCCAAGAAAGGAAGAAGCGACCCAACTAACCGCTTAGCATTTGAAATCCGCTAAATCAAAAAACTTAAAGCGCTTTCCGGCAGAAAGTAGCCTTTAAGCTGGGTTGTGGTGTTCAGTTAAAAAGTTACTTTTTCATTTTGTTAACAAACGTGTTTTAAATATATCAACATGCTAATTCTATATTGGTCAAACTATAGGTGACCAGTTGAAACAAATTAGCAGCAGCGCAAACAGCGAATTGAATAATCAAATCTTCGAGTTTTGTAGACATGTCGCTGGCTCCGCAAATATCACCGCTATAGCTCATGTTGACAAATATTCAATGAGAACAGCTAACGAGAAAACATTAATAGATATAATGCTTGTAATCCATGATTTTCAACCTAGAGTAATGAGTTACCTAAAAACAGTAAATGAAAGAACCGTTTTTGTTTTTGCTGTTGACCAGTGGATTTTCGAGCGAGATATCGAAAGAGGCTTTCTAGGAGAAGCCATTGCAAGTAAACTTGTTTTTCCTCACTCATCCCTTTACGGCGACGACTACTTACATAAAAAAGAAGTAACCTTGAAGAAACGTTTGATTCTTGAATTACTTGAGAATTTGACGTTAAGTTTCCCAGAGCTTGCTCATCGAATTCAAATTAAGCCGCAATACTTCATGTACGAGGTGCTTTTGAATCGTATCCGAGTTTTCCCTTTGCTTGCCTATGACCTCTCAGACTTAGTGAATGGACTCACATTAAACGAAACCGAATCACTCGGCAGTTACAATGAAGCTTTGAGGCAGCTTGAAGCGGAGGAAAAAATTAACTTTTTAAATGGTTACGTAATGATTTCAAAGAAGTTTATTGCCCGATGCCAAGACCCAAGAATCAAAATTATTAACCTGTCAAAAAATGCGCCGCGGACGATTTTCGCGTCGTTCTTTGGGGTTTTCCCTCAGCTAATGAATATTGTTTCACAGAATACCGAAGCCTTTCTAAAAACGCAAAAGATTAATTGGAGAAAACAGCCAGACCCGAACTACCTGTTTATTGATCCCCAAAAATACGTTTTCTTTCCAACTTCAGCCGGTTTGGTTTCGTTAGCAGATAAAATTGACATTAAGGGTTTTGCTCAAAAAATGCTTTTGAAGGGTCAAAATGGAGATATTAAAGTTGAACCAGTCGGTGGAATGCTGAACGACGTGTACTTGATCAATGCTCATGCGAATGGCAGTGAAACGAAGGTGTTAGCTAAACGCTTTAAAGACTGGTCTGGATTCAAATGGTTTCCATTAACTTTGTGGTCTTTAGGTGCAAGGTCCTTTGCTGTTTCAGGTCAAGCTAGACTTGCAAAGGAATGTGCCATTAGCGAGTTTTTGCGCAGTGAAGGGTTTAATGTGCCGAAGATTTTGCATGTAAGTAATGCTGAGCGTTTAATTTTCATGGAGTACATTGATGGAGAAAACCTCACCCAAGCCATTAAACGTATATCCACGGCTACACCACAGGACACCATTGAAGCAGAAATAGCACAATTGGGCAAGGCCGGGGAAATAATGGCTCAAGTTCACTCTCACAATATTGTTTTGGGGGATACAAAACCCGAAAACATGCTGGTTAAACAGGATGGAACTATTTACATGATTGACTTCGAGCAAGCCGCTCAAGACGCCAAAGGCGACAAAGCCTGGGATGTAGCCGTGTTCCTGTATTATGCAGGGCACTACATTCAACCGTTTTATGGCAATGGTAAAGCTGAATCGATTGCAAAAGCGTTCATAAATGGCTACTTAAAAGCCGGCGGAGACGTCAATGTAATCAAAAAAGCCGGCACTCCTAAGTACACGCGGGTTTTCGGCATTTTCACAATGTGGTCCATTATTTCGGTTATTTCAAACGTCTGCAGAAACACAGAAACTCCGAAGTGAAGCCGTATGGTAAAGAATCAGACAACCTTAACCTTCTATGGCGGAGTTAACGAGATAGGCGGAAACAAAATCCTCCTCCAAGACCGAGATACGAGGGTTTTCTTTGATTTCGGCATGTCTTTCACCGCTAAAAAACAGTTTTACTCGCCGCCTTTTCTTTCTCCTAAAAACGAGAAAAGCCTCCAAGAACTCGGAATCCTCCCACAAATAAGCGGGATATACAAGTTTGACCAAAGCCCGCCTGAAACAAACGCCGTGTTCCTTTCGCATGGGCATTTGGATCATTCGGCTTATTTGTCATTTATTAAACGGGAAATTCCCGTGTACTGCGGCGAAACAACACAAACCATTCTGAAGACCCTAAGTGACATTCGGCGTGCTGACTTGGAATTCAATGTTGCAGACATCAACTTCAATGTCTTCAGAACTGGCAAAAAAATTCAAGTTGACAATTTAGTTGTTGAGCCGTTTCATGTTGATCATTCAGTTCCAGGCGCTTACGGCTTTATCATTCACACTTCAAATGGCTCTGTTGTTTACACAGGCGACTTTCGAGACCACGGCGCCAAGCCTGAGATGACGCATGAATTTGTGGAAAAAGCCAAGGAAGCTGATCCAGTGGCGATTGTTACTGAAGCCACGAACATGGTTGGTGCAACAGTTTCCAACGAAGTGGAAGTTGAAGCGAAACTGGATAAAATTACTGCACAAGTCGATGGCATAATGCTTGCAGAATTTGGCTATTCAGACATTGACCGCTTGAACACGTTTTACCACGTTGCCAAGAAGAACCATAGGTGCCTTGCTGTTTCACTAAAACAAGCTTACCTGCTGGATGCACTTCGCAACGATATACACTTGCAGGTTCCAGCGCTGGATGATGAGGGGATATTGATTTTTCGAAAGTCGAAGAAGCGCTATGACAAATGGGAAAACCAGTTGATTGAACGCTTTGATGGAGAAAACAAGATTTTCGACGTGTTCGAAGTTTCGAAGCAGCAGTGCAAGATGGTTTTAGCGGTCAGCTTCTATGATTTTGAAGAGCTCATTTCCATTCAGCCAGCAGCCGGCAGCTGCTATGTTCTATCGGCGTCTGAACCCTTCAACGAGGAGATGGAAATTGATTATGAACGCCTGGTTAATTGGCTCAGCCACTACGGTTTGCCGCAATACCACGTACATGTCTCAGGGCACATGATGCCATTGCAGTTGAAGGCAGCGCTCAGAAGGATAAATGCCAAACAGATTTTCCCAATCCACACCGAAAACGCTGAATTATTCAAGAAGTTTATGGGTAACGCTGGCAGCCAAGTGTGGCTTGTAGAAAAATGCAAAGAATACCAGCTGTAGTCGTCCAAGTGAGAGTGTTTATTTACCCTTAAAAGAAATACTATCTTGTGGTTATTATGAGCGAATTTTTGTATTACAAGGGATTGTACAAGGTTAAGGTTGTAACAGAAAGTGAAGGCTACTGGATTGTTGAAGCACTGGAAGATTTTGAAGATAGCGTTGACGGCGAAAAAGCCACCGTTAAAACAGGCGAAAGACGCATAGTGCCGCCAGCTGATTTGCATAAGAAAAAGACTCTGTCGCCGCCGATACCGGAACATGTGTATGAGCGGCAATTAGAAAAGAAAGTTAAACGAATGGTCGCAGAATTCGAGAACAAAACAAAGAGCTAACAATAAATAAATCTTTAACCAGTTTTCGCCTTGTCAGCTGCATGTCAACGCGCAGAATCAGCGGTGCCTAACTTAAAGCAGGGATACCCTCAATTTTGAAGCAATTTTCATGCAATATTGCGCCTACTACCTAATTTTTAGACCTATTTTCACTAGCTAAAAACTAGCCTCCTACCCTATGCACGCTGAAAGCTTCCTCTTCCACGTGAATCAAGCAAGACTTCGCCCTTCTCCAATATCTGGCCCTATTGAGTGGTCCAAGCATGAGTTCAAAGCTTAAATGATACAACCTGCATTTTCACTTCGACGAGGAACAACAGTTGGTTAACGAAAAAATAAGCGAAGGAGACTACGTGCTTATTTACTTGGATTCACGCAGAACCTACATGATAAAAATCGAAGCGGGAAAAACCTTCCATACGCATAAAGGCTACTTGAAGCTTGATGAGTTAATCGGGAAAGAATACGGTGAACCCATCAAAAGCAGCTTAGGAACATCCTTTACCGCACTCAAGCCCGCATTAACAGATTACATTATGAAGTCTTCACGCAATACGCAAATCACCTACCCGAAAGACGCAGCATTAATCGTCATGTTCAGCGGAATCGGACCTGGAAGCCGCGTTGTGGAATCAGGCACAGGGACAGGCGCATTAACCACGGCCCTCGCACACTACGTTGGGCCAACGGGCAAAGTTTACACTTATGAGTTGCGCAGTGAATTTCAAAAAAACGCTGCAAAAAACCTGCAGCGCTCTAAACTCATAGATTACGTTGAAATGAAAAGCGGAGACGTGACCTTGGGCATTGAAGAGAGAGATGTGGATGCGGTAATTTTGGATTTGGCAACTCCATGGCTTGTGGTTCCACATGCTTACGAAGCCCTAAAGCCTTCTGGAATAATAGTCTCGTTCAGCCCAACCATCGACCAAGTTGTAAAAACAACAGAAACCCTAAAAGAAAACAGCTTCGTATTCATAGAAACAGTCGAGTGCATGATGCGAGCAATGCAAGTCGAACGAGGAAAAACCAGACCCCAAACACTAATGACTGGACACACTGGTTATATTACGCATGCAAGAAAAATCCTCNNGGAAACAGAGGAAGAACAAGAGAGCGCAGATGAAACTGCGGAATCAGCTTAATTTTTGCTTATTTTTAACCGTTGTTGGCTGAGACATGCTTAGCGTCCAGAAAGCTTGTTTTAACTGTTCACCACGTGTCCAACCGTAATAGAAGCCTGCTATTCTACCAAAATACGGAATAACTATATGGTCCAAGGCCTTATACAGGATTGGATTAGGTACGCGGTTTTCAAGGAAAGTTGGCTTCCAAATTTTGATGTTGTATTCCCAGCATTTTATGAAAAAGTCCCAGCGTGCCTGTGATAGCGAATCAATTTCAGCGCCTTTCTTATTCATCAGCACACAATTCTCTAGTGGAACAAAGAAAAGCGGCACATAAAAAGCGTTATAATCCTTTAATTTATCCATCAATTCAAGCGTTTGCTGTACGTCTTCTTCTTTCTCATCCGGAAGACCAACAATCAACGTTGCCAGTGGATACCAATCATTATCGTTAAGTATGCCAAACGCGTTGGCGACAACTTCTTGCCATTGTTCAGGCTTAAAAGGCAACATTTTACCCGACATGTACTTCTTCATCAACCTTGCGCTACCAGTTTCAATTCCTGTTTCAGCGGTAATTATTGCTTTTTTGCCGAAAGAATACCAACTGCGCTCAATCAAAATTTCTGCAAGTTCCTTTATCATTTGCGGATTATGAACCACTGGCGCCAAGGACATATGAGATGCTTGAATACTTTTAACGCCCGGATACTCAGCAACACTTTTTACTAATTTCACGACTGCTTCCTTATTTGGAATGAATTTTTTGTCTTTAGCACCGTACAGGAATAGGTCTTCGGTGACTAAGGTTATGTGGTCGCTGCCTTCTGCGGTGGTTAATGCGACTTCCTTCATTATTTTTTCCAGTGGCACGTCAACTTTGTGTTGCATGGTAGGCGTGCAAAACTGGCAGTTTCTTCCACAGCCCTTTGAAATTTCCACAGAGCCATGAATAGCGGCATGTTTAGTTAAGGGCATTATGGCGTTATAGTCCCAGTTGCTT
>PKYH01000036.1:0-4743 GCA_003133625.1 Candidatus Bathyarchaeota archaeon | reverse complement strand
ATTTTTGGCTTAAACTTTTTGATACTCGGTTGAGTTACGAGTTTTTGGAATTCGACAGCGTTCATGGGTTCTCCTCCGCCGATTATTGAGGAGTAAGTTTTGCTTACGTAACCCATGCCTGTTGGGTCCATTGAGGATATGCCTATAACCTTGGTTTCTGGTCCGACGAAGTCTTCCAGGTCTTCAGGGTGAACAACGGCTACTTCTTTTTCTGTGAAGCCACTCTCTAGTAGCATGGCTTCTACTTTTCTTAAGCCGTAAGGTGCGAATCTTGCTCTGCCATCCGGCTTGCGTTCCACTGGGGGATAGAGTGTTTTTCTGACGAATCCCAGTGGAAATGGGCCTTTGCCGAAGCCTGCTACGAAAGCGATAAAGGGATTATTGTAAAAGTCGCTCATTTCTGTGGCTGACGCTGTGAGAACTATTTTTGTGCCAGATCCTGAGGCCAAATCTCTCTCTTCCTCGCGAACAGAGTAAGAGAATGTTTCATGCCCTTTTAAAAATTACTATCGGTTGCACGCTATTGCCTACGGATTAGACGTGAATTCAGTTGCCGTCCGAGTAACTCTGAACTTTCATCCAATAGTGTCAAGCTAATGCCTTTTCATCATCCGGCAAAAAATATTTAGTGTAAGCGAGATAAAAACATATACATCGGATTTAAACTGATGACAGGGAACCCTTTTATTTTCGGTTTGAACCTATTTTTATCAGGAGTTAAAAACCATGAATTTTATTGGTAGCCAAACAGAAAAGAACCTCTTAGCNNGGCTATGAGCAAATAGCCGGAATTTTCGAGGAAACATTAGCTAACGAGAAAGAGCATGCGGAGCTATTCTTTAAGCACCTCAAAGGTGGAATGGTTGAAATTAAAGCTTCTTATCCTGCAGGCGTAATCGCGTCAACCGCTGAAAACCTCAAGGCTGCAGCTGAAGGAGAAAAACTCGAGTGGGGCACACTTTACCCCAATTTTGCAGACGTAGCTCAACAGGAAGGTTTTGCAGATGTTGCCAATACGTTCCGAATGGTTGCAAAAGTAGAATCCTACCATGAAAGAAGATACAATAAACTGCTTGAAAGCGTGCAGCAAGGCAAAGTCTTCAAGAAAGACCAGCCGATCAAATGGAAATGCAGAAACTGCGGTTACGTCTTTGAAGGAACACAAGCGCCAGAAAAATGTCCCGTATGCGCTCATCCAAAAGCCTATTTTGAAGTTTGGGTTGAAAACTACTAACAACCCTCAATTTTTCTAAGACAAATAGCAACCGCAGAAATCTGATTCATTTTTTAAACAATATATTTGCCTGTTTTTTCAAAGTCTTTAACAATTTCCATCAGACGTTTAGGCGCGTTGAATGGTCCAAGTGGAATGTCTTTAAGCAAAACCCATGGCGTTTTACGTGCAACCACTGTTGCAATGTACTGTTCTCCAAAGCTTTTCTTTGCAACTTCAACAACCATGCGTCTAACTTCAACCTCAGAATACTCGCCGAGCGCATGCAAATACTCATGCAGCAAAAGATTGTAAACTAAAGCATTAACGGTTGGCTTGGAGCTTACGGATGCTTCAACAATGNNATCGGGTAATAGGCGCCTAACTGTAGAGGCAAATCATCCAAAAAAAGCATCATGCTATCCCTTCTTTTACCCAAGGAAAACTTCACCGTGTCCTTTACAATTTGCCAAACTTCAGCGTAATTTTCAGCTTTATCTAAATTGGCGCTAAACCTCTCTGTTACTTTGGAATTGTTGCTCAAAAAGCAAGCCGCCTTCTAAAAAAAGAATGAAAGTAAACAAGCCTTTNNATTGCAATGTGAATAAACAAAAAATTGATAAATGACAAGTGCTTCTGTCTTAGACGTACGTTAAGGTGAAATTTGAATGGCAAGCAATGTCCTCGTAAGAGACATAATGTCAAAAGATGTTAAAACCGTGCGCAATGATACGTCAGTCAAAGAAGTAGTTGCATTAATGAACAAGTATGACAAAGATGCAATACTTGTCGAGCAAAGCGGAAAACCAACAGGAATCATAACGGTCAAAGATGTTCTCATAAGAGCAGTTGAACATGGTATGCCTCTGAACGCAATCATAGCAAGAATGGTCTACACAAACCCGCTGGTAACAATAGATGAGTTAGCAACCGTTGAAGAAGCAGCTAAACTGATGAAACACTGGAAAATCAAGCACTTACCAATCGTTGACAAAAACGGCTGCCTCATAGGCATGATAAACGACAGGGACATAGTCTACTCGGTTCCTTCATTAATGTCAACGATGGAAGAGTTCTGTCGAACAAAATAATCGACGAACGCGATAACACTTTTTTTATCCAACATCAACAATTTTTAACGATTTAACAGATACAAACCTAACCTCATCTAATAATAGCACGTAAGAAAAAACTGGGTTAAGATAGTTAACCTTATGGTTTCTGCTGTTTAGCCCACTCTTCCCTAACAAGCTTAACAATGTTATCCATGCTTGTCTGCGCCGTAAGGTCGGCAATAGCGTTATTCAGTTCGTTCTTAGTTAACAAAGAGACTTCATTAGGTCTTAGCGGTTCTGGCCGTGTAGCTTGATAAACCCTTAATGCACGTAAACAAAACTTCACCATTAAATTTTGCAGTTGATTCTGTAAGTCTAATAGTTCATTTTTGCTATCTTTCATTAACTGGTCAAAACCTGTTGAATCCCATTTTCCTTCTGTCATTTTTAACCTATCCTTACCGTCTCATGTCAATTATGCATTATAGCCTTTTCTAGTAATTACGCTAACTTCTAAGAAATAATGGTTTTTGGTTTTCCAAGTTTCTTATTAACGCTTGCTTGGATAAACCCGAAGTACTCAGGCGAGGGCCTTCCAGGTCGACTTTTGAATTCTCCATGGAACTGAGAGGCAAAGAAGAAGTAGTTGTTTGGCAACTCTAAGGTTTCCATTCTTCTGCCGTCGGTGCTTTTGCCAGTGAAACATAAACCATTCTTCTTGAGGATTTCCAAGTAGTCTAAGTTAACTTCAAAGCGGTGGCGGTGGCGCTCGTAAATTTCTTCCTGTCCATACAAGCTGTAAGCGAGCGTGCCTTTTTGCAAAATCACTTTGTGAGCACCCAAACGCATAGTTGCACCCTTAATTTCTATTCCGCGCTGCTCAGGCATAAGGTCTATGACTGGATGAGGAGTATCAGGATTAATCTCTGTGCTATTGGCATCCTTTAAGCCGCAAACGTTCCGAGCGAACTCGATAACTGCCAACTGGAAACCGTAACAAATACCTAAGAAAGGAATATCATTCTCTCTGGCAAACTGAGTGGCTGCAATTTTGCCTTCAGTTCCTCGTGGACCAAAACCGTAAGGAACAAAAACTCCGTCAAAATTCGTAAGGTCTTTTACACATTGAGGTTCATGCTCAAGTTTCTCAGCTTCCAAGTAAGAAATACAAACCTTAGTCTTGCATGCACCACCAGCGTGCCGAAGTGCCTCGGTCATGCTCACGTAACTATCAGTTAACCCAGCGTATTTGCCTACTAACGCTATCTTAACTTCATTTTCAGGATGAACTAAGGCGTCAACAAACTGTTGCCAAGCACCGAAATCTTTCTCACATTTGATACCTAATCTTTGGCAGATGAAATCGCCCATTCCTTGTTTATCCAAAATAAGCGGCACCTGATAAACAGACTCAGCGTTATACGAGCAGAAGACGGCGCTTTCAGGAATAGTGCCAAACAAAGCTATTTTCCTAAGCGCTTCAGCATCAATCATTTTTGGGCTTCTAGCCACGATAGTATCTGGTTGAATACCGATGCGCCTTAACTCGTTAACGCTGTGCTGTAAGGGTTTAGTTTTCATTTCACCAGTAACATCTAAAATCGGCACCAAAGCAACATGCACATAAAGCGTATTCTCATAGCCCTCTTCCAACCGCATCTGGCGTATAGCTTCCAGGAACGGCAAGCCTTCAATGTCGCCTACTGTTCCGCCAACTTCAGTCAAAACAACATCGGCACATGCGGCTTTACCAACGCTTTTAATGCGACTTTTAATTTCGTTAGTTATATGTGGCACAATTTGGACACAGTGTCCTAAAAAGTCGCCGCGACGCTCTTTCTCAATTACCGATTTGTACACCATGCCAGTGGTTAAGTTGTTTTCTTGTTTGAGTCTTAAATCTAAGAAGCGTTCGTACCAGCCTAAATCTAAGTCGGTTTCGCCGCCATCATCCGTTACGAAGACTTCCCCATGCATATAGGGATTCATGGTTCCCGCATCAACGTTCACATAAGGGTCGATTTTTATAACCGTAGGCTTTAATCCTCGAGCCTGAAGCATCTTACCGATGGAAGACGTTAAAATGCCTTTACCGACGGAACTTAACACGCCTCCTGTCACGAAAATGTACTTAACCATGCTTTTCCCCGCAATAACAAACACCTTTCAACCTGACTTAATATAACTCTTTTGTGTGCGTAGCTGTAAAAACGTGCAATCAAGAATGATTTGTGCTAGACGGGTAAACAGGCTAATGGGGCGGTGGCTGCCTATTCCTGCTGTGGCGCATTAACCCTCGTACAATAAGCCATATACCAATCAAAACGAACACAAGCGGCCAGAAATACTGCCAAAATATTGTAAGCGTACCGAAAAATAATGCTAACCCGATTAAAATTACTATTAAACCCGCAATGAGAAGTCCCGCGCCGCTGCCTCTTCGATAATAATACCCTTCCTCATAATACCTATGCC
>PKYH01000071.1 GCA_003133625.1 Candidatus Bathyarchaeota archaeon | reverse complement strand
TCACAGCAGTCTATGTTATCCCATGGATGGTGTCAGTTTTGCCGTTGCTCGGCGGTATGACAAGCTTCATGATTTCAGGATTTGCTGGTGCATGCTTAACAGTTGTGCTAGTCGGCGTTTGGGCGTACATGACTGGGAAAAAAGAGCCCTACTAAATAAGAGCCTACTTTCCGCCTCTTTCTTTATCAAAATCTAATTTACCACATATTTTAATTAAACTATAAATCATGGGGGTTTCTAATCAGCTTTTTCTGGATAATTGATTGGAGCGGACCTTCGCACATACGCTACTTATGAAGGAACACAGAATGCTTTTAGCAAAACTTAAGTCGATGTTCTTAAAGAGAGTTTCTAGGGTCTCGTGTTCATCTTGTCCCGCTAAGCTTGGACGCAACTCAAAAATACGAGGCCCCAACCCAAAAATAAACATTAATCGATTTTAGGGACAAACCAGCACGGGGAAATTAAATAATTGGCATCCTAAGGGTTGACAAGAAGTTCAGAACTCACGGACCAGAAGAGCAAATAGCGAAATACGCACGGCTTCCCGTAAGCTTTAGTGTCGGGCAGTGTCCAGAACTATGTATAGTATGTTGCTCCCGCGCAACAGAACATTCCCATAGTTAGTGAGCAGTTGCTCATCTCGCCATTCCGTTGCGCCTTCAAGGAGTATGTTCATGTAGCCATCGCATTGTATCATTTTTCCCTTGTATTTGCCACTGTTCTTGAGGACGACTGTAATATTCGCATGTAATTGTTTGATGAGAACGTTCAAAGGTTTTTCACTTGGTTCCAAGTAAGCACCGTGTTTTACTGCGTCAATATACATATCCAAAACCCCTCACACATAAAAGTTTTATTGAAAGACCATTTCCAAAAAACAGGAAAGATAAAAGAGGATACTTAAATGAAGTGAAGAATAGAGACTTTATCAAAAAACTATGCAAATACTTCACGACTACTGTTGAGGTTCCGAGAATACGCAGAAGGAAAAAAGAGGACAAACGAAAACACATCAAGAATAGTGTTTGGGAATATGACCCCATCGAATATGATTATGTCTCTTCAGACCCGCTGACCGATTTCGCCGATGATGTAAAAGAACCGGATGATGACGTAATCTAAAAATAGAGAGAGAAAAAGATACAGATAGATGGAGATGAGATTAATATCTAAAGAATTTGTAAAAAATTGTCCTTACTGTGGAAGTAGCAACATTGAAAACACAGACAAAGAAATAAAATGTCTTGATTGTAGAATGGGTAAGTATAAAGATGGCAAACGTAAATAAATATCCATTTTTTTCGCTTCCTCTATAGCGCTATGACGCTTGAAAAATATTTTAGCCAAGTAACAGTAGTCGAGCATAAAATCGGAGTTAAAGAAGCTGTAGCAACAAAGGAAATTTTGGTTAGAGATACGAAGCCTAAGATTGCTTGTTTATGGCTTATCCATGAGTCAGCGCCGAGAATAGGCTGTAGCTATGAGAAAGACGGTTTTTGCACTAACACGCGATACTGTAATCAAAAGGGAGAGTGGTTTAGATGACTGTAAACGGAATTTTAGAAAAGTATAATCCGGATGCGCTCAGGGAAAAAGTTAACATTTTGTCAAATACGCTGAAAGAAGTAGATGTGAGAGTGAAAGGTTACGGTTTAGATAACAACCATAATTTAAGGCGACATTGCTGTGACTGTAACAAACTGTTAAAGACTTGGAAAGCTAAACGATGTCGAAGCTGCCACATGAAGTTAGTTGGATCACGAAAGAGAAATAGTGACCATAACTCCCTTTAACCTTTTTTTAGTTTTTTTTCAAGAATCCCATAGGTTAACTACCACTTGAAACCGCTTTTTCCAACTCGTTAAGATCAGCTATAACCTTGTTTGTTAAAGTATTGTATTTCTCAGGGTTATTTTTCTTCATTTTAGCAATACGAGAACGTGCTTTTCTGTAAGTACTCCAGCCTTTCCTATTTCGGCTGCTACAATCCTTCACAAGCAAACTTGGCAGTTTACGCTTAACCCTATCAGCATTAACCATAGCTAGAAGCCTCCAATTTTAAAGTAGCTTGAAAACTATTGTGAACCTCATTTCCCCAACTATCAAAACCTTCATGTGGCTCTCTAGCAAACATTTCTAATCTAAGCGCTGGGCTAACATCTCGAACCCTAACATAAAACAGATCAGGTTTTTTAGAGTGAATTGTTACTTTAGCTTTAAAGTCTAATCTAATGCCTTCTTTCAAAACCTTAAGGTCCCCAATACGACCAAATAAAACATGCTCGGTCGAATACATCCAACTAAAGGGAGTAAAACCAACGTTCTTAACCCATGTTAACAAACATTCATAATCAACATGCCAATGATTAAATATTTTGAAAGCATCGGGGAGATATTTGTGTGTAGTCCATAAGTAAACGTGGCAGCCTTCAGAACTAGCTAATTCTGGAATAGGTAGCTGCTTTATTTCATTAATTGCCATAGTTGGATAGTCTAATTCTTTAGTTTGGTTAGGTCTAACTTGTCTTATAATTTTCTGCATCGGCCACGGAGGGTCAATAACAATAGTATGATATTTTGCCGATGACATCTTAAGAGTCTCCAAAAAAAGAAAAAGGGAGATTTATGTGCTGTTTTTCAGTATAAAAGTGTACGGGGGGTGGCGCCGCCGAAAGGATTCGAACCTTTGACCGACTGGTTAACAGCCAGCCGCTCTACCGGGCTGAGCCACGGCGGCACAACATTCTCCATGCACAGCTCAATCTAAAGAATACTATTTAAGTTTGAGAGCCCAGGCTATTCGAAAAAACCGCGCGACATGGCAAGAAGCATATTAGCGCTTCTTAAGTTGCATAACAATTTAATCTGAAATGCGCAGAAAATAGTACGCATGGAAAAGCAAAAAAAGAAAACGGTTGAATCTTACAGGATAGCGTTGGAAGAAGAAATCCACAGGTGGGACGGCTTCGCAAAAGCCCTTCTGGGCAGTGACAAAGAGGCTTTCGAGGCGTTGATGGATGTATTTAAGAGCATTATTACTTGCAGTATTTTGCTGCTTCTTCAATGTAGTTTTTAACCTCTTGAAGTAATGCAGGCGAATAAAACTGAAGACGAATCTTCGCTTTTTGCCTACTCTTGAAAGCATGCGGTGAGTGTTTCGCCTTTTATTTCGGCTTTCTCAAAATCGCGTAAAAGGTACATTTCAGGGTCTTGCCGCTCCATGATGTTAAGACGCGGGTTAAGCGTCTCCTTTTG
>PKYH01000119.1 GCA_003133625.1 Candidatus Bathyarchaeota archaeon | reverse complement strand
ATCCCATCGGACCCGCTTCTCCAGAAGCGAATTTATACTGTAAACAAAATTTCCTTTTTCTTTTTTTATTGCCTCGACATCTAAGACCTAACGCTTCTTCAAAATGACTACAGTGGATTTGAACCCACAGTGGCGATTTGATTAGTAACCAAAGTAATTCGGCACTCGGTGAGATTCTATTTTGGGATATAATTTACTTCAAACAACAGAACTACTTGTTGATCGAGGGGATTCTTTCAAGCGTAATGTTAATTGGTGCCATCAAGGGGAAATTATCCACATTCGTTGTGTCAATAACATAAGGGGTGTCGCCGATACCGTCCGCATTTTTGTCATTGCCGTTATAATTACTCCAAAAATTTCCTTGCCCGTTATTGCTCCAAACGTTAGGTGAATTGGTGGTGACTGTCTTATTCCATTGAAAATCTGTGAAATTGTTGTGATAGATGTAATTGGTTCCCGTTAAAGTGGATTCTATTATCACTCGACCAGTGTTCACGCTGTTTGCCACAATTGTGTTGCCAGACGGCGCGAGAACTGGATCACTTGCGCTTAGATAAGATCAATGGTGTCGTCGCCCCAACTCCATGTGCGTCGCCCGATTCGACTGCGCCCGCTACTGCACCCGCATCGACTGCGAAGGCGGATGCTGAGGCTGTTTCGGCCGTCGCCCCGACTAAAGCCACGAATGAATCTCAATCTGAGACCGAGAAGCTGGAGACTATGCTATACTCGGAGTTAGGGTCGGAGTTAGGGGAAGAAGGTAGCGAAACCTGATCTTTTCGGGCAGGAGACAGCAAATCGTCGCCCTGGGGAGATTTTGATCCTAACAATAAGCGTTCGGCACGTTCAACCTATTTCCTTGAAGAATGGCGAGTGGTAGTGAATGATGTACGTTATCCTGTGGCTTGGCGTACCAAGCGGAATAATCCCCCAGTCTACAATGACCCCGTTTTGCTTTCTTTCCTGGAAGCCATATTTGCCTCGAATCAATCGAACAAGACCTTTTGTCTGAGCATGGCAACAGACTTAGGACTAAGAATAGGGGATTTCATAGCACTAAAGAAAAGTAGTCTTCCATTACTGGATCAGGAACCGCCTACCCCATTTGAGCTTATGACTGACAAAGAAGACGTTGTTGCACATGGCTTTCTATCTCAAGAAACAGTTGATTTACTAAAGGTCTATCTGCCAACATTGGAAAGAAAAAACGGAAATCCGTACCTGTTCCCCTCTAATGGAGAAAGCCACATCTCAGACGAATGGATGAACAGACTCTTACAGAACCTATCAGAGAAAGCACGAATAAACCTGAATGGCAAAGACTTAACGTTCCATTGTTTCAGAAAGATGTTCCTATCAGCAGCCATAGACTCGGGAATAGGCTTAACAGCAGGAAAGAAGCTTTGCGGAAAAGCCATAGCACAATCAGACGATACTTACCTAACAACTGTCAATTTACGACAAAAGTTCCTTTTAATGAAAAGGTTCCTGACGATAAAAGAACAGCCAAAAGTGGACACGAACATAATTGAATCTTTGAAAGACGCAGTAACAAAACTTCAAGAAGATTTGATTAGGCAAAAACTGATAACTGATACAATCTCTCAAGACAGCCTCAAGACTAAAGAACAGCTTGAAAAGTTGCAGTATCTGGTGGAGTTTGTAAACAGTTTCGACGACTACGAAGACCTCAAAATAATATTGAACCATTTTAAGATGCAAGTTCTCGATGATTATGAAGGTGTCCCTGAGTATCTGCGTCCAATCAGAAGCGAGTTTTCGCCTTACATAGGAATGAAGCTACAAGAGGTTGCAAAAACGCTGGGGATTTCCGAAAAAGAAGCATTGAAACGGTTGTTTGCTGACGATGTGGACGCTATGAAGAAAAGCGAAGAGCGATGGGCGGAACCTCAACAACGCCTTCCGACAAACCAGGATCTCCAGAATAATTCCTTAAAACTATCTAAGATTTCTATTTTTCGCCTCAGTTTAGAATCTCAGCCTGACTTTAACTTCAGATTTCAGCAGGTCTGTTCTCATTGAAGAACGGTGCTGTTCCTCAGGGAGAGCTATAAGGCACTTGCTAATTATGTGCTTGATGCCTGAACTAGGTCAAGATTATTATGAACAAGAATATGAACTTGAAGGTAGTCTTCGTTTGCGTTTTCGTCTTCGTCTGCTTAGTCAGTTTAGCCGGTATGCCCAGCGTTAAATCGCAGTCAGCTGGAGCCATATTCATTAACTCTGATGGCTCAGTTTCAGGGGCTACTAACATTCAGCGTGACGGAAACTTGTACCGCCTCACCGCCAACCTTTACGATTCACCAATTGTGGTATTACGTAACAACATAGTCATCGATGGTGAAGGGTTTGTTCTTCAGGGCGCAGGCGGCTGGGGACCCCCAGGCGTAGCAGGACTAGAAGCTACTTCTGCCATAAACCTCACATGTAGCAACGTAACAGTCCGCAACTTCATCATCAACGGTTGGGAAGTAGGCATCTTAGGCTCCTACAACGGCAACACAATCACCAACAACAACATTACAGCAACAGAACGCGCTACAGCCATCTATGCCGATAACTACAATGTCACTGGAAACTATTTGGCAAACAGCATCTACGGCGTTCGCATACAAGTAAACAACAACAGTATCCAGCAAAACCAGATAGTAAACAACTACTACGGCTTTCTGATCAGTTACAGCTCAGGAGTCACCATAGCAGGAAATAATATTGCAAACAACAATATTGCAGTAAATACTGACAATATGCCGCCAAGCAACTTCCAAATCTACCTCAACAACTTCATCATTGGCGCAAATGCAACAATTGTCTCCGTAACGTCGGATGCTTTGGGTTTCGGCGGGGGAGGAACCCTGTCCCCATGGGATAACGGCACTATAGGCAACTACTGGAGCGACTACACCACCAAATACTCCAACGCCACCGAAATCGACCACACAGGAATCGGCGACACGCCCTACCTAATTCGCGTTAACCCTACCATCATTGATAGATACCCACTCATCACACCTGTTAGCGTCCAAAGCATAACCTTGCCCTCATCTTCTTCCTCACCTTCCCAAACGACATCTCCTTCATCCATGCCATCGCCGTCGCCAGCCTCTTCGCCAAGTTGGTCGTATAGCATGCTAGAGCTCATCACTCTCACAGCTGTCTTGGTCATAGCCATGGCATCTTGCATGGCCGTATTAGTCTTTAGAAAAAGAGGCGTGAGTACTTCAAGAAACGCAAGCGCAAAGTCTAATTCTCAATTTCCGTAAGTTACCGATTTTATGCTAGTTGCTCCGATATTTTTTAGGGGACAGCCTCAGCGGTAACTAACCACCATAAAGGGATTTGCTTAATATTTTAACCGCATCCCAGCGGGCCCGCTTTTGGAGGATAATTCTTAACATTTTATTAGCAGAGTTGTCAGTCTTCTTTTCCGCCGCTCCTATTTGAGACGAGAAGATTATCCTTTTCATTTGAATAAGGTTTTGAACCCTTTTGGGTTTAGGGATCTATGGGATTTGAACCCAAAGGGGACTGTGTGAAAACTATGGTAGTTTTTCGATAAGAGAATAGTTTTTGAGCCCGCCACAGAAATCAAAGT
>PKYH01000068.1 GCA_003133625.1 Candidatus Bathyarchaeota archaeon | reverse complement strand
TTTTTGCCAGGTTACTGTTTAGTTAACATTCTGTTTACGGGCAGAAACAAACTTGATTTTGTAGAAGAAATAGTGTTGTCGGTTGCGTTAAGCTTTGGCTTGGATGGGCTTGTAGGCTTGTTCTTGGGTCTCTCGCCTATAGGGATTAATTTTACTTCAATAACGGTTTCGCTAAGTGTAGTAGTGCTGGTTTTTGCTGTAGTTGCGTTTTTAAGGAAAATTAGAGAGTTACCAAGTCTTCATGTGCAAGGTTCTGAGCAGGTAAGCGCCTGAGGTTTTTACGGCTGAGATTCCGTAGGTTCCGCCTCTGAGCATCATTCTTAGCACGTAGCTTGGTCGCAGGTAGAATTGTTGGTGTGCTTTGTAGCGAATTTCTCTTATTTTGTCCATGCTCATCCATGGCGTTTCAAAGGTTGGTGTGGCGGTGTCGTATTTGTCGAAGTCTGTTATTCTAAGCCAACCTTTCTGCTTGACTTCTTCATACATTGGTGTGCCAGGGTACGGTGTGGCAACGTAAAAGCCGATGTCATCTGGGTTTAATTTTTTTATGAACCTGATTGTTTCCCAAGCAGTTTCTTCTGTTTCGCCTGGAAAACCAATTACTGTGCTTGCAATCGTCATTAAGCCTACCTGACGTGCCATTTTAAAGGCTTCTTTTGTTTGGTCAAGCTTGATTTTCTTGTTCATCTTTCCTAGGATTGCTTGTGAGCCTGATTCAACTCCGAACCAAACGGCCATGCAGCCTGCATCACGCATTGTTTGGAGCAGGTCGCGACTAATCATGTCTACTCTTGTTTCGCAGTCCCAGTTCACGTTGAGTTTTCGTGCTTTGAGTTCTTCGCATAGTTTTACTACGTGTTCCTGGTTGACTGTGAATGCGTCATCGTAAAATGTGAATTGGCTTTCGCCATAGGTGTTGTAGAGTTTTTCCATTTCGTCAACGACGTTTCTGGGGCTTCTCATGCGGTAACCTCTCCCGAACATGCGCACGGTACTGCAGAAGTCACACCAGTAAACACAGCCCCTGCTTGTTGTTAGTGGGAAGATGGTTTTTCCCATTCTGTGGAAGGCGTCAAGTGGAAGGAGGTGATAGGCTGGGAAGGGCAGTTCGTCCAGTTTCTCTATAAATGGGCGGTCAAGATTACGGATTATTGTGCCATCGCTTGCTCTGAAGGTTGAGCCTAAGACGCCGTTGAAGGATTGTTTATTTTTTATTTTACCGAGAAGTTCGAGAAAGGTCATTTCGCCTTCGCGTCTGACAACTACGTCTAGGCTTGGGCATTCTTTTAGGGCGTTTTCGTCCCAAAAACTCGCGTGTGACCCGCCAAGCATGGTTACTGCGTTTGGGTGGGCTTCTTTGGCTGTTGTGATTATTTTTTTGGCTGAATTATAGAGCAGCGTTGTGGCTGTTACTCCGACGATGTCGGGGTTTACTTGGCTAATTTTTTGCCCGAAGGTTGTATAATCGAGTCTTTCTGCTTGACAGTCGATAACGTTAACTTCGTGGCCTTCTCTTTCGGCTACTGCACCAAGGTAGGCTATGCCTAAAGGAATGAATGGTGGATGTGAATGCACATTTTGTGGATAGGGTGGATTAACAAGAGTAACCTTCAATGCATATTCGCCCTTTAGTGACTGGTTGTACGTTAAGATGGATTATATAGTTTTCTAATTAAATAACAAATAGCGAAAATTATGGTTTAAAGGAGTTTTTGAAGGGTTATTTTAAAAAAATCCTTTGACTGCATTAAGCGTTTTATAGCTATTATATTCGGTAAAAAACTGCCAAACAGAAACTGCCCCCTCCTACCCTCTTTTTGCTACTAAAACACCCAAGCAAAAAGTATACCCCCTATTTAGGATAGCAATATTACGCCTACCCGATCCCTCTTTTTAGACATAGTTTCACTAGCTAAAAAATAGCCTACCCTATCTCTGGAATGAACCAACCTCACGAGAATCTACCGAAACCTCCTCTCGTTTCACATAAGGAATGTTAAGCCTATCAAGAAGATCGAAAAAATTAAAATTTTAGTAAGAAAAGGGTTTGGGAAGTTTAGAAGAGCTTTTCCCATCTGTTGAACAATTCTAAGACTTCGTCTCCGCCGTAGCCTTCAAGCTCTTTTCGCCATTCTTTATCGGCGACAGCTTTCTTTTGGAACTCTCGGATGTACTCTGCTTTTTCAGCGAGGAATATGACGCCGTCGATGCCTGTTCTTGCAGCGCGTGTTGCAACAGTCATTATCTGCCTTGCAGGCGCAACTGTTTCCCAGGTTTCGTTTGGACCGCGGACGTAGAAGTTGACGAACATGGGCTTCTTTAGGAAGCTTTTGTAGCCTCGGGCGATGGTTTCCCAGTACCACGGGGTCGGGTAAGCTTTTGAGAACATTGGGATAACGAAGTAGTCAGCGTATTGAGCCATGGCTTCGAAGTCGTAGCCGAATCGTGCTTTGCCAAGCAACGGGTCAGGCAGGCAATTCACGAATAAAGGCTTGTTTTTGACTACGTCTTTTACTTCTTTGAGGAATTCAGTGACGGTTTTTGCTCTCCAATCAACCCAGTTCAAGCCGCTCTGGCGCCACTGTTCAACGCAACGTGGGCAAACGCAGAAGTCGCGTTCAGCAAAGTGTTGACTGCTGATGCTTATGCCCGGCGTGGTTTTGGCGCAGTCAGCGATTAATTTAAGGTTGTACTCTCGGACTTCAGGGTTAGTCATGCATAGAACGTCCCAGCGCAAACTATACTTCTTGTTCGTGCGGAACGCTGGCCCATCTTTAGAGATGGATATCCATTCAGGACGTTTCGCTGCTAGGGCGTTGTCGCCAAAGCATGCGATGTTAGTGTACATTTTAGGGTTCGGTTTCCCCACGGTTCCTGATTCTGGTTTAATGCGGTAGAAGTTATAGTCAACGCCTTCAACAGGCTCAGGTTGATAAAGAAATACGCCGAATTTCAAAGTTTAATTCCCCATTTTAACTCTCGTTTTTATAACCGAATAAAATTGCAGGTTATTTAAGTCTTTTCGGTTAACCCTTTGGAAAGAGCTTCCCTTACGATATTGATTAATGCGTGTTTTAGGAAGGGAGGCAAATAAACCGAATCATAACCTGCCACTTTAGAGCAATCCAGCTGACAGCGGGCAAGGTTGCCAAAGCATTTACTTAACTCAGCTGCATCCCCAAGCTCGGCGGGCAACAGGTTCTTTTTAAAATCGTCATCCAGCTTTGCCGCCGCCAACAAATAAGCGCTAGCAAGCGGTTTGTTCTTCAAAATCCCAGCCAAAGCCTTCTCATCAACAGCTATGCCATCAACTTTGGATAGTTCGGCGGCTAGTTTCTCAAGCGGAAGATGCCTTTCTTTGAGCCTATCTAATACTGTTCGGCAAGCCCAAATTGGCTCCTGCTTNNGTTGATGCCACAGTGACACTGTCGGTAATTGAGCCAGTAGCCGAGTCACCAGTGTACCTGCTTCGAACATCAAAATCCCTCAGCACTGCCGACTTCGCTTCAGTGGCTGTGATTAGCGAAGCCACCATGCAGCTCTCCGTTGGATTACCATCAATTAAGACGATAATGTTTATGGTGCCTACGATTTCTTGAACATCCATCTCTTCGCCTGAGGATTCGCCGTGCGAGCAGCCTGCGGTAGCGGCAACGCTGACTGAAAAATCGCCAGCTTTCTTTGTAACTAAACTGTAATTTTTAACCTTCGCAGCCGTGACCATAGCAAGATAATCCTTAGTTAACCCAAGCTTCGCCGCAGACGAGGTAATGAGAGCCAGCGGATCAAGGTGTAGGGAGCGGTCATTATATCCTTCTGGCACGCCTACGTTAAGGACAGCCTTAACCTGCTTGAAGCCACCGTTAAAAATTGCTGAACTAACCGTCATTAAGCCTTTATCAGATAATACGGCTAGCACATTATCTTTTATGACTAGTTTAACGCTATCCGCAAGGTTAAACTGTTCCATGCCAACCAATCCCCCGAGCTAATTTTCTTTTTAGGGCTTGCCTGAATTTATAGTAATAGCTTTCGCTGGACACAGGTTTACGCAGACGCCGCACCGAGTGCATGGTACGCCATCAATGACTTGGGGTTTTTTGTTTTTACCCTCCTCTAAAACACCCTGCGGGCAAACGCCAACACAGATAAGCCCTGGGCAGGGGGCACATTTAGCGGTGTCAATGATGATAAATGATTTACGCTGCTTGTCCATGCGAATCAACAATTAAATAAGCGCCAAGAATATATTTGTTGCGCGTATCTGGTAAGAAAACATGAAAGTAGGCTTAGTCACATACACCCCAGAAAAAGTCGAAGGCTTTGACCTTCACGTTTACTACTCAAAATGGGCAGATGGACAAGTTTTTCCAGCCGCAAAAGGCATGCAGAACGACGTTACGGTATTTTGCGATGCTAAAGCAATCAGGGAAGACCCAAACATAGTCGCTGTCTCAAACAGTGGTCCAGCGTTGCGGAGAAATAGGAAAGCTAATTTGGCTTTTGATTTTGTTTGCCCAACAAACCCAGAGTATAGAGCAAAAGTCTTAGACTACATCGAAAGCCTAAGCAAACAAAATATTATGGGCGTAACCCTGAACCTCTACCATTTTCCTGATGAAGAATTCTGCGTTTGCCCCCGGTGTGTAGAGTTATGGAAACAAAGCGGCTTAAACTGGACACAGTGGAGAGCCCAAACAATAACAAAATTTGTCCAAGAAGCCAAAGCGCGGGTAAAGCAGACTTTTGCGGTTGAAATTTACCCTGACCCAGTGCTTGCTAAAGAAAGATTCGGCTTAGACTTAAATGCGATAGCGGAGTTTGTTGATTATTTCCATGTGCCGCTTTCGTCGAGGGATTATTTAACTATGTACTGGGTAGACATGCTGGCAAGAGATTTTGTCGCGTCGTTGAAGAAGCCTGTTGTTTTAGAGTTAAGCGCTGAAATGCCAACCGACGAGAAAATTGATGCGCTATTGAAAACGGTGGCTTACGTTTCGAGGCACAAGCTGGATGCAGTGCTGCTTTTAGTGCATGACTCAGAGAACGCTAAACAAATCTGCAGGTTTGCTGTTCAAAACAGCGACTTCAGAGAATGGCTTGAAAAGTACAAGTTTGAGGAAATGAGCCGCATCGTCGACGATTGGGCTAAGATTTACTGATTTTTTTCCTGTATTCTCTGAGCCGCTGCATGTCAAGGTCTGCGGTTAATATCGAATCTTCAGGTGCATCGGACACTTCGCCAAGTATGCCCCATGGAGCAATAATTGCGCTTCTTCCACCCCTCATGCTGGAGCACACGTTCCCAACTTTAAGCACAAACAAGCCATTATCCAAAGCAACCTTCTCAGTTAACGGGTGACCCTTAACGGTTGGATGAGTACCCATCGCTGCAACTGGAAGAGAAATTATTTCAGCCCCTAAATTAGCGGTTTGTTTTACAAGGTCAGCATCAAACATGTCAGCACAAACCAAAAGACCAATTTTGCCAATTTCTGTATTGACGACAACGGGTTGGGCGCCTTTGGCAACACCAGCTTTAATTTCAGCTTTGATGGGATTTATTTTTTTGTATTTGGCTAAAAGGGAACCATTTTTCCACAAGGTGCTCGTATTGTAATATTTTCCGCTATCTTCTTCAAGCACTGTACCGCCGAGAAGATAAATATCAGGTATTTGCTTAGAAATTTCCTCCAGAAAATTCAGGGTTTCTTTACAAGTTTCTTTTGATACACTTTGTGCTGATGTGAAGTCTTCCATGCATCCTGGAACTGCGAAGTATTCTGGGAGAGCGATTAGGGCTGGTTTTTGTTTGGCGGCTTTGCGGATTGCTGCTTCGGCTGCTTTTAGGTTGTTTTCTAAGGAATTGCGTACTTTCATGTGGAGTAGGCTTGTTTTCAAGAGCATAATCCTCTTTTGAATATGTTTGAGCGGCTGTGTTTATGACTTTCAGTTTTGAACTTTTAAATGTGCTGTTTTGAGGGCTAATGGATTATTTTTGTCCATAATACCTCGACTGTTCAGTATTTTGCTCACTTTCAACACAGATGTTTATTATTTTTTAACTTTTGTATGCATACGGATAACCTTTAAATAGTCGATGGATGACAAACAATGTATTACGAGGGAAAAAAATGACCCTAAACCCATCAGAATACACCAACCTCTTACCAGAAGTAAAAACCTTAGTAAACAAAGTTGTCAAAAAAAACATGGCTGACGGCTTCTTGTTTTCAGCTGGAACAGACACCCAAATAATTGCTTATGAAGCAGTAAAGTACAAACCTGACATTCCATGCCTCACCTTAGCTTTCAAGCATGGAAACCCCAAAGACACCGAATACGTGAAGAAAATGGTTGCTCTCTTAAAGCTTAAACATGAAACCCACCAGTTTGACCGCGAAGAAGTACTCAAATATTACCCAAAAGTTGTTGAAGCACTCAAAAAATTCGACCCTATGGAAATCAGAAACAGCTTACCAGTGTACATTGGTTTAACCATCTTTAAAGATAAAGGAATAAAAAGCGTATTCACAGGTGACGCTTTAGACGAGCTTTTCGGTTACCCATGGCAATTCCACCTGACCGAAAAAGAATTTGCACAGAAGCAGCAGGAAATGTGGGCAGAGATGGGTTTCTCTTCATTACCCATGGCAGAGTCTCTTGGAGTGACTATCAAGGCACCTTACATGGATCCCTTGTTTATGGATTGGGCAAAGAAACTCCCCATCAAATTCAAGATAAACATGTACAACGGCGTAAAATACAGCAAGTGGATTCTTCGCAAGGCATACGAGGACGTGATACCTAAAGATATTATTTGGAGATCAAAAGCGCCACTGGAACAGGGAACCGGAACAGAAACGCTCAGAACATACTTTAACGACATGATTACTGACAAGGATTTTGCAGAGAAAAAGAAGGCAATAAAAGAAAAAGATGACGTGGAAATCCAAGACAAAGAGCAACTCCTCTACTACGAGCATTTCCGCAAGAAGTTTGGGAAACCAAAAGATGTCTTTCCAGACAACGGCGGAATACAATGTCCAAAATGCAAAAGCTATGTGAAAACAAAGATTCAGTTCTGCAAGATTTGCGGAGCTTATCCCATCTAAATTTTCTTTTTATTCTTTTGTTTGAAAATTCATGCAGTTTCTTGTGAATTTTTTGAGAAAGACTTAATTCTTTATTTTAGTACTTGTGAAAACTACGGGAGGGCATAAAGTTGGCTAGTCTGTCACAATTAAAGTTTGCAATGGCGCTTTCGATTTTCTTATCAGCCTTCATATTTGGTCTTCTCGTTTTTGCAATTGTTTTCTTCTTGCAACTGGATGTTTTTATTGGTTTAGCTGTTGCTTTGGGCGGTTCAGCACTCTTCATACTATTCCAGTATGCAGTAGGTCCAGCCATTGTTGCAGCCACAACACATCTGCATTACCTTAAACCTGGCGAGAACCCATGGCTTGAAAAAACAGTTAAAGAATTAGCCGACAAAAGCGGGTTACCAATGCCCAAGTTAGCCACAGTACCAAATAATACGCCTAACGCGTTTACTTTTGGCAGAAGCACAAGCAGCGCCACCTTAGCCGTGCATGAAGGGCTCCTCAAGCAGTTAAATGAAAACGAAGTTAAAGGTGTAATAGCTCACGAGTTAGGCCACGTTAAACATAAAGATTACATCGTTATGACTGTACTCTCAGCCTTGCCATTAATCGCATACTTCATCGCACAGGCAACGTTATATGCAGGCGCCTTTAGCGGTGGACGAAGAAACAGTAAAGATAATTCAGGTGCGGCATTAATTGTAATCGGCGTAATCGCCTTTATAATTTACATTTTAACATTCCTGATTGTCATGAGACTTAGCCGACTTCGCGAACACTACGCTGATGCCTACTCCGCTTACGTGACAGGTTCACCAAGAGAACTGGAAAGTGCCTTGGCAAAAATCACTTATGGCTTATCCCTCTCGCCCAAAGCGCCGGAAGGAGCCAGAGCATTCTACATTGAAGACCCAGCGGCAGCAAAACAGGAAATCCAGCACATCATGGAGCATAAAGACGAGTACGACTTAGACCACGATGGCGTTTTAGACGAACGAGAGTTGGAATTGGCGATGGAGAAAGAATCCAAAAGCACATGGCACCAAATGAACAGTTTGTTTTCTACCCACCCGCCGACGTTTAAGCGTATTTTGCTTTTACGTGAAATCGAACAGGAAATGGACACCGGAAAATACAGCAGCGACAAAATGTACGCTCACGTTTAAGAGTTACTAATTTTTAGGTTAAAATTACTCAAACCTATGCGAAGACTAATATCTTTGCAAAAGCGATTTACTATAAAACTTCCCTGAGAGACTTAGAATGATATATTGTCCTGAATGCGGCGGAGAAATGCAGTACGTTATGTCCACCAAACACTATGTTTGCAAAAGCTGCGGCTTATCAGTGACACAGCAAGAACTCATGGAACTACGCGAAAAGAACAGACCGAGCGAAGAAACAGAGGAAGAAGAGAAAGAAAACCGCAGAAAAGAATACCTCAAATGGTGGCTTAGCAAGAAATAAAACTAACCCAGCCAAGTATTAACACGTTTAGTTAGCAAACACTATAAAACATAGAAGATACTTTTTTGTTACTTTAACCACTTGATGTGAAAGCTATGACTGAAGACATGGAAATAATCTGCGTAGGCAACGAGTTACTAATAGGCAAGACGCTTAACACGAACGCTCATTGGCTGTCTAAACAGGCAACAAGACTTGGAGTAAACGTTAAGCGAATAACAGTAGTACAAGACCTTGTTGACGAAATAGCTAATGTCATTCGCGAAGCCATAGAGCGAAAGCCGCAGTTCATAATTACCACTGGCGGGTTAGGGCCGACTTTTGACGATAAAACGTTAGAGGGCATAGCAAAGGCACTAAACCGCAAATTGGAAGCCAACCAGAAAGCGTTAGCAATGGTTAAGGGAAAATACGAAGAATACGCCAGAAAAAAGCAACTCCCAACATCAATTGAATTAACACCAGCCAGAGTCAAAATGGCAACCTTACCAGAAAAAACAGAACCAATCAACAACCCAATCGGCACTGCACCCGGAGTACGCGTCGACGTGGGAGGAACGGTTTTGTTTGCTTTGCCAGGCGTGCCTTCAGAAATGGAAGCGATTTTTACGGAAACTATAGCCCCGTTGCTTAAACAAGCCGTTGGCGACAGGGTTTTTTGTGAAAAAAGCATGTTTGTGAATAACATGATGGAATCGCATTTAGCTCCGTTAATCGACAAAGTGATGAGCGGCAATGAGGGCGTTTACATAAAGTCTCATCCTTTGGGTGTAGAAAATAAGCCTCATATCGAGATTCACTTAACCGTTACAGCCAAAAATAAAGAAAAACCTGCGGAAAAGCTTCTAAAAGCCGTGAGGCAGCTTGCCATTTTGGTTGAGGCGAATGGTGGAAAAGCCATCGTTGAACAGTAATGCCTCCCCCCTCATTTGCTGCTTCATATAGACAGACTAAAGACTTTTCCGAGCAACAGAGTACTTGACTAGAAAGCGAGAAAAAAATTAAATTTAAAATGAAAGTTTAGGATTTTTTGGCGTTTTCTAGTTCTTTTCTAAGCTCTTCTGCCTTGTCGGTTTTTTCCCAGGTGAATTCTGGTTCTTCTCTTCCGAAGTGGCCGAACACTGCGGTTTTTTTGTATATTGGTCTTAGCAGGTTTAGTTGGTCAATAATTGCTTTAGGTCTCATGTCGAAATACTTCTTCACTAACTCGAGAAGTTGCTCGTCTGGCAGTTTCCCTGTTTCGTAAGTATTCACCAAAACAGAGATTGGTTGAGCTACACCAATAGCGTAAGAGATTTGGATTTCGCATTGATCAGCCAAGCCAGCGGCGACAATGTTTTTGGCGATGTATCGTGCCATGTAACAGCCTGAACGGTCAACTTTCGATGGGTCTTTACCGCTGAAGCATCCTCCACCGTGACTTCCGACCCCACCGTAAGTGTCAACGATGATTTTTCTGCCCGTTAAACCTGAATCCGCCAATGTTCCGCCAATGACGAATCTGCCTGTTCCGTTGATAACGTATTTTATGTCTTCGCTTAACATGTTCGCTGGAATAACGTACTTAATGACCTTTTCAATAATATCTTTTTTCAAAATTGCATCGTCAACTGTTCCGTTGTTTTGAGCAGCAATAACCACAGTCTTCACACATTTAGGCTTGCCACTCTCATATTCCACTGTAACCTGAGATTTGCAGTCGGGACGGAGATAAGGCATAAGTTTTGTTTTTCTGCATTCAGCTAAGCGTTTAACTAGTTTATGTGCCAGCATAATCGGCAAAGGCATAAGCTCCTTTGTCTCGTTTGTTGCGTAGCCGAAAACCATTCCTTGGTCACCAGCCCCCTGCTCGTGACCCTTGGATTCGTTTACTCCCATAGCAATGTCTAGAGACTGCTCAGTCAATGAAACCAAGATGCCGCATGTTTCCCAGTCTAAGCCATCCTTAGCATTATCGAACCCAATTTCTTTTAGCGTTTGGCGGACAATTTTTGGAATATTAACGTAGGTGCAAGTGGTTATTTGACCCGTAATCATTACGGTTCCCTGCATTACGAGCGTTTCGCAGTCAACTCTTGCTTTAGGGTCATTGCAGAATATTGCGTCTAAAACGCTGTCGGATATTTGGTCTGCAACCTTGTCTGGGTGACCTTCTCCAACTGACTCAGAAGTAAACAAATATTTTCCGTTTATTCTCATGGGAATCTTTCCATTCTGGTTGTAATAAGGACATAAGTAACTTTGCGTTTTTCTTAAAAGGCTTTCTACAATACAAGCAACTAATCAACAAGCAATGCGAGATGCCTGCTCGCAAAAACAATTTTAATCCGTAAATAACACAAACAAGAAGAGGAAAAACATGAAAAAAACAGTATTCAGCGAAAAAGCGCCCAAGCCAATAGGTCCATACAATCAAGCAGTAAAAGCAGGCAAATTCCTGTTCGTCTCAGGGCAACTGGCAATTGATCCAAAGGAAGGCAAAATAGTTGCTAAAGATGTTACGTTGCAGACAAGACAGGTTATGGATAACATAAAAGTCATATTGGAAGATGCGGGTTACAGTCTGAAAGATGTTGTTCAATCCACTGTGTATCTTTCTTCTATGGCTTTATTTGATGAGTTTAACAGCGAATACGCCAAGTACTTTGATGGAGAATTTCCTGCTCGCGCCACAGTTGGCATAGAATTGAAGGCTAATGCGCTTGTTGAGGTTTCAGTTGTTGCCTACAAAGACTAATCTGCATCGATCCTTTTTGATAAATTATAAAAACCTAACCAACGCTTAGTTAGAGCAGGGCAAAATATGGCTGTATCGCTAAAAAAGTTTATACAAGGAATCGCTGGAAAGAAAGCTCCAGGACCATCAACCACTTTCACTGTATTCCATATTTTCTACGCTTTAGAGCTTATGTCGCAGAAACCTCTTGGCAGAAATAAACTAGCTAAGAAACTCAACGTTGGTGATGGTGCAGTGCGCACAATAATAAGCAGACTTAGAAATGCTGGTTTAATTGAAACTTCCAAAGAAGGCT
Source organism: Candidatus Bathyarchaeota archaeon (assembly GCA_003133625.1). Lineage (GTDB taxonomy): Archaea > Thermoproteota > Bathyarchaeia > Bathyarchaeales > Bathycorpusculaceae > Bathycorpusculum. The sequence continues at coordinate 2,173 of PKYH01000068.1, read as the reverse complement.
GCAGTTTAGCAAATAAAGGCTTAGAGATTTGGCGGCAATTTGAACAAGTTTTCCCTAAACGGGTTGAAATTCAAAAAAGTGAATTGAGCGAGTCTGAATTTAATTTTGCTTTTTTAGTAAAAAACAGCGGGCAAAAGGTGCGGTCGGGAATTGATCAACGGGATGCAGCCATCATTGCCGGCGCACGCAAAGCCTTAGTTATCGTTTTCAAAAATGGTCACTTGCATATTGAATCAGTCAGTGATCGTATAGAGAAGGATTATCCGAAGGCAGCAAGCCAAATTCTTAAGCAATTAGCGCCTGAGGACAACGATGTTATTATTGTCGCTGGTGCTGATTCAGCTTTGAAGGCTAAGCGTGGAGCCTTTGCAGCAAGCTGGTCACTGATTGGCGCTTAAAGTTTTAGGTTGTGTATTTTTCTCCTTCGTTTAAAATTCGTTCAAGTATCGTGTTAATGTTAATCATGCCTTCGTTCGTTTTAGCGGAAACTGGCATCAACAAAAATTTCAAGCCAAGCTTATTGATGGCTTGCATCATGTTGCGGCTGAAAAGTCGTTTTGTGCCTTCAAGTTTCTCTTCAATTGCATCTTCCAGTGCTCTAGTGTTAGCTGACCAAGTGGTTATTGCCTGCACGTCTTTTTTTGGTATTAAGTCGCTTTTTGAGAGCACGTGCAGTTGTGGCTGAAAGAATCTGTTGTAAACTGCTGCTGCAAGAAACATGTTCGTAACATAATTAAGCGGATTGATTGAGAAAACGGCATCAAATAGGTAAATTAATGCTTTAGGCTCCTTTGTTAATTCGTTAACTATGTATGGTCCGCTTGCCCTGAAAGCAAACAACTCCATTTGCCCAGGAGTATCAACTAACACGATGTCGGCGTGGGCTTCTTCTATGTCGCGGGTTAAATTCTCGATTTCATCAGCGATTAAATCAGCAGCCACAATCAATGCGCCGTTGGGTCCTAAACCGTATTTTTCCATTAAATCGCCAACATCCACATAGTTGCGCACGTCAACGTCCGGCGAGTAAGGAAGTTTTAATGCGCCAGGATCCAAATTGACAACGGCAACGTCTTGCTTGGACATTTTTAACCATTCGCTGAAGGCTGCGGTTAATAGGGACTTACCAGAACCTGCTGTTCCGATGATAAACGCGAGGGGCACCTTTTTTTCTCTCCGCTTTACGAGTGAATACGTTAAAAGTAATAACCTTTCTGTTATTGACTGAGAACTAATGCTCTGAGCAGTGTTCTATCTTAAAATAGCCTTACACTTTGTCTTTGAGGTATATTTCTGCTGGCGTTAAATAGTTTATTCCTTCGTGAGGTCTTGTGTAGTTGTAGTAGCGTATGAAGCTCCAGTGCAGCTTAAACAGGTGAGACTCCACCTCGTACGCTTTATGGAACGCTTCTATCTTGCCAATGGTCGTGGGCCTGCGGACGCTGGCAGTGATATGCTCAATCCCCAGCTCACGGCAGTGCCTATCAAACGCTGATGTTTCTCCCCTAGCAGGCTTAAACTGCGTTCCCTGATCAGTAAGAACCTGTTCCGGAGCACCATACCGCTTAACGGCTCTTTCAAGCAATGAAACGGCGTTTTCTCCGGTTGGACTCCAAATCTTAACCGAGCCAGTAATGAAGCGTGAATGGTCATCCTGGTAACTGATCATCCAATTGTCGTCGCTGCAGAGCTTAAAATCCGCCTGCCAAAGGCTGTTGCAATGTTCTCTTTGGAAACGCTTCGTTCCCCATGTCTTTCTAGGCTCATCTATTGGATGGTTCAAACCCGCCTCACAGATAATGTGGTAAGCCTGGTTATGGTCTATGCTGAAGCCCTTATGAGTGAGGTGACCAGCTATCTTGCTGGGACCCCAACCATACCTTCGCCGTAGCTTAACAACCTTCTCTTTTACAGAACGCTCAACGCCCGAGCTCTTTGGACGGCCCTTTGGCTTTTCTCTCAAGCCACTCTTTCCTTCTGTCTGGTAACGGTTCCACCATCGGTAAAACATGTCCCGACTAATCTGAGCTGAGGTGCAAATCTCAGTCACTGAGCAACCCTGCACTCTCTTCCTAACTATCCACTTTTTCAGCCGATCTAAGTCTCTTTCCATGCCCCTCCACTCTCACAGTCTTATTCTCGTAAGAGTGTAAGGCATTTTCTAGATAGAACA
>PKYH01000149.1 GCA_003133625.1 Candidatus Bathyarchaeota archaeon | reverse complement strand
GCAGAAAGTGCAATAAAAGGTACTCAGAGAACGATTATGAAGAGAGCAAATTCTGTAAGACATGCGGTTCTTTTCTACTGCGAGAATACCGTCAAGATAACGATTCTCAAATTAACCTGATCACCAAAAAACTAAATCCCCCTAAATTACCAACTTCTGAACCCAACACCTCTGAAAAAGACAAATCAGCACTAAAACGTACAGCAGAAAGCCTCAGACAAAGGATAGGTAATATTCGAGAATATGAAATAATTTCGGATCTACCAAAGGAAACTGAAAGTTATCAAGAATCACCCGCAGAAAGCTGGATATGGAACTCGGAATTTGATAAGGCTCTAAAACTTGAAAAACAACTCATTCGCAAGTTTAAAGACAAGCGTTTAGAAGAAGCAATCCCTGGAAAAGTTACCTCAAACGAACATGGCGATTGCTATTCAATAACAGACGCATGTACATGCAATTTTAACAAAGTAAACTACGAAGAGAGCAGACGACTAATAACCTCAAACCTTAAAATAATTCCTGGAATTGGCCCAATACGCGAAAGAGAGCTCAAACAACAGGGATATAACACAATAGAAGCATTGAAAAAACACCCAATTTGGAGAGAACAAGCCCAAAAATTCTTGAACTTACTAGACGCAAAAGAGATTGGTGCTACACAAAACTGGTTATGGGAACGCCTACCAAAATCTCACCCCTTAGTTCACTATACAGCGGGACTATGTAATCTGGAAGACTTCGCTATAATTGATATTGAGACTCTAGGTCTATCTGAAAGGCCGATAATTCTTTTGGGCATCGCTAAACCAAAAGAAAAAAGCGTTTGCATAAGCCAATTTTTGTTGCGTGACATTCAAGATGAACCAAGCGCCATATGGGCTTTAACATCCCAACTTAACGTTTCTTCTTCGCTGATAACTTTTAACGGAAAAAGTTTTGATATTCCATACATAAAGCAAAGACTTGCTTATTATGGCATGGACGCATCCTTAAGTAATCCACATTTTGACGTTCTTCATTTTACGAGACGAGCATTAGGTGGCAAACTTGCAAACTGCCGTCTTGAAACAGTCGAAAAATATCTTGATATTGAAAGAAAGGTTGACATTCCAGGAGCCATGGTCCCACATTTTTATAACACTTATCTTAATACTGGAAATGTTGGACCGCTTGTAGCTATAGTTGAGCACAATAAACAAGACTTAATCACTCTCGGCAGCCTTTTTTCAAAGCTCTATGAGGAATGGAAACTTGATTGATGATTACATCAAAAGCATAAAGAAAATGGCTTCCTACAAAAAACAGATAGTGCATATTGAAGTAATTAAGCCTCAAGAAGCTTGCTTTGGCGAATTGGAGAAACCATTGCCTGAATCGATTCAAAACTTTCTACTCAATAGAAACATACGCCTCTATTCCCATCAAGCTGAAGCAATAAACAAAGCCCGACAAGGAAAAAACGTTGTAATAGTAACTCCAACAGCTTCAGGAAAAACCTTAGCGTTCAACATTCCAGTCCTTGAAGCCTTAACTCAAGATAAAAAGGCGACTGCATTATACCTCTACCCGACAAAAGCTCTAACTAACGATCAACTGAAAGTTCTAAGAGAGATGGAGAAGGAAACAGGCATCAAAGCTAACTCAAACGTTTACGATGGCGACACCCCAGCACATCAGCGTTCCAGCATAAGGGAAAATTCCAAAATTATACTCAGCAATCCGTATGGATTACACCAGTATCTTCCTTGGCACTACAAATGGCGAACCTTCCTACAAAATCTTAAATTCATAATAATTGATGAAGCACATAAATATCGAGGAATTTTCGGCTCCAACGTAGCCATGCTAATTAGGCGACTGTTAAGAATATGCAATTATTATGGTTCAGATCCCCAAATCATACTTTCATCAGCAACAATAGCAAATCCAGAAGAACACGCCACAAAACTAACCGGAAAAGAATTTGAAATTATATCAACAGATGGTGCGCCAAGAGGAAAAAAGTTATTCATCTTCTGGAACCCCCCTTTCATAGATTACACAAATACAATTCGCCGTTCAACTCACCAAGAAACAAAAGACCTTCTAACGCTAAACATCCTAAACAACCTCCAAACTCTATGCTTCACAACCTCAAGGCAAATGGCAGAACTAATCACGAGATGGACACGGGAAGACTTTTACAAGAAATCGCCAAAACTAGCAAATTCAGTAACAGCATACCGAGCAGGCTATCTCCCACAAGAAAGAAGAGAAATCGAAAATCGATTAAAAAATAAAAACCTAGTCGGTGTCGTATCCACAAACGCCTTGGAACTGGGAATAGACATAGGTTCTTTAGATTCAGTCATAATTTCAGGATACCCTGGCACGGTAATATCAACGTGGCAGCAAGCAGGAAGAGCAGGCAGAACCAATGCAGACTCACTGGTTTCCCTAATAGCATTTCAGAATCCGCTAGACCAATACTTTATGAAGCATCCTAAGGATTTTTTCGGTAGACCACATGAACAAGCCATAATCGACCTGCATAATCGGTATATTTCCTTAGCTCATATTATGTGTGCGTCCTGCGAATTGCCAATAACTGAAAACGACCGCAAGTATTTTCCTGAACTTTTCACGGAAAGCCTTGAAGCGCTCACGCAACAGAATTTGGTCCGCAAAACACCCAGAGGATGGGTATATTCCGGCACAGCCAGACCGGTTGAAGTTGTAAACCTAGAAAGCATTTCAGACAAAACTATAACGGTAACTTGTAACGGGAGCCTGCTTGAAACTCTAGCCCTAACTAAAGCCTATGAAGAGGTTCACGAGGGCGCCGTCTTACTTCACCAAGGAGAAACATACATTTCTGAACAATTGAATTTGGATACATTAACCGCCAAAGTAAGAAAAGAAGATGTAAACTACTATACTGAAGCCTTAAAAACCGTAGATGTTGCCATTAAGAAAACCAACCAAGAAAAAGAAAATGCAATTAGTGTCGGAGTCGGCGAGCTAGCGATAACCGAGTTTTACCACGAATACATACTCAAGACGTATGATGAAGTTGTCGATAGAAAACCCCTCAACCTGCCACCGCTGACCTTTTCAACAATAGGAATATGGTTCAGAATACCAGACGAAATCAAAAACGAAATAGAAGAAGAAAGGCTAGATTTCGAAGGCGGAATACATGCAGTAGAACATGCAATGATTGCAATGGCACCGATTTACGCAATGTGTGACAGATGGGATATTGGCGGACTCTCAACTTCCTTCCATTCTGACACAGGGCATGCAACCATTTTTATCTATGACGGCTTTGAAGGCGGAATAGGCATCTCAGAAGTCCTCTATGATAAGATAAAGGAGCTTTGGGAAAAAACATTAAACCTAATTGAGAGCTGCGAATGTGAAGACGGCTGCCCTTCATGCATTTACTCACCCAAATGCGGAAATGAGAATAAACCTTTAGATAAGAAAGCCGCAAGCATCATTTTGAAAAAGCTCTTAAAGATAAATAGTGAAAGTCATAGCTAATACGCTATCCAAAAGACTTAACACCGATGAATCTTGGCCATTACCCGAAAAAGAAGCCTAATTGCGATTGCTTAACCTTCGCCTTTTCTTTCGTTTTTCTCTGCCCTTCTGTTAATAAACCAAGTATTAGGATACTCATAGAAAGTATGGTTTACTTCTACGAAATTGAATACTTCAGAGTATGCCTTTAGAGAAGGCTTGTCTGAGACTTTAAAGTAAGCCCAGCCGCCTGTGCCAACAAGATAATCAAGCAAACACACGCTATCCAATTTATTCTTGCATGAGCTAAACTAATTAGATTTTCTTATCTAGTCAAAGTTACCCTCTCTTGAGTTCTTACAAAAAAGAAAAAAGTTAAAGCTAAACCTAACAAACAACATGTATGGCGTGTGACAGAAAAGTATGTTAACAGTAACTGATTTGGCAGCTACTTTTACCGCTTTCGCAAGTGCTTTTGCTGCGGTGATTATTCTTTTTGAGCTTAAGCATATGGAAAAGCATAGAAACTTGGAAATCTCGATGAAATTATTTGAGTGGGCTGAAACTGATAGGTTGCGAAAAGCTTTCAAATGGATTGAGAAGGAGTTCCAATATGAAAACCTCGAAAAATATAAGTCAAATGTAGCAGAGAAATTTGAAGTCAGTGATTACCCCTATCAGGTAGAGGCATACTTTGAAGAAGTAGGTTTCCTGGTGAACAAGAAGTTCGTTGATATTGATGTTATAGTCGACCGTCTAGGTGCTTACATAGTTTCTAATTGGAAGAAGCTTGAGCCATGGATTCTTGCCATGAGGAAGGAAAGAGTTGATGAGACTTTTGGTGAACACTTTCAGAGGCTTTATGGAAAAACAGTTGCATATATGAAAAAGAGCGGTTAATTTCTGCTTCGATCCCAGAGTAAACAGTAGTGTTTATTTAGTCAATGAAAAAATAGGGTTTTTGCGGGAGACATCTCCACCTACTATCAGTAAAGTCCGTATTCTTAGGGCAATTTCAAATCTTATGTTTGCTGAAAAAGGAATTGCCTGTTTAGAAAAAAAGAGAATTGGTTGTGGGAGATATCGCCACTTTGGTGAGAGTTCGATTCCCACCCCAACTCTTTAACATAATCCTAAGCTTCGAGGCGAAAAGAGATTTTACTATTTTTGTAGTCGTGCGTCGCCATGGCATAGTTTTGAGGATACAATCGCCGCCTGACGATTTCATTTCCTGTCTCTATCTTTTTTCTGTTTTAGGAAATAACAAAGGCGTTAACTATAATGTTAAATATTATTCTCCAGTCATCTAAAGTAAGTTTACGTAACCGTTTAAGAGAAGAAAACAATGGCCTCATCATATTATCCTGCCGCTTCGTATGACCGTCTTGTAACAGCCATAACTTTGTGTCTCTGGATTGGCTTGATTGCTCTAACTGCGTTTTTCTATTACCTTTTTTTGTTCTCGCCGCTCGATTCCTTAATTCTGGGAATTACAATCGTAAGCATCATAACAGCCCTAACCGCAGGTATACTGGCAATTCCGTTCCTCTTTTCACCAAGAGGCTACAGGCTAACCTCGACAGAGTTGATAATTCAACGGCCGGTCAGAAACATCGCTATTCCGTATAATCAAATCATCGAGATTAATCAACTAAATTGGATATGGAAGGGCATTAGACTCGCAGGTAGCGGAGGGCTTTATGGCTATTTGGGGTTGTTTTATCTTTCAGGTGTAGGAAAAGTCTGGATGTATGTAACGAACAAAAACAAAATGATTCTAGTTAAATGCATTAACGATAAACAGTACGCCATTAGCCCTAATAGTATAGTTTTTCTTACAGAAGTCAAAGACAAATTAGCAATTAAGTAGAACCGTTCATAAGACAATTGGATCTTCATGAAGAACAAGAGTCTGAACTATATAGAGCATGGTTGTAAACGAAATTAGCTTTTAAAGACAAGTGGGTTGTGCGTGTGACATCTCCACTTGAGGCTGGGTTCAAATCCCAGCGGCCCACTAAAACCTCAATTCCGCCATATTTTAGCAAAATGCGCCGCACGACCAACTACCCCGCTCCCCGCATCGTTTCTTGCTTTCTTTTTTAAAATTCTCTTTTAGTTTTTACTGGTAAGAATTTGCCTTCAAATACCGTTACTCAATGAAGCATTATCAANNAGTAACAAAGGCGCTTAAAGTTTGGGTTCAAATCCCACCCCCCGCACCAATATTTCGGGCTTATTATGAGCTTAACTCGGTAAAAGAAGTCCAATTTAGGCTTATGTGTGCGAGGGCTAAAAATTGAACACGCGTTTACCGGTAAAAAAATTCCTTGCCACGTGCTGAACTGTAAAAAAACAACAATTCTAAAAAAAACAAATACTTCTTATTAAGTTAGAATGTGTTTTAGATTGTACTTTCAGGGGTATGGCCAGAGATGGGTAGGGGTTCCAACTTAATGAATGGAGGTAAAAGGTCTCGCCGTAGTCGTGAGACGTTGTGGTTGGGGGTGCGCATCTATCGAGGGTTATTCTCAAACTTGCTCGGAGTCAGGGTGCCACTGTTTTGTGGGCACAAGTTAACGTACAACTGCAATCTCCGCTGCAAAATGTGTCCATTCTGGAAAAGATCCACCCAAGATTCTAGTACGGAGCGAGAAAAGGAGATTCTTAGGCGAATTTACGATTCGGGCGCTTTCGGAATCGCTTTTGAAGGCGGGGAACCATTGCTGAGGGCTGATTTGGCTGAGATTCTTGCCTTTTCTAGGTCTTTACCCTTGCACACGAGCCTCGTCACTAATGGAACTCTCCTCGAATCCAGAATAGACGAGATAGCACGATATGTCGACGGGGTAGTCTACGTTTCATTAGATGGACTGGAAAAGACTCATGATACGATCAGAGGAGTCAGCGGCAGTTTCAGAAAAACCGTTCGAGGCATAACAGCATCTATCAAGAAAGTTCCTGTGACTATCAACACGACAATAATGGCTGAGAATCTCCACGAGATAGAAGACATCGTAAAGTTGGCAAAGGAATTGGGCACGCGAATATCCGTGGTTGTTGCACATGAGTATTGCAATGCCAAGGCGCCTACACCGACCACAGTTGAAATTGCCAAGATAGCAAAGAGGCTCCTTGTGATGAAAAGGAATGGTTATCCTCTGGTGCATTCGACTGGCTATTTTAAGATTCTTTCGAGAGAGAAAAACTGGAAGTGCAAACCCTGGGCGTTAGTCAATATTGGTCCGGATGGAAATTTGGTTTTGCCTTGTTATGTTCGTAATGAGTACGCGGCTAGTTTTTCTGTTTTTGAGAGCAGCATCAAAACTTCAATATCTCGTTTCAACTGGAAAGAAATACAGAACTGCAAGGATTGCTCTCTCCACTGTTATGTAGAGCCTTCTCTTGTGCTTTCGTACGATTTTGGCACCTACAGGAATTGGGCTTTTCGACGAAGGATATAGAAAATCCTGGTTGGCTGACTAAGCACTTGCTACCCGCGTACTATACAATAAGTGGCTCTTTCTTGCTGTCTACTGAAAAACCTCGCGTAGAATAGATCAGTACACCCAACGACACCAGAACAAAGACCACTACTCCAGCAGCAATGTATGGCATTCTGCTTAGCGTCGTAACTACAGCTTCCGGGTTCATAATCCCACCAAGAACTATCGCAAAAATCATAATTCCAACGGACAGGATAAACGAAAACTTGTAGGGCCTATCTGACTTGGTCTTAACCAATTTCTTTCTATCAAGTTCGCCAACAAGAAAATTCAAGAAGACTCCTACAGAGCCAATCAGAAATGGAATTGCAAAAGAAAGGTTTTCCTTTTGCATGCTGAAATCGATGAACTGCCGCAAGCCAAGAACAGATAATAGAAGCATAAGCAGAACAAGAGCTATAGATCCAAAAAAGATGCACCGGTCAAGAAACTTCCCTGAGAGAGCTGGACCATAAGTTCTTCTATTTGGCACGGGCATTTCGCCAGGTTTAATATCTTTTGTAGTTCTTCGCATCAGTCCAGGCAGATCGTTCGAAAGAAAGTAGATCTTATGCTTTGGGTCAAGCGGCAATTTGCTGCCATCCGAATCATACACAGCTTTGGTCACAATTCTTGAAAAAGGGAATAGCCATTCGACGCCTCTGTCCCTTGTTGTAGTGAATGAATCTAGGAACGAGTGAAGAAAGGCTCCGATGCCAAAAAACGGGTTTATCAAATACACTATACCGATGAATAAAAAATTGTGGAATAATGCACGATGTATTTGTCGGCGTCGAAAAGACTCCTTGCTAAAAAAACCGTATTCTCTATCTAGGTCAGGAATTGCAGAACCGACGCCAACCATTAGCGCTATCTCTGGTCTGCCAAAGAATAAGGCTCCAATAAGTATGCCAAACATTATGTGGGTGGAAAGATTCATGAGAACATTCCGTCGTCCTCTTACTAGACGATTATGATATGAACAATTTTAAGAATATAAAGGTAATTAGATTCAGAATCTTCGTTTTTCAGCGTATTTAGCCCAGAATCCTGCAATGGCTTAATCAAGTTTGAAATGATATTTATTTAATCGCCTAAATTTCAACAATGCCAATAAGGACTATTATTACTCCAACTGTTGCCCTTATTATTCTAATTAGTTGTTCAGGAAAAGTTTGCTTGGGATATTTGACTATGCTCAAAACACCGTCTACGATAAGCCAAAGACCTAAACCAACAAGAATCACCGAAAGAACCTTCAAATAATCTTCTCCTTCTTTCACAGTCCTTTTGCTCTTTTGCAAGGGTCTATGTTCTCTCTAAACGATAGGTCTCAATCAAGTTAATCCTTTCGGATTTCTTGGCGATCCTGGCGACCATAAGCGGGGTCAAGTGATGGTTTGAGATTTGGCGGATAGAACTAATTTCTACTTTACCTCGTGTGCGCTATAAGGTGCGCCTTCTGCTGCTTGAGGGAAAGAGAACCAATTGCCAAAGAAAAAGGGGGAGCTGCCGAATATTTTCAGTTCTAGAGCCCGAGCGCTATTACTGAGATGCCCACCAAAGCCAGTATCGCAACTATTACTATGAAGATTATTACTGCCACTACTGCTATTGCAAACGCCATTAGCCAGCCGCAGTCAAAGAAGTGCTTAATCAGGGCAAGCCAAATTATGAACATGATGATAGCTGCTACTATTCCACCAATGAGGGCGCCGACAATTGCACCTATGACGATTCCCAGAACAACTATCCAGATAGCATCAGTGAATTTTGCCTTTTGCTTTCCTACAAGCGCTCTCCCAACGAGCCATAGTATGGGCGCGATAATGATTATGCCTACAACGATGCTTATCAATAATCCAACTAGATCCATACCGTTCCCTCCAGTTTTCTTATTTTGATAGTTTTGCTTTATAAATTGCTAGGTTAGCACGCAGTAGTCACACACGCTTAAATCTCCAAACGACGACAAAGAGGTAGAGGTGAAGTAATGCCGGGAAATAAAGAAAAAGTTGAAGAGGCTGCTGAAAGAACCGGGGAAGCAGTCGGCAAAGGCCTTAGGGAAGGCGCCAGAGTTGTGAAACGTGTTGGGCAGGGAATAAAGAAAGAAATCAAGAAAAAGGAATAGATGAAAAGAACAAGATAACTGCTTTAAAAAAAAGAAACAAGAATTACCTATCTCTTGTCGTTGTGGTATCACAGTCACATGGCTATTTATCCAAGCTGGCAATACTGGTACCGGTAAGAATTTTCGTGTAAGTTGGTTGACAATTATGGCGACTCCTGATGAAAGGATAATAATCGCTACTGAAGCAGCGTGTGCGGGGCTTATCTGAAATAAGGCACCTCAAAATTTTGAGGTGTGTGTTACTGTAGAAATTTCGTCATTAGTCATCGATTGTTCTCTACGCTTTAACCCAGAGGGATGTTCAGTTTACGCGAATATGAAGCCGATGATTAGACCAACTATGAATCCAAGACCTAGCGGTAGCATGCCAAATATTTACACATTTTCATTTCGTTAGGAAGAAATCTGCTGTGAAGATTTCGTTAATTCGATGATGCGGTTTTGAATCGTTTTGGAAAGTTCCTTTCTCAAGTTTTCTTCGTGAACCCATGCATTAATCTGGTCAATTCTCGTGGCTAGTTCTTCATCGCCAATAGTGTTTTTGAGCCATTTTTGAAAATCTTGACGCTTAAAATGAAATGTGACAGACTGAATGGGTATTATTTGAAGTTTTTCGGCGAATTCAACAGTGCTACTTGCAGTTATTCCAGTGTTTTTTCCGAGTTCTGTGTAAAAATGAAAACCATTTTCGAACGGAACGGTTTTGAGGAAGTTTAGGTTTTTCCGTTTTTCTACAAGTTGCTTTTCGGTTATCGCTATCTTAGACAAAATAGAACACGACCTGAAATATGTGACGAATAGCGGGAGCGTCTTATAACTTTTTGTGATTGTGAACCCACAGCTACATTTTCAAAGTACGCGGCGCGCCTGCTTCAAAGGAAGCGAAAATAAGATTGGGTATGAAAAAATTCCTGTTATCTTGAAGAACAATTGATAGGCGCTTTCTAGGTTGACTATTGTTAAAGAGACTTGAACGCAATAAACATGTATACTCGTTTCCGACTATACCTTTTCGCGAAGGGTAAGTTTTCTTGTTTCACTGTTGACAATTTGCCTAAAGAAAAAAGTGGACAATTAAACTGTCTACTTAACTCTGTCAAAAACTCGAACTCGATTCTCTAAAACACGCTTTTGCTTATTCTATCTAAAACGTTGAGTTGCTAATGNNCCTACTTCTTCCTGAACCTTGCCTTTCACCTGTTCTACCTTGCCTTTAATCTGCTCGCTCTTATCGCCAGTAATTTTGCCTACTTCTTCACGAATTTTACCTTTTGATTTCGCAATTTTACCCTTAGTTTCTTCGTCGCTCATAAAAAATCATCAAAAAAACTACTCTCACAGCAGTTAATAAACAAATTGGTACCCTGACGTTTCAAAGGAAACTGAACCTAAAAATAATTCAAAAACGCATATATGTGCTTCTAAAAAGACTAAATGGAAAGGATGATGAGCTGTAACTGTTGATTCACAGTCGCACATCTTAAAATAGACGTTGCCAAGTTAAAGGTAAATGAGGTTTTTGAAAATGGGATTACTTGATTTGCTTTTTGTAGTTGCTGCGATACTTGTTGTCCTGTGGCTGCTTGGCTTTGTCTTCAACCTTGGCGCCATAATATGGGTGCTGCTTGTCATAGCGATCATCGTAATAGTTGTCCGATTGCTTTCAGGACGCAGAGTATAACATCCGCCAAATAGTAACCAAAAGTCGTTAAGCTACCGTTTCCATCTGAAAGCTACTAACAGGAAGATAATTGCTGTAAGCCAATCCTACCTAACTAGACAGTCACCGAAAAAGGAATAGCCTCAGTGAAGAAGAATGCTCCAATGGCAAAGGTCGTTGACCACACAGTTGCGGCGACCTAAGCCTAACCCTTTCTTTCTTTTTTCAGTACTTGTTCAGAGCTTCTCAACCTTGTGATTAAGGGAGTTTTCTTTTTTTTCCTGTTTTTATTGTTTGACAAGATATTTTAGGAATACCGAAAAGAGAAAAGAGAAGCTGCCACTGAAATCAATTAAAGATAGTTGGAAGAATAAGCCTAATTTGGAAATGGCGCGGGATGTTAAATCAACATTCACGTGTAAATTTCCGTGAAAAGCCTCGTAAAATATGCGCAAAATCATGAAGAAAAAAAATCTTCAAGCAGTCAAATATTTTGCTGCAAATGACAGTCTCGTTCACACCTTAGCAACTTATGCTTCCTTTGGCTTTATACATAGCTTAACGTTGACCTCAACGGTATATTCTTTTTCTAGTTTTCCAACAGTAAAATGCCAGTCCTTTACCTCCACATCCATATCTTTAAAATGGCTTACGATGGAATCTTTGTATTCGTTGACTGTTTGACCTATTTGCTGTAACCGCTCGGTCATGTCAATATGTTTCTCAGACATTCAATTACACCTCCCAAAACGCAATACATCGTAACAATTAACCTGCAAACGGTTCTTAAGGCTATGTGACTGTGAACTGACAGCAACTAAACCTTAGGATGCACAACTCAAATTTACTTCGTCGCAGATGACTTGGGAGATCTCAATTGATTCCTTATGATGATGAAAAGCACCAGCAAGAGTAGTGCGCCTATGATGCCTGAGGTGAGGCCCATGATGTCCCAAGCCATCCACGCCGGCATGAAAGTGCTAAGATACTTCAACTGCCCGATGAGCAAGAAGAGTGCAGCAGATCCGAGTAATGAAATTACCAAAGCCAACAAAACACTGCCGATTATGCCAGTGATCAGAAGTCTTTTGAGGCGTTTCTTAAGAGCAGCTTCCGTTTCATGGAAATATGCTCTAAGAATGGCTTTTATCTCATTGAGCAATGCATCGATGATTTCCTTTACGAGCGTCAACTACCCCTTACCCCTTCGTCAAAACAACAAACCGATCAATTGGAACCCCTTATTTTAAGATATGTGACTGTGATGCTGCAGCGACAAGAGGCGGTCAATTAACAATTCGTGCTTCGGTTGCAGTGAATTGCATGCACTTGTATACTGAATGTTCTAAATAGAATTGTGCTCTTGTCACTGTGACCACTCAGTCACAAAGTTATATATGCATAAATGTTAATTTTAGTGCGAGGCAAAAAAATGAGAGCTGGAGCATTGGCGGTCGGCGTTTTTCTTTTGGTTATTGGTATTGTGGTTTTCTGGATTGGTTATTCCGATTTGCAGCAATACGGCGGTTTGCTGGGTCAAATATCGCAGTCTCTTTCCGCGGAGGTTCGAAATAAGGTCGCTCAAGATCAGTTTATGGCGGTTGGCGGGGGAGTCGCGGCGATCATCGGTTTGGCCGTAACAATTTATGGTTTAGCCGCTAATCGAAAAAATTAAAAACCAATTGAGCGCTAATCGAAAAGCACTTTCCGCCTTCCACATTCACAATCGTAAATCATTTCTCTAGAATGAGATGGTTCGCCAAAAGCAACTTTGAATAATCAACTAGATAGGTTGGGTCACTACAACTTAATTGCTTATTGGATTTGTTCGTCAGAAAGTCTTATTCCCAATATCATTATTTAATAAGCATTCGGTATTTCAATCAATCGAATTAGTTAGTCTTAAATATGGAAAGAAATGGAATGATGATTCGGTGAGAATGTTGGAAGGGGACCAATTAAGTCTCAACTACTGGTCTTAGGTACATGTGAAGTTGATCTTTTGATACTTTTAAATGGAGTCCTTTGTCTGTCCAGCGTGCAGTCCCTTTCTCTAGGGCTGAAATGTTCAACATGTTTCGTACTCCGCCTTTATTTGCGCCAAGCACAGACTCAGCTATGTCCTTTTCCAATTCGATTTCAAGATGAGTTATTTTCCACTCTTCCGGATCTACTTCTATACTTTTGACTGTGCCGATTTTCTCGTCTAACGCAAAAACATCTTTATCCATAAACTCTTT
>PKYH01000043.1 GCA_003133625.1 Candidatus Bathyarchaeota archaeon | reverse complement strand
GTTTGAGCAGACTCTATTACGCCGGAAGGCTTAGGCGGAGAAAAAGCTTGCGCTGCACTTCCAGCCAAGTTACTGAAAAATTGGGCAAATTGGGAAAGTGTGTTGGATCCAGTTTGATTATTGGTTCCTTGAGTGGCGGATGGCGAGGCGGTTGGGTTATCACTGCTTTGCGGCGTATTAGGCGTGCTATTGTTCAGTTTTGGCAAAATTGCAAAAATAGAAACTAACATAACAGTTATAATCGCAAACACTATCAGACACTTTGCCTTTTTGCTAAATCGCCACCGATTCTGCTTGAAAAAGCCTTTTTTACGCTCAGCCTCAAGAGAAGCCTCTAAAGCAACAAGCCTAAGGCATAGAAGAGAGCGAATTTTTTTGTAATTAACCAACCTTTGCGTCATCTTTACAGGATTATATCGTTTTAAGTAAGTGGTAATTCCTCTCTTCGTAGAGCCAACCACCCTATTTTGGCTTCTCCCGGAAGTAGGTTATGACCTTATCGAGTCCTTCGCTTAGGTTAACATGAGGAGACCAGTTGAGCGCCCTCTTGATTTTTGCTGCATCAAGAACTATGTATGGCTGATCTGAAATTACTGGGCGGAATGGATAGCCCGGAGGGTATGAGCCGAGTTTTATTTTCTTTCTGTCATACCCTATTTTGTCAGCAATCATTTGGGCTAGTTCTCTGTTGGTTACGCCGATTCCTGTTCCAGCGTTAAAAACTTGACCATCTGCTTTAGTGCTTTTGATGGCGAGAAAATAAGCATTGATGTGATCATCTACGTACATATAGTCTCTGATTGAGTCGGGAGCGCCTATGTACACGTTTTCGCCTTTAAGCATCTGCGTGACGAGGTACTCGATGAGGAAGCTGTTGTCGAACTTTCTGCCGTATGAATTTGCAGGTCTCATTACTGTCCCATGCAGTTCATAGGTGTAAAACATCATCTGCAGGTACAGGTCACCAGCTGCCTTGCTTACAGCATAGGGGCTTGAGGGCTTAAGTGGCAGGGACTCTTTCAGAGGCTGGTTTTCCTGTAGACCATAAACTTCCGCGGTTGAAGCCGCAAGTATTCGTCTGGTTTGCGCATCAGGGAGTTCAAGCATGGCGTGTGCAACATTCATCGTGCCTATGAGGTTAGCTTGTTGGTACTCGAAGGGACGCTCGAAGGAGTCACGTACTGGACTGAGAGCAGCGAGATGTATCACAACGTCGGGATTTGCGGTTTTTATTGCGTTGCGAGTGGAAGCGTAGTCTGTGATGTCTCCTGTAATTAAAGTTATATCTTTCAGGATTTTTCCTACAGCGTCTAGGTTTCTGTTCGCTACGCGGCGAACAATACCGTAAACTTCGTCTCCGTTGTTGACTAGTTTTTCTGCAAGGTGGCTTCCTATGAAGCCGAGTATTCCCGTTATTAATACTTTCATAGTTTATTGTCCTCTTAGCGAAGTGAACTCTTGTTCTGCAACAGATAAATCCTTAATACTATTAATAGTTAACCACTTCTCATTTTCGCTCAGCTTATACGCTTTAAGCAGTCTTTTCTTGGCAAGCACCGAAAAAGTTAGCCTTTCCATGGATCCGGTTATCGGCAGGTAGTCGGAAATGGCGTGGTTGAAAACGTATATTCCTGCGCTTACACACGTATCTTTGAGAAGAGGTTTTTCTTTGAATTCCACTATATCGTTTCCTTCGATTTCAAGCACTGCAAAAGGTGACCTCATCGGCGAAACAGCTATAGTCGCCACAGACTTATGGCGTAGATGAAAATCAACAAACTTTTCAATATTCAAATTGGTTAACTCGTCTCCGTTCATGGCTAAAAAGTTCTCGTCGTTTACGTGTCTTTTGATGGCGAGGCGGAAGCCTTCACCAGTTTCCCCTTCTTGTGTATGTTCACTGAAGTCTACACTGATACCTAAGGGGTTTTCCTTGACGTATTTTATTACGACTTCCTTTCGATATGAAACGCCTAAGACGGCATGATCAAAGCCATTGTCTCTTAACCAAGTTAGAGTCCAGTAGATGAGGGGTTTTCCATGTAGGGGAATCATGCATTTGGGCAGGTCTTCTGTTAGAGGGCGCATTCTAAGACCTGCGCCGCCAACTAACACGACTGCCGTACGAATCTTAACTGTCATGTTGCAATCACTAATCCTTGTTGTTCGCTATTACTTTGAAATGAGGTATAGCCACAATCATTTTTCCGCCGTTCTTGAGGAAGTCTTTTTCTTGTTCCTTGATCTCTTCGAGGAAGTGATATGGCAAGACAAGCAAATAATCGGGTTTTTGTTTCCTGTATTCTTCAACAGACATAATTGGGATGCCTGTGCTCACTATGTATTTTCCCCACTTGTCAGAGTTCATGTCTGCTGAGCCCGCAATCAACTTGTTGTCTATGCCGAAATATTGCAGGACAACTAAGCCGCGAGTGGAGGCGCCGTATATGAAAACTTTCTTTCCAGCTTTCACTTCTCTAGACAGAAACGTCATCAACTCTTTCTTGGATTTTTCTATTTGTTTCGCGAATTCATCGTAGACTTTGAGGTTATCAAAGCCCATTTTTTCTTCATAGTTCTTTTGCTTTATGAGTCTTTCTTCGCTGCCCAAAAAGCCCTTAACTTGTGCACCTTTGTGCTTCACATATATTCTGAAGCTGCCGCCGTTTACGTCATTGAGTCCCACGTCAAACGCTTCCAAATAATGCCTATCGAGAAGGCTTGAAAGTGAAAGCACAGAGTAGTATTCAAGATGCTCGTGACATATGTTGTCAAAGGTGTTATTCTCCAACATCAAGCCCAAGTAGTTCATCTGGATTATCCATACACCGTTCTCGTCGAGGCATTTCCTTATGTCTTCCACGAACGAGTTGGGATCTTCCAGATCGTAGAACATAGCGATGCTGGTTATCACCTTTGCTTTTTTCTCTCCGAATTCTTTTCGAAACGAGTTATGATTGAAATAGTTATTGATTATCTTTGTGTTTCCCTTAGTTGCCAGTTTCCACAGATTTGAAGGCTCAAAACCGACAGTTATCAAACCGGGGACTTTGTATTGTCTAAGTAAGGTTCCATCATTTGCGCCTATATCCACTACAACGTCGCCTGCAGACAGCTTGATTATCCGCTTAGCAGCGGTTGTGATATCAGCTAGGGCTTTAACCATTGTGAAGCTTATGCCCGACTGATACCAGTATTTTTTATAGAGAACATCACGTTGCACGGTATGTTTCAGTTGTAGAAGCCCACAACCGCCGTCTTTTGCATTACAGAGAACCAATTCCAGAGGTCCCCTGGGATAATCACCTTTTGGGTCATCGACAAAATTGGTTACAAACTGATTCCCCAATGACAATATTGGAACGAGCTTGCTTGATCCACATACTCGACAAGTTTTTCGTGTTTTAATCGGCATTGTTTCACCCAGACTTTGGGTTCATTTTTCGTGCGCAAGTATATAATCTTTTAACTTTCCAATTGTTTTACGGAACCTCGCTCCAAAGAGAGGTCGTGACTTTAGAATGACACCTGGGAAGGAGTAAGGGCATGTTGCGCCTAAGTCAATCCGATAATTTACTTTCAAGGAATCGAATTTTATCTGAAAAAGCTAACAAACATCATCATTTTCAGGAAAAATTAGTAAAGCGAATTGCACAAGAAATCTTTAATACTCAAGTGCATTTTGATTACTCGACTCGAACTATGTACTCTTCTCAACCTGTTGCAACGGCAAAGCTTAACACTGTGAATGATCTAACAATCAACGGTTAAAGATAGCATGCTTTCTCTTTTAGGTTTTATTAAACGCAACGCGCCAAGGTTTAAAATAGTTTTGGTTGGGTCTCGGTTTTCGGATAGACTAAACCTTTTTTTAATTCTTATTTTTCAAAGCATTCCTAATAGAATTAAGAGACCTGGTTCTGTTTTTGACAGAAAGCTGTGTGACCTAACTCTAAGACTCTACAGCGTAATCGCAATTCGGGTTGGAGCCGTTAAGTACAATAGACCTTAGTCTTTATTATTTGTTGTAGTTTTATTGTTTTTTTTGGAGTTTTTTAGATAGTCATTGTTCCTGCTATGCGAAAGTTTACCAGCCCGCACACTATGTCCGTCATGGTATCGTAGTGTTT
>PKYH01000005.1:832-3454 GCA_003133625.1 Candidatus Bathyarchaeota archaeon | reverse complement strand
AGAGTTTTTATGCATTTACGCTTCTTGCTCGATAAAAAATAAAATTATAGGAAAGGAAAAACACATGAAATTTGCTAAAAACAAAACTATTGCTATTGCTTTGATTGCTTTATTTCTATTGTCATCTACGGCTATTGCTGCATTGCCAACTTCGCAAGGAGCAGCCTACAGAACAAAAAAAACCTATGCTGACTGCGGTCTTTTGCCTAATCCTGCAGGCGTTGGTGACCAAGTATTGATTTGGCTTGGAATTACGGACTATTTGGCAAATCAAAGTTGCGGATGGAAGGGTTTGACCGTGACGGTTACTAGACCTGATGGCATAAACGAAACACTTGGTCCCTTCACCACGGATGCGACTGGCTCAACAGGTGCCACATACATTCCTACAATGGTCGGTAATTACACTTTCCAGACTCATTTTCCTGCTCAATGGTTTAACTGGACTAGTCCTCCAATGTTTGACCCTGAAATCTACGGAAACATCTTGTATCAAGCTAGTGACAGTTACAAGGTAACATTAGTCGTGAATCAAGCACCTGCACCAGAGTATCCAAATGCTGGTCTTCCAACCGAATACTGGACTCGCCCAATAAATGCACAGCTTTCTTCATGGAACACGATTTCTGCAAATTGGCTTAGCATACCTCCGAATAGAATTGCAACTGACAACGATATGGCGCCCGAGAGTTCTCACATATTGTGGGCAAAACAACTTTGCCCTGGTGGTCTGTCCGGTGGAGTACTAGGTGTTCACTCGGCTGAAACAGGAGACGCATATGAAGGCAAATTCGCAAACACAGTAATCCTAAACGGCATACTTTACTACAACAGGTATGCTCAAGGCTTCGGCGGCGGATGGAACCAACAAGGAATTTCTGCCGTTGACATACGAACTGGAAACGAGATTTGGTTCAAAAACAACACTAGACTAGCTTTTGGACAGGCATTCTACTGGGACTCATTCAACATGCACGGCGTCTTCTCATACATTTACTCAACTGTTACCACATATGTTCCCCCCACCTATGCTCCCGTTACTACATGGAACGCATACGACCCTCTAACTGGCGAATATCAGTTCAGCATCAGTAATATACCATCAAGCGGTGCTATGTTTGCTGCACCCTTACAAGTCACTGGTCCAAATGGTGAATTCATCATCTACAACATTGACTTGGTTCATGGCTGGGTGGCTAAGTGGAATTCAACCACCGCTGTCCTTGGTCCTCATGCACCAGGCGATATGGCCGCAGGCAGTTGGGGTTCTGCAGCTAACACTCAACAAACTTTTGACGGTAATAGAGGCTACGACTGGAACAAGACTATATCAGCAGGGGCAGGTAACTTGCCGGGAAGCGTAGTAGCAGTTCTCAACGATAGAATAGTCGGTTCTACTGCTGGAGGCTGGACAAACATAGGCGATAAAAATATCGCGTTATGGGCATTTAGCCTGAAACTAGGACAGGAAGGAAATCTGTTATATAATACAACTTGGACGCCACCGCAGGGTGATTTAACCGTAACCTGGGGAGCGACTAGTTTAGACGACAAAGTTTTCACTATGCAAATAAAAGAGCTCAGGCAAGTCTATGGATTCAACCTTGACACAGGACAGCAAATCTGGGGTCCAACAGCATCAGAGGACGCACTGCAAGTATTTGGTGTAACCAGCACCATTGCTTCTGGCAGACTCTTCTGTACAGGCTACGGCGGAGTAGTGTACTGCTACAATGCTACGACAGGAAGCCTTCTTTGGAACTACACAGTTTTAGACCCTTACCATCAAATCTTGTGGAGCAATAACTGGCCGATTTTCATCGCTTTCATCGCAGGTGGGCGGATATACTTGCAGCACTACGAGCACTCTCCTGTGAATCCTCTACCGAAGGGTGCCCCCTTCATCTGCCTAGACATAGTAAATGGAACCGAACTTTGGGAAGTTCCGCTTCGCACAACCAGTTGGGGCGGCGGTGCAGTTATCAGTGACAGCATAATAGCGTTATGGAACTCATACGATGGACAAGTATACAGCTTAGGAAAAGGTCCGAGCCAAACTACAGTTACAGCACCAGACATTGGCGTACCCTCAGGAACATCTGTAATGATAAAAGGTACAGTGACAGACCAATCAGCAGGCGCTAAAGACACACCGGCAATATCCGATGAATCTATGGATGCATGGATGACTTACTTATACATGCAGTTCCCACGCCCAACAAATGCAACAGGTGTTCCATTATCCATAGATGCAGTTGATCCTAACGGCAACTTCATCCACATAGGCAACACAACAAGTGACCAAAGCGGCACATTTGGCTACAGATGGGTTACACCAGAAGGCATCACAGGCCAATACACTGTCATCGCCACCTTTGCTGGCTCCAAATCCTATTGGCCATCATATTCCGAAACAAGCTTCTCAGTGGATCCAGCAGCATCAACCCCGTCTCCATATCCAGTGACCGTTTTGCCTCCGACTGAAATGTATATTGGCGCAGCAGCAGCCGCAATAATAGTTGCAATAGCCATAGTCGGCGTTATAATAGTAATGATGCTTAGGAAGCGACCATAAAAACCTCGCAACCAAAAAAATCCACTTTCCCCTTTTTTAGTCTTAAA
>PKYH01000005.1:0-768 GCA_003133625.1 Candidatus Bathyarchaeota archaeon | reverse complement strand
TCGGCGGGGCAGTTTGTTCACTTTCTTTTTAAGCTGTATGAATCATAAGCATGAGTCCCATGTGATTGCATATGAAAAAGAAATTAGCTGCCGCCAAAGCAGGAAGCCAAAGACCCGACGTGGAAAACCAGTCAGAAGTGGAGACGGGCTTTCCTGCGAATTCAAGTGGAGGTGAACAAGCACGGTTACGCTGATTCTTAGGAGAACTGTCAGGCGACCTCTCAAAATTAAAGAAGTAAACACGGGCAAACCGTTTAGTCAACTTGAAGATATAGAATTTGTCTTTCCCAAAGAATACAATAAAATGCTCAAGCCCGTCTTTTACGAGGACTTCGATTTTGACGCCAAAGTAGAAAACGGAATGATAACACTCGTCCTAACGCCAACTTCAAAATCAACAAGCGGAAGCAATTCCGCATAGTTTTTTGGAGATGAAGCAAACTGGTTAAATTTCAAATGCGCCGGATGAAGAAGCGCTACAAGAAAAACAAAGAGTACAACTACAAACGCTACTTAATGGAATTCCCGGTGAAGCTGAACGAAAAAATCGAGCCACATATGACTAAGACCTTTGACGACGCCGACCTCACGTCAAAAGAGACACCTAAGCAAGAAACCGTCAACATTTCTTTGATAAGAAACAAACTTGCTGAGGAATCTGACAAGCAGAAATCCGCTTAACCTCTCAGAACTGTTTGCAGAGGAAACGCCCGCCACAATAAAAGTTTCAAACCTCTTTTACCTTTTTCGCATGTAGAAATGACATGG
>PKYH01000105.1 GCA_003133625.1 Candidatus Bathyarchaeota archaeon | reverse complement strand
CCCTTCCTCATAATACCTATGCCGATGCTCATGCCAGTAAGGTCTATTCTCGACGATAGCGCCATAAAGTGGGGTTCCACAATTAGAACAATTGGTAGCGTTGTCAGGGTTTAGTGTGCCGCATTTTGTACAATAAACCAATCTTATTTTCTCCTTGTTTATCTTTTTAGAAGTCAAGTGCTCATAAAATTTGCGGTAAATAAAATTTTAGTAAGCGAATTTGCCCGTTAATTTAGAAAAATTTTAATTAAGAGTCCACTAAAATATAAGTGGAGACTGAAATGCCTAAAGCCTTTGTATTAATAAACGTTGAATCAGGTGCAGAAGAAGAAGTTCTCGGGGAACTTAAAAAGATTGAAGGCGTGGAAGAAGCGTACTTTTCTTACGGCGTGTACGACATAATTACTAAAATAAAAGCTGACTCAATGGAAGGACTCAAGGACATGGTGACACGAAAAGTAAGAGCAATTAGCAGGGTCAGATCCACGTTAACGCTGATAATGATGGAAGAATAACGCCGAAAATTTAGAAAGGCATCACTTCTCGCTCTCTTTTTTGTTTTAATAACATGAGCATATTAATGTCTTATAACCAAGTTGTAATTTTCTTCTTTTCGTCCAGTTATCTGCGCTTGCGTTTTTGACTTTTCGCTTGTATTTCTTGATTGCTTATGTCGATTATTAGCCAAGTTTATTAGATGAATAAGAATAATAAACTGAATCATGTATAGAAGGCTTGCCTATACAATAATCATAGTGTTTATTCTCGTTTTAGGTTTAAGCAATGCTGCGTTTGCTGAATTATCGGTCGGTGTGAAAAAAGGCGATTGGATAGAGTACCAAGTATCTTACACTGGCTCCCCAACCGCAGGGCATGACATAAACTGGGCTAGAATGGAAATGTTAGATGTCCAAGGAACCAACATCACCGTAAAGATAACATCAAGATACCCTAATGGCACAACCGAAAACATAACATCCAATCTCAATTTGAAGACAGGACAACTAATCGACGACTTCATCATCCCAGCCAACTTAAAGAGCGGCGACACATTTTATGACCAAAACTTAGGCAACGTAACCATAAGCAAAGCAGAACAGCATGAGTACGCAGGCGCCACACGAACGGTTCTGTATGCATCTACAAGCCAAAACACGTACGTTTGGGACCAAGCCACAGGCGTCAGCGTTGAAGGAACCGCTCAGACCTCTGAGTATTCTATCCACACTATCGTGGAGGATACTAACATGTGGCAACCCTCCGGAGGATTGAATGCTGCACTTGTTGGTCTGATTGCAGTTTTAGCGTTAATTATTGTTGTGATGATTATAGTTGCGGTTTTGTATTACAGGAGAAGAGCGCCAAAAATAACTGAAAAATAGCGGCTTTAATTTTTGTATATACGCTTAATAGCTTAGCTACTAAGAATTTAGCTAAGACTTGAAATCCTAGATGGACTCATTAAAAAGACCGTTACGTCTAAACGTGGTTCTTCTACTTTTAATTTTAGGATTAATAGCCTTCATCCTTTATTTCTACTTCTTCATCAATCCAGCACAAGTTATAGAGATTCTCTCAAGGACAAACCTCGCTTATTACACAGGTGCTTTTGTTGCTTATTTTTTGTATGTATTCTTCTCTGCGTTAGTATGGCATCACCTGCTAAACAGCTTATCAGTAAAAATCAGCACTCTAAAGGCTTTATTGTTCACGTGGGTTGGACTATTTTTTGATGCAACGGTTCCCCAATTGGGATGGTCCGGCGAAGTTTCAAAAACATATCTGTTTGCTAAGGATTCAAGTCAAGATGCAGGAAAAATAGGCGCTTCAGTTGTTGGACAAAAGATTTTTACAATAGCAATAACTGTTGTTGCTTTGGGTCTTGGTTTAGGATTAGTACTTATTAGCTATCCTTTGCCACCCATAGTTACTTTTTTAATTGCCATCGTCTTGGCTCTCTCAATTTTAACCTTAAGCGTCGTTTACTACGTAAGCATTAAACCAACAGCAACCAAAACTTTGCTAAACTGGTCGATACGCATAGCATTGTTTTTCCGAAAACGTTGGAATCCTCAAAATTTCAGGCTTAAAGCTGAAGAATTATTGGATAAATTCCATCTTGGCATGGAGCAATTGGGAGCTAATCCCAAAGCGCTAGTTAAACCCATCATATACGCCATTATAAGTTTCATTTTCGAAATCTCAGTTGTATTTCTAACTTTCATTGCATTAGGTTATCCCGTGCCTGTTGACAAAGTACTTATCGTTTTTACTTTAACTGGAACACTTCAAACTGTGGGCGTAACAATTTTCGGATTCACAGAAATAGTAATGACCTCATCATTTGCGTTTCTTGGAATTCCAGTTGATTTAAGTTTTTCAGTAACTTTGCTTACTAGGGTTGTGAGCCTGTGGTTCCGACTTATCGTCTCTTACGCAGCCCTGCAATGGGCAGGTATAAAAATTATACGAAAAAAGCAAAACGGTAACTTTCCTTAATTTTAGTTTCTAATTTATCAAACGTTTGCCTTACAGATGGCAATGTAAGCGATGACTTGCGAGGTTTTCTAGGAAACATTTTAATGTACACGGAACTAATCATTTATTAGAGGATCGGGATTGATATGCCCACAGCCTTTGTATTAATAAATACCGAAATAGGTTCAGAATCAGACGTACTTAAAGACCTGAAAAAAGTCGAAGGCGTTGAAGAAGCATCAGCCGTTTACGGAGTCTACGACATAGTAGCAAGGGTCAAAGCAGACACTATGGATAAACTAAAAGAAATAGTGACATGGCGTATTCGACGGTTAGACAAAGTACGGTCAACTCTAACAATGATTGTAGTAGAAGAACGATAACTTCACTTAAATTCCCTTTCTTTTACTAATATCCCCAAATAAACCAGTAACCATTGTTGTCATTTTTAATACGTACACAAACGTAAATCATCAAAAAACCAGATGCAAAGACGATAACACATGAAAGTAGAATTCAAATGCCCATGGTGTGGAACCCTCTTCCAAAACGGAAAAGAGCTAGACACCCATGCTAGAAACCACTATTCTAAGTGCAGTTAGCTTAATAAAACGAATATTTTTTTCCAAAATGAATGTTAGGTTGTGACTGCGTAGATACAGTCACATAGTTTTAAATTTTTTGCAACCGATTTACACTCATGTGCGTCTGAGTAGTGAGAGAATGAAAGCGAACTTGCAAATCCAAGATAACATGCCCGGAAGTAGCCAAATGATAGTAAGAGCTCTAACTATTGACAGATGCACCGAATTTTTTATTGGTTGGATGAAGAGGTCTGGTTTCACATTGAACCTTTTTTCGTTCCCCTTGAACAAGAAAGAGCACCCAGGCCTCTGAAGCCAACCACCTCAAAACTAAAGGAGATTGTTAAAAAAAATTGCCAGTTGCATGGGTTCTCTTAAATACTGAAATAGGAGCCGAAAGCCAAGTACTGAAAGTGCTTAAAAAAATTGAGGGCGTCGAAGAAGCGTACACCCTCTGGGGAGTCTACGACATAATCGCAAACATAAAAGCAGACAACATGGAGAAACTCAAAAATATCATTACAAAAAGAATCGAAAAAATCGGCAAAATAAATTCAAAATTAACCATGATAATAACTGAGAAACCGCAAACAACACTACAAGAACAAGTGATTTTTGAACAAAACCCAATTCTCCTATAAATCAAAGCTAAACTCAGCTTTAGGTTAAACAATATTTTTTACCTTCGCAGCTTAATTCTCTAATTTGACTTGGAGAATAGTTGCCTTTGACTAAGCAACAGGTAATGCACAATATATTTTATTAAACAGTGTTTTATCTAATAGTAAGTTTTATAAGTATAGGATTCTATACTGTCTTTTCGAGGAGTCAAGGTTGGAAAGCATGAATTACTGGATAAGTGAACTAGCCAGCAAGGCACAGTCAACCCGGACTAAATATCAAGAGTATTTTCAAAAATTCTGCGCCTTCGCAAATAAGACTCCTAACGAACTAATTGAGCAGCGCAAAATAGATTTGAAAGCTGATGATCCACGCGAGCAACGCAGAATAGAATTTTTGCTCAGGGGCTTTATGGTTCATTTAAAAGATGATGGCCTCAGTTCTTCAACGCAAATGATCGCGTTTGCGGCTGTCAAAAGCTTCTTTGAATCTAACGAATACCCTTTAAGAACCAAAAGAAACGATTATCCGAAAGGCGAACATTTAGGCAGCCGCGTTATCACTAAGCAAGTCATTAAGGAAATCTTAGAGAATCCGCGAAACATGAAGGATAAGCTTAAGGTCAAAGCTTTAGTTATGGCTTTGAAAGATAGCGGCTTAAGAGTTTCTGATGTGGCTAACCTAAATTATAGTCACGTCAGCGAGGCCTTAGAAAAAGGCTTAGAGTTTATCCCGTTGACTTTGGTCACTCAGAAATCTAAGACGGTAGCTAAGACTTTTCTAGGCCCTGAAGCAGTAAACGCTTTAAAACTATACATGGCTGAAAGAAGAAAAGGAACCAGACATATAGCACCGGAAACAATAACGTCGGCATGCCCTCTTTTCCGCATTAACCTTAACTTTAACGGCAAAGTCAAAAGAGTTACACCTGGAAGCATAACCAGCTTGATAAAGTTTCAGTGCGGCAAGACAGGACAACAGAAACTTAGCGCTCACAGCTTCAGAAAATTCCTTCAAACTAACCTAGACGTTGCAGGTGTTAGCCCTAATCTTATTGATCAAATGCTAGGTCATAAACTGCCTAACAGTCGTGACGCCTACAGTCTGCCAAGTGAAGAGCAACTTCTCAAGACCTACATGGACGCTTATCCACAAATCAGAGTTTACCCGCTTAAGACTGAGGTTGAGGAGCGCGTAACAAAACTTGAGATTGAAATAACAGAGCGGAACTCCGCTATCGCTGAATTAACAACTGATAATAGCCACAAAAACGCTGAAGTTGAAGCCCTAAAGGTTCAACTGGCAGAAATGCGGAAAGACGCCTTTTCTGAAGAGGAATTGCGTGTGCTTAAGGTAATAATAGGGGCAGCAAAAGAGGGAAAAGTAGTTTACAAAGAATAAACAAAAAGTTGTAATTTATGCGAAAAACTTAAAGCCTATTATAACGTTGTTATAATTAACATGAAACCCGATAAAAAAGAAGCAAAGAAGCTTAAGGAAAGTATGGAGCAAACTAAAAAAGAAACCGAGAAGCTTCGAGAATTACTCAAGGAACGAGCCTTAGACATAGACTTGTTTTTCTAATTTACCACGTACATTATAAACCCAAAATGAGGCTCCTAGGCCCTGTAACCGGATTCTGCGGGCAAGGCCTAGAAACCCCGTTTTAGGCCCTGTTCCTGTTTTCTCAAGTCGCATTTAGGAAAATCTGTTTTCCAGCCGATTGAAGGGCAAAGGGTAGGATGCAAACAGCAACTTCTTAGGTAGATAAACTTCGCGTCGGTTAAAGGCTCGCTAAATTCGCAAACGGTTTTTTCCATGCTATCACCTTCCACTCTTTAGGCTTGGCGATGCACTCAGTAAGATGCTCTTGGCAAACATTCAGCGTTCTTTTACCCTGCAACCATTCAGCTTTTCCGACGGCTTCGTTACTGCAAGGTTTACCCTGTTCTTTAACTTGGCATTTTATAACGTCGGCTTTTACTGCTTTTCTCAATCTTGGCTGTTGCTCAATCGCTATAGTTAAACTATTGTTTGTTGAAAAGTCCTGTCGATGATTAACAAAATACTCAGACAAGGCCTGTTCTAAAACGTAGTTTATCTGCAAGTTGTTATCTATGGCGTAAACGTCGAGAGTGTGCTTCAGTTTTGCGCTTATTTTATTGCCAAAAAAAACTTTAAAATCTGTTGCGTTTGTGGTTGGCTCATTTAAGTTAAAACCTCTGCCTTCTAAGGGCTGGATTGAATATTCTGAGGTAGAAAAGCTTTTATTTGATTCACTACTATTATGTTTCATGGGGTTGCGAGACTCCTAATCTTTTTTTAATGTTATCTTTAATACTGTATTAAGGATAAGGCTTAAATACTTAAAGCTTTCCCTAATACTGTATTAAGGAGTAAATTGACTATGGCGCACAGCTCAAAAGAATATCAGCGTAATTACATGCGAAAATACCAAGAGCAACATCCTGGAAAAATTGCAGAACACACCCGAAAATCCAGAGCTAAACAAAAAGAGGAACACCAAAAAACACTCGAAACGATAAAAGCCTTTCCAGAATTTCAACAACTACCCAAGGAAAAACAGGACAAAATCGAGGCTTCAATACTACATATACTTGCAGCTCTTGACAGCCAAATAGACGCTAAAATGGAAGAAGCAGAACAATACTCAAAGCTGAAAATTGAAGAGATTTATCAACGGAAACTAAAAGCCGTCTTAGACTTATCCATAGCAACCCATGATAAGGCGGAAGAATTAAAGGAGTTTTTGAAATGAATTTTTCAAACCTAACTAGATCAGAAGAAGACGCAGCGGTCTTATATTTTGAATTAGCCCTGCGAAGACGGCTTAATCTGCCAACTTCGACGCAAAAAGTTCTGCCAATTTCAACGGAAAAAGCCCAAGAACTTGAAAAGGCAATAAAAGACGATCTTCCAGAAAACAAGCGTGCGGAAATCGAAAAAGCCATGCAACTTGTCGTTAATCAGGTTTTTAATGGAACTGACGTTTTATTTTCTAAAGCAGAAACCGAAGTTCCGCAAAGAATAGAAGAATACCTGGATGTTTTAGAACATAAGATAGACGATAAGATAGACGAAAAGATTGCTAAATGGTCGCCGGAAAAACAGAAGGCCTTTCTTGAAAACCTACACTTGGACACTGAAGTTCATAGGTCAGATTTAGAGCGGACTTTAAAGAAGTTCAAAAATAACCGCTATGGAGGTGTCGTTTAATGAGCGAAACACCAGAGCAATTTGCAGATCGCATGGTTAACAAGATTTTCAAAGGCAGTAAAGAACCTGAAGCAGTCGTTAAAGCTGTTGAAACACCTAAAGAAAAAGCTGATCCTTTCGACGCTATGATAAAAGCCTATGAAGAAACTCCAGCAAAACCGCAATCGCTAGAAGATTATGTAGCTAAAATTCAGAAAGAAATGGAGAAACCCTAAGCCATGTCGAATCATTATTTGCGTTGGGTCCTTAGAAACTGGAATCCTAAGTTTCTTGAAAAAATAGATAACCGCCTAGTAGAAGGCTCAAAGGTCTATGCCACGCAAGAACCCTGAAGTCTCCATGAAATCAACGAAAATTAAGTCGTTTAATTGGCGTAAAATCGTCAAAACAGAACGGAGACTAAACCATTACGTTACGGATTTGAACGACGGCTCAAAACAGCGTAGAATCCTAAAACGACAGCGGAGTGTCCTTGTTTGACGGAAAAAAAATTATCGTTTGACCGCATAGACGTTTTAGAGCATCTCTGGAGCCGTAAAAAATGGTTAAGCGGAAAAATAGATAACAAGCACACAAGGCTAGATCCTAACCTAAAGGCTAGGGCAGCACTTATCGCTAAAGAATGTCGTATTTGTCAAGCTATCCTGCAAGGGTTGACAGATCAAGAACTGGAACTTAGAGTTATGGAGTTAGAAACAAAGTTAGCTAACGGCATTCTAATTCCTAAACCGCAAGAAGAAAAGAAAAAGAGGTTTTAAAAATTGAACAATTTAGCTAGAAAACTGTATGGGTTAGAACAAAACGCTTTAGGTGACGTACCCGCTGAAGGCACAACCCGTATAACATGGGAAAACGGAAACAAAGGGTTAGATATGGCTGAAAATATCCTTATGGACGAATTTAGAAACATAGTGGATAGACTAGCAGAAAACACGAAAGAATTAGCCGACGATCCCAACGTTGGAATAGAAGATTTAACTCCAAACGAAAAAGCTATTTGCGACTTAGGCGAGAAACGTATGTTTCTAAGGATGCATGATATCGTAAACCGTTATTTTGACCTTTTAGTATATCATGGTGACAATTACGCTAAATACATTTTCAATTTACGGTTACTCTGGATTATCGAAGAAACACAGAAACAAGCGGAAAACACGAAGATAGAAGAAGAAATAACCGATACGCCTGGTTACTGGGAAATGTGCGAGGGAGATCAAGATAAAATTCAAGCTAAAGCTAACGCAAAAATGCATAACGAAGGGCTTTTCACACCTAAAAGTTTCAGCGACTACATAGAGAAAAAACATTTTTTCAAAACCACTGAAGAACTAAAGGAAATGATAGCGAACCGTACACCTGAACAAATAGCGCAAGACGACATAGAAGTAAAAGCAGAAGAAGAAGAAAACGCAAAATGGATAGCTCAAGACGCCAAGTTTCTTAAAGAGAAATGTCCGACTTGCCCTTCAAAATGTGCATGGTACAAGGAACAACAGCAAGAGGTTAAAGCATGATGGAGAAAATAGACTTGCCTTCTCTTGAAGAATTAGAAGCCATGCGACGTCTCATAGAGAAATACGAGACAAACCCAGACATGAAAATCGTTTTAGCCGGAATAATTGACGGCTTAATAAAAACTGTAAAGAACTCAAAAGTGACAGCGCCATGAGCATAACCATAGATGTAACTAAAACAAACGTTGCTGATCTTCCTGAAAAAATGCTTGATTATGCCTTAGAAGTTCTGATGGATCAAGCGCATTTAATGGCGGCACTCTGGCAAATTTACATTAACGTTGACACAGGAGCAGCAAGAGATAGCATAAGAGTCGAACGTGGCGGTGAAGGTATGGGATGGCGCCAGGTTCGAGTGCGTGGCGGTGGATACATAATTAACCCAAAGACAGGCAGACTTGTGGATTACATGCCTATAATTGAAGCAAAATACGGCGCTGGACAACAAGCTTTCGACGAGGTTGCGCCGACAATCGTAGAGATGCTTCAGAACGGCGTTGTGGAGAAGATGGGGGGAACAACTTGAGTCAAGTTGAAATTGATTATGTTCTTAACTTGCAGATTGGCGACATGACCTACACGGATTTGCGCCGCGTAGAAATGAGCGTAATGCGCATCTGCAGCGACTTACAGCGAATATTTGGAAATACGGAAGCTAGCAAAATAATTAGTGGTTTACAAAAAATCATTATGTTAGCTAGGCAAGCGCAAATGGCAATCCGCGCCGCTGAAATGGCTCTAGTGCCTGGTGCTGGTTGGATTGCTGGATTGTACGCGGCCACTATGGTAACAAGTGCCGGCTTGGCTGCTTATGACACGATAGCGACAGGGACCTAAACATGGTTACTTACATGCCTATGCCACAGTTCAAATTGACTTTAGGCACTACACCGTTTGAAAATGACATTATGTTATCTGCTAAAGTAACCAGAAACGAAAACAATTTTGATTTAGCCACTATCGTTTTAAGCGATACAAGTCTTTATGATGGCACCGTAACCGCCGGCACAGCGGTGCAGTTAGACGTTAAAGACGCAAGTGAAAGTTACCCAGCTCTCCCCATGTTTAAAGGCGAAGTTCGTTTTCTAGTCCCCGACATCACAAAAGACGGAAGAACGCTTACTTTATCATGTTTCGGTAGTGGTTTTGGGCTTGGAGAAATGTTGGTAGGCGCGGAATATGGCAGTACAAGCATTCACCCGTCAATAGATACACCTACGGAAATAGTCACGGACATAATCAACAATTACGTTAAGAAAATCTTAGCTGTTGCAACCAGCGGGTTTGACTATACAGTTTTAACCACAGTCGCAAACTCTATTCCCTACATTAATTTTCCGTACAAAACCGCGAATGCTTCTTTAAATGACTTAGTTGATCTGGTTACGGCTCAGGAAGCTGGTGATCCTGGAATCCACTGGATCGTAACGACCGATAACGTTTTGCACATGAAATTTATCAGTGCAACACAGACAGGTTGGACAAAATGGTACGGCGGCGACGACAACGATGACGATCAAGCAACCTTAACTTATGGCGAGGACTACACATCTATTAACCTTGAGAAGATGGGTTCGGAATGTAACTACCTGATGTATTACGGAAAATGGCGCAGGCCTTCAAATGGGGATTATTGGACTGAAGGCACCGCTTCTTTATGGGATAGCGAAACGGAAGGCGAACCAACCGACGACAATACAACCGGGCAATATCGAGTAAACAATTACAGCATAAAATTAGGCCCAACAGGTAACGTTGCTTGGTACCCAGCAGCACAAAACGCAGCATGGAATTTCACGGGCTTCAGCGACTTCAATGTTCCAACACTTAACTTTTACATTCTAAAGCATGGTTCACCCGATAACGTTTCAGTCAGGTTGTACACGAGCAACGCTGACTTAATGCTTAACTATTACGCGAAAACGCTGCAGGCTGGAATGGCTAACAACGACGTTTTCTATCATTTCAGTTTACCCGTTGGGCCTTATTACCGTACAGCCGACAGCACGTTCGAATGGACTACTGTAGGAACCGCGCCTAACTGGAGCCAAATAAACTTTATTTATTTCGGTTGGGCTGGCGACGCTGGAGACTACATTTGCATAGACGGCTTATACTTTGGCGACGCTGATATCTGCCGCGTCGCATGGAATAGCAGCCTTCCAGGTGGAGTGGCAAGAATGAAGTTAATCACTGATAACGTGGGAAAAGATGACAGTTTAAAAAGCGGTACCCCGGGCACTACTGATCAGGGCCTGATGGCTCTATTAGCCTACAGCGAGCTTTCAAGACTGCAAAAAGAGGCTTTAGTTGGAACCGTTCTAACACCCATGATAAAAGACGCTTTGCCCGGTCAACTATTCCGCATTCAAGAAACCCCTTTTAGAGTTACAAAGATAGTGCATAACATAGACGCCACAAAAGGCTATACAAGCACGTTTTCCATAACT
>PKYH01000009.1 GCA_003133625.1 Candidatus Bathyarchaeota archaeon | reverse complement strand
ATTATGCGAAAAAAGTAATCGCCGAGGCAAACAATTTAGGAATATGGACTGAGGGGTTCTTTGTTTTCGGTTTTCCCTACGAGGATTTAGCTTCAATTGCTCAAAGTTTAAACTTTGCCATTGAAAGCGACCTAGATTTCGCTGTCTTCTCGATAGCGACCCCTTATCCTAAAACAAAACTTTATGACGTAATGAAGAGGGAAGGAATGATAGGAGATGTAAACTGGGATCTGCTTAGAACTATGAGCGCTGCCGCAGATACAAAATATTTTACTCGCGACGAGATAAGTAGGTTGCAAAGAGAACTATTCACAAATTTTTTTGGGAGTAGAATGAGAAGGTATTTGGACCTGAGAAGCCTTCTCATTCGGCTAAAGAGAATTAGGTCGATAGACGAAGTTCAGTTTCTGTTAAGACTATCGAAAAGGGCGGTTCAAATCATGAACAAGGAGACGTTAAGAACCTCGACCAAGGACTATTATGCGGTTAAGACAGACATCAGCGTGCGTGCAAGCAGAAAGTTAGGTGAGCGTTGAAATGAAAGCTCCCAGTGAAGACGTTGAGATTTATGATAGTTTCGCCCTGGATCTGGCTCGTGGTGCTGATGTGGTTGACCGTAAGTCATACGAGGTGATAATTGACTCAAGAAGGAAAGCGCTTCTAAAACGTTGGTTAATGGGAAAGAGCGGTCTCTTTCTTGACTATGGATGTGGTGGTGGCTCTTTTTGCCGGTTTATCAAAGAAGAGCTAAAAACTGAAGTGGTAGGGATTGACGCTTCTGGAGGAATGGTTAGATATGCTTCAACAAGAGGAAAAGGCGTTAACTATTTAATAGCAGATTGCTATGCTCTACCATTTAAAAATGGATCATTTGACGCTGTTGTGGGCATGGGTATATTTCATCATTTAAACTTACGAACAGCTATGTTTGAGTGTAAAAGGGTTCTTCGAAGAGGCGGTTTTTTGGTGGCATTTGAACCAAATTCCCTGGGTCTACTATCGTTTATAGGAAGAAGATTGCTCAAAATAAAAATTCATACTCCCCATGAAAAAACCTATACTCATTGGTCATTTATTAACGCAATGGAGAGAAATGGGTTCGTGATTGTTGACTTACGGTTTCTATCCTTCCTCGGATTTATTTTTCCTTTCATCTGGGGATCGAAATTCGCTCACTTGTTTACTTTTCTGAAGGGTTACACAAAACTTCTTCAAACGGTTGATCGACTATTCGAAAAAATCCCGATAACGAAATATCTGTGCTGGCAGTTTGGTTGCAAATGCGAGTTCTGATAACGACTGGTATTTATGCCCTAGCAGGGCCTTCAATCGTAATCGAAAATTTAGCGGATCAACTTGGCAAGAGGGGTGTAGAAGTTACTATAGGTGCATTAAAATTTAAGCGGATTCCTCCCAATGGAGCCTATAACGTTAGGACGCTCCCTGTGTATAACGCCTTAAAACTAAATAGGTTTCTTGACGACTTCGATATTGTGCATAATCATCATCCCATAATGAATTATCTAGCTCTAGTCAGCCGTACGCCTTTTGTATATCACTACCATGGGGCACCTGACTTCGGAAGGGGGTATCTGTTTAGGTTCAGTATGCTTCTTTCGGTCAGAATAATGAATCATGCGTTCAGCGCGATAATAGCTGTGTCTGAGACTGGATCTGAAGAGCTGAAGCGTTACTTCGGTCTGAATAATGTTTATGTGATCTATAACGGTGTAGATATTAAGCGTTTTAGACAGAGGCTTGAAGGGAGGTTTCGAATAGGAGCACCACAATTTCTCTTCGTTGGTAACCTTTACGAATACAAAAAGGTGGAGGAGCTAATACTCGCCTTGAAAGAGTTAGTCAAGGCATTTCCGAAGGCTCATCTACAGATAGTTGGCGACGGGCATATGTATGAGCGTCTTAAACGTTTTGTTGCCGAACTTAAGCTAGAGGATCATGTAGGATTAGTTGGACGTGTTCCTGACTGGGAATTACCTTATTACTACGCATCTTGTGATGTATACGTTACAGCAAGTCGTTGGGAGTTGTTTGGCTTGCCACTTCTTGAGGCAATGGCGTGTGGTAAGCCTGTGGTTGCTTCATCTATCCCATCTCATGTGGAGTTGCTCACTAAGTCCAATGCTGGCGAAATATATGCGGTGGGCGATGTAGAGGCTCTCTGTAAAAAAATGATAAGAACTTACGAGGAAAGTGAAAAATACAGAGATAATGCCATTAATTTTGCAAAAGAACATGACTGGTCGGTTGTGGCTGACAGAGTGTTAAAACTTTATGCTAATTTAGTGCGTGTACTATGAAGATTTTGCAGATAACTACCTATTGGATCACTACCGAATAACGGCGCGTTACGCCAAGTTGTTTAATATCCCTACACTAACGCGCTACAGAGCTTATGCGGAGAAAGCCTTCAAAGAGCCTTTCAAAATAGTGGCTCTTAGCAAGGTGGAGGCTGAGCAGTATAGGCGTGTGGGTGTGCCTGAAGCGAAGATTGCTATTATGCCTAACGGAATAGATCTTTTGGTGAAGGCTTACGCCGCGCGGGCTCGCGATTTAGCCAAGGCGATACCTGCGATAATCTTTAATTATGAACTACGTGAAGAATTTTCGAGAAATTGCTTAAAAGCAGTCAAATCTGTGGTTCACGCCTTAAAGCGTAACTGGCAATCTTTTACGTATCTTTAGAGAAGCTATCAAAAAATGAGGTACCGTAAATGTTCTGGGCCATTTATATGGTCGCGTTCTCTCCATCGGTCTGCTCCATTACATGTGGCTGTAGTAGGCTGTGGGCAGATCGCAAACTCTCATATCAAGGCTTGGAGGAACGTAGGCGCTAGCGTAGTAGCAGTTTGTGACAAGAACGCTTCCTTGGCAGAATCTACAGGCGAAAAATGGGGAATTCCTCATCGATATTTCGATGTCTTCCAGATGGTTAAAGGAGAAAGATTGGATGTTGCATCCGTCTGTACACCAGCTAATGTTAGGTTGGCTGTTGTTAAACCCCTTGTGGAAAACGGGATAAATGTGATGATCGAAAAGCCTTTTGCAATGTCTGTTGCTGAAGCCGAGAAGATAGTAGCGTTAAAAAATAAATATGGTGTAAAACTTACTGTAGTTCATAATTGGCTTTTCTCACTTATAATGAAGAAGACGTTACGCTCATTGGAAAGAAAGGAACTGGGTGAATTACTGGGAGTTGAGCTGGATATACTTCACACCAAAGAAGACCCAATGACAGCTGATTCGTCTCATTGGTCTCATTCAATTGAAGCTGGGCGTTTTGGCGAGAATTTGCCTCATTCAATATACATAATCCGAGCTATTCTGGGGGAAGTGAGAGTTAGGCATTTTTCAGGTTCAAAGTTAGGAAGTTATCCTTGGATGCCCATAGACGAGTTACGCGTTTTACTCGAAGATACAAAGGGAAGGACGGCTTCGATTTACATATCCTTTAATAGCGTGCGACATGAGACAACACTTAAAGTATTCGGAACTAAAGGTGTTCTGGATGTAAATTTATCTAACAACATTTTTATCAAAAAGAAATTTAGAGCGGTTAACGTAACACAAGTGGTTAAAGATGACCTGCGGTTTTTGACTGACTACATAAATTCATGCTGTTCAATCACCTTTGCTATCTTGACTAAACGATATCAGAATATGCACACTGAATTTATAAAAGACTTCGTGAACAGTTTAATACGCGACACTGAACCTCCAGTAACCGTAGAGGAAGCCCTAGAAGTTACTAAATTGCAGACGGATCTATGTTCTCTAATACAGAAGAAATATTTCTCTAATACAGAAGAAATATTTTTCCAGTATATGCATGCGTGGGGTGCAATAGCTGGAAACACGCCATGTACATGATATAATGTTCAAAAGGGCGCTCAAGGCGTTTGAAACTTCCTATGCAAAAATATTAGATATTAGAATTACACTGAACAAATAACAAATAATAATTAAATTGGAGTCAGAGTCCTAAAAATGTTAGCTCCTGAGAATTGCCCTTTGGTATCTGTAGTAATCCTCAACTGGAATGGCAAGAATTTCCTAAATAGCTGTGTGAAGTCCGTTTTAGAGACGGATTATCCTACGGATCTTCTTGAGGTCATTGTTGTGGATAACGGGAGTACTGATGGTAGCGCTAAATCGCTCAAGAAAATGTTTCCGCAAGTTAAGCTTGTTGAAAACGAGAGAAACCTAGGTTTTTGCGTCGGAAATAACATGGGTGTTAAACATGCATCAGGAAACCTGCTTGTATTGCTAAACAACGACACAATCGTGAACAAAAATTGGGTTAATGAAATATTAAAAAGTGCTAAAGATCCAAAGATTGGTATAGTTGGCTGTAGGCTGTACTTCCCTGGAACTAGAATCATTCAGTCCATAGGTTATAGAATGATTTTCATTGGATATTGGGAGAGTATAGGTGCCGGCAAAGAAAATAGTGACGAGTTCACTAAAGTCGGTGATGTGGATTTTGTTTGTGGAGCAGCAATGGCTGTTAAAAAGAAAGTTATCGAGACAATAGGTCTTTTCGACCCTGAATTTTACGCGTACGCCGAAGATCTGGATTTGTGTTATCGTGCTAGGAAAGCGGGGTATAGGGTGGTTACCTCCGGCGCCATCGTTTATCACTATGGGTCTGTGTCTTGGGATCATTTTCCGATCAAAAAAGCATACTTATTCTGTAGAAATCACCTGTATTTCATCTTGAAACATTATTCTCCAAAAGTCCTGTTGAGGTACGTGTTTGAGTATCCAATTAGATCGTTCAAGGTTGATCTATGCAGATTTATACGGGGGAAAACCGTACTTCAAATAGTTACGATATCAAACAGAAAAAAGCGATGGAGAAATATTTTCAAGTCAGCATTAAACATCCTACTCTTGAAAACCATAACGTTCTTTGTGGCTTTGCTAAATATGGTAATAAGACGGAAAATCAAAACTAAATTCAGCACTAAACGCTGATATTGAGTCGAGAAGATTTGAAAGAAAGTCGTCTCACCTTAACTCTCCTCAAAGATTTACAAAAGAGATTCAAAGCTCATAGCATTTATACATTGATGAACAATTCAGCTAAAGTCATGTACTTAACTATTACTTATTTTAGCTTTATTTTCAAGATTCTCCACAGCACCAGAAATCGTGAAAAGTGTTGTAGCGCCAAAAAAGCGGTTGTACATCATTTCGGATCGGTTTCATGGGCTGACTATGCCTTTAAAAGAGTCTTCCTGACTGAAAAAAATAGATTCCTATTTCTTCTTAATCCCCTATAATGCTTAAAAAGAAATAGGAATCTATTTTTTT
>PKYH01000035.1:7364-12318 GCA_003133625.1 Candidatus Bathyarchaeota archaeon | reverse complement strand
ATTTGAACCCACGCGGCCTTTCGTCCTCAGACTTGTGGGCAAAAGGTAAGCGGCTCAATGTTACCATTACAATATTGGATTAAAATGAAATATTTATATGGTTTGTAATGGTAAAAAGGCTTATGCGAACGATCAAAAGAAGAAAGGGCAAAACAGAGTATTTCTACCTGCAGCATTCCTTCAGAAAAGACGGGAAAGTCGTTACAAAAGAACTCTACCTTGGCAAAAAAATCCCTGACAACATTGAAGAAATCAAAGCCAAACTCATGCATGTACCCCATGAAGCCTTGTCCGAAAAAATAGAAGAGATAAGAAACAATTTTCAGAAAGAATGGAAAAAAGTTCCCCAGTCAGCCCAAGAGAAAGACCTGCAGGAGATAGCCATAGCCTTTACTTATAACACCAATGCCATTGAAGGGTCCACTATAACTCTTGAGGAAGCGAGGTTAATCCTAGAAGACAAGGTGGCTCCCAACAAGCCACTTAAAGACATCCGGGAAACTGAATCTCACGCAGCCGCATTCTTGCAAATGTTGAAAATAGAAGAAAAAATGTCAGAGAAACTTCTGTTGAATTGGCATGAAGAAATCTTCAGAGAGACAAAGCCTGACATCGCGGGTAGATTTAGGAATTATTCGGTCAGAGTGGGGCCTTACGTAGCGCCAGATTGGCAGAACATCGAAAAGCTAATGAAGCAACTTGTAGCTTTCATAAACGAATCAACCCTCAATTCTGTCGAAGTGGCGGCTAGAGCGCACTACATGTTTGAGAAAGTTCATCCTTTCGGCGATGGAAACGGCAGAATCGGCAGACTCTTAATGAACTGCGTCTTGTGGAAAAACGGTTATCCCATGCTCATAATAGAATACAAGAGGAGAAAATCGTACTACATAGCGTTGCAGCGACCTGAAGAAGGCTTCGTGAACTACTTTATCAGAAGATACCTATCGGTGCATAAACAACGCTTAAAATAAGAAAATTCGGCAGTGCGGTTATAGGTGCGCGAACAAAAGCGCTGGATGTGGGATTGCAATACCCTAAAAATCCGCGGTTATTTGATTTTTGGGCGTATTTTAGCGTTTGGAGTGTAAGTCAACATCTGAAGTTCTATTCGCCACGCGTATCGTTCCTGTTGCACTCCGCTTTCGGACGGTATTCTCTTTTTCTGGTTCGTTGTTTATGGTGCTTCTCGCATTCTTTTATTCGCACAAGCATCCAATCGTTTTCTTCATAAACGCATCCGCAAAGCAAAGTCTTAATCGTCAAAGTGGCCACCCTTCACACTAGGTCATTGATACTAATAGCAATAGTCATTAAAAATAGTTATTCAAAGTTTCTACAAGGTTCAAAACAAAGAAAATCGGACAAGTGTCT
This sequence comes from Candidatus Bathyarchaeota archaeon, assembly GCA_003133625.1. GTDB lineage: Archaea > Thermoproteota > Bathyarchaeia > Bathyarchaeales > Bathycorpusculaceae > Bathycorpusculum. The sequence goes on along the minus strand of PKYH01000035.1, from coordinate 10,944 downwards.
GTGGTGGGCCGGACTTAACCCCTAGCCTAATCTATTTTCAAATCGCCAATTTGCCTATGGAATTTTAGCCCTTGCATAAATCTTATAAACAAGACAAATGCTGAAATATTCTGGACGGTTTTATAATTTGTTTATCGTCAGCAAGCCAACTATAATTATTATTGATGACGACATAGCCATTTTGCGTACTTTCACCCGAATTTTCGAAAGAAAAGGTTATTCGGTCACAGTAGCAGAAAAAGGCAAGGAAGCCATAGAAAAGTTAAGCATTAACTGCTATGACATAGCCTTGATTGATTTAGGTCTCCCAGATATGGAAGGCATGGAACTTTTTCCATTAATACAAAAAACATCACCTAAAACATTAAAGATAATACTTACCGGCAAAACATATTTACAAGATAGCATTGAAGGCGCGGATGCTTTTATTGGAAAACCGGTTAATCCAGACAAACTACTCAGCATCATAGATACTAAATTAAAACTGCGCGATATAGAAATCTAATTCCTTTTATCCTACATTCGGCTTCCAAACTTTTTCTTCATGCATTCTTCACAAAAATAATTCTTGAACCTTCTTATCCGTCTGGGCTGAAAGAGTTTTCCGCAACCACTGCACTTTATTTGATCAACTTTTTTAGGCTCAAGCAACTTAAGCCTTCTCTCAATCTCAGCTTTAATCTCAGAATCATCCTCCCTCTCAAAAGCTTCTTTTAACAAAGCCTTGGCTTGTTCCAAGCTTTTGTCTCCAAAAATCTTAAGGAAAACACTATCAGATTTTCCAGCTCCTAATTGTACTGGTAACATGCAGATAAAATTTGAAGGGTAACTCTGAGACTTACTAAAGTCAACAACAGCGAAGCGAAAGCTTCTATGCAAATAATTACTATGCATGGAATCTTCCTTGAAAACTTGAAGTCTAATATTCATACCTCTCAACACTTGAAGACAAGAAGAAGAAAACAAATCAAGTTAATATCTGTAGCTAAATAAATTCGCTTTTTTCTTTAATTGCTCATGTCACTGGCTCGCTTTTCACTTTTACTTATCTCTCTACTGCAGCTTCCACTATCAAATAACACTTCAGCCCTAAGATGTACGTGGTATAAGCATGCAAGCTAAAGTTTATTTCCATAGGTGTGTTAGTCGTTTAACTTCAAATAGTATAGAGAGAGGTGTGAGAAGAGATGTTATCTCGTGATTGCGACGGATGCGAACTCCATCTTTTTGAGTGCAAACATCGTTTTGCTAAAGTCATTGCCGGCGAGAAAGTTTATTGTCCTGACGGCTCAGCGCATCTAGTAGACACTAAAATCGATTAGTAAAGCCCAATCGACGACGACTTTTTTTATAAATTCGTCGCCGCTCATCAAGTAACCCGACGACGAACGACGAATTTGAAATGGAAAAGTAGAAAAAAATGGATCCGCCCCGTGTCATTGATTTTTTTCTGCGAAACAATCTTCATTGAGACTCGCGCGGATTGGTCGAAATTGGAATTGTTCTGTTGCCTCTGTAGTCACCTCACTGGCAACATTAAAATATTCGTAGTCACCTAATTTATCCTATGCACCTCGAAATTCGAGAGAAGAACGGCTCACGAAAATATTACTTAGCGCAATCTTTTAGGGTCGGAAGTCACGTCAAAAAGGTCAGGGTTTACCTCGGCACAAATCTGACCCCCGAAGAGCTGAAGCAAAAAAGAAAACATGCTGAGACCAAGCTTAACGAAAGAATAAAAGAAGCCCAAGCAATACATGATCCATACATAACGGCACTTTCACCTTCAGAATTAAGAGAGCTGGAAACTCTTGAAGCACGCGGAGAACTACGGGTGCCTCACCTTTCAGAGCTTGATTGGGACAAGTTCAAAGAAGCCTTCACATACAATACAAACGCGATTGAAGGTTCGCTTGTCGAATCGAAGGAAGTTACAGACATTCTGAGAAAGAGGGAATGGCCCGAGGATAGAAGCAAAGAGGATATTTCGGAAACCTATGGAGTCGCCGAAGCAGTCGACTACATTCGCACAACAGAAGAGCATGTTTCGTTAAAACTCATAGGAGAACTTCACAAAATAGTTTTTAAGAATTCGAAGCCTTTTGCTGGAGAATTTCGAGAAAAAGGTGTAGAAGTAGTAGTTGCGGACGCGTACGGAAACGTTATACACCGCGGAGCGCCATCTGGGCAAGTTGTAGAACTGCTTAAAGAACTGATAAGGTGGTACAACCGAAACAAGAAAAAGTGTCCTCCATTGGTTTTAGCCGCCGTTGTTCACAATCAATTCGAGATTATTCATCCATTCAAAGATGGAAACGGAAGAGTTGGAAGACTGCTCCTAAACAACATCCTGTTGAAACATAATCTTCCGCCACTAAACATTGAACTTAGGAACAGAGCGCTATACTATGATGCACTGCAAGCCTATGAAAACGATCATAACATACGCCCGACTTTGGAGCTGATGCTCAAAGAATACAGGGCGCTTAAGAAAATGCTGAAATAAGGTGACTACATTGGCGAAGTTTTGTAGTCACCCCATGGAGAATTCTCATTTAAGTTCAGGGCGAACTTAAACAAGTCTGATTTACGCTTTCAGCACATTTTCCAAAATAACCTGAAAATAAGGACAAAATTGTAAATGGCGCGGGATGTGGGATTTGAACCCACGCGGCCTTTCGACCACAGACTTAGCAGGCCTGCCCCCTACCAGGCTAGGGCAATCCCGCACAGGCAACAATTATAATTTTGGAACCTGCCAAAGTCTGGGTTATATTGTAGATTGTGGCGCTCGGATATTTTTGCTTTCTGTATAGTGAAAACTGCAAATCACACTATTAGAGCATTAATAGGGTGAGAGTTTGCGTTGTTGGTGCTCGCTGTGTCTGAGGGATGCCCGCTTTTTAACTGTTAAAATACTAGCTAAAAAGAGGCTACCCTTCTTTTTGAAGCCTTTTCTTCAATAGCACCACAATCAATTAACCTATAACAAAGTCTTTTTTTATTGTAGTTTTAATCGTTTAAGTGTCAACAATGCTTTTAACAGCCCAAGCAATCATTCTTGCAATGAAGAGTGAGGAGAAGTGACTGCGCCTTCGCTTAGCGACACAATGAAACATACATGCGATAATCTTAGGCAGGGCGCAACCCGGCAAGTCACCGACTATGAGCAGCGCTTCTCAATCCTGAAAGACGCTTATGACGGTTTACTTGTGAACCTGATAAAGTCACGCTTCAACCAGAAGGAAGCTTGGGAAACGGCTAAAGAATTCTTCGGTTCAGACAGCGTTCGCTTTGCAGGCATAGACGGCACAATGTACTCGAGACCACTGTTTGACATGGTTATTTTTTTCGGCGGCGCTTACGCCTCAACAGGCACCATAAAATTCTCAGAAGCAGTTGAGCCTCAAGTCGAATATGACGCTAAGACTATTCAGCAAAACATAGGCATATCCAGCGTCGTCCCAATATACGTTAATGAGATTATTGATGTTGACCATTCTTTTGCAGCGCAAGAGCAGCCCGGCGAGGTTGACCCGTCAAAGCCGGCGACAGATGAAGAAATAGCCAATAACTCGCT
>PKYH01000035.1:0-7344 GCA_003133625.1 Candidatus Bathyarchaeota archaeon | reverse complement strand
AACGATTTAGCCATAGCACGCCAACATGTGTGCAATAAGGCTTTGGGTTTGCCTGCTCCAAGGGCGGATTACCTGCGACATGCAATAACTTGCCTAGCTGAAGAAAACAAAACCTTAACGCAAACGCAAATCTGCGAAGCCTTAGGGATAGTGGATGATAAACGTAAAAGAAGGGTCGAAAAAACCCTATCACGCTTAATCACAAAACACATCCTAACAGACAGCGAAGGCATCTATGCTTTAAACAAGCAGTATGTTGACAGTTGGGAGCGTACAAAACATTTAACCATCGAAGTTGGCGACAAACTCTTTTCCACAAAAAACCTCTCGACAGAAACATCCAGCAGCATGAAAATAGTCAAGGATGGCAAAGAGCACTGGTTAACCACGCTCGATATTGCTTTTTTGACGCTGTTCGCTTTGCAGATGCTTATGGAGGAGTGCTGGCGAAAACGCATCCTGCTTGTAGGCATCACAAAAGACACTTCAGCCAGGGATTTCAAGCGCCAGTTAATTCCAATAATGCAAAACGAAGGCTTACTGAAAGCAGCAGTGGAAAACGAAGCGTTGGCAGCGCTTCCGAACACTGACCGCATGATTCTTCAATCAGCAAGCGTTTTAAACCCAGAGAAAGTGGCTCCGCCTTGGAGCCTGATTGAGTATGATTCAGCTTTTAGAACGATGAAGGCTGACTTGGACAGAGGACAGGGCTATGTTTCTGGCATCATTAAGAATAAGATTGGTTTAGAGAAGGCTTTTTTGAAGACTTATGTGCAGCTTAGCCAAGCCAAATCTGACCCGCTATTGAGAAGCAACGTATTGTTGATTGACCGTTTAGCTTACGCTGACTTTGACCTCAAGCCCGAGTGCCGTTTAGCCTTGTGGAATGAACTGAGCGACGGCACAAGAGAACCTGTAGAAGTCTTTCTATACAAGGACAAGTCGATACCTAACAAGATGCAAAATCTAGTCATGAGCATGCTCGTAGCTATGGCGCCAGTTAATATTCCAGAGGCTTTTGGACATAACAAAGCGTTGTTCGTGGCAGATAAGATTGCCAAGTGGAATTACAGCCAATTTAAATGCGTCGTGGACTCGACAGCGAGTTGGATTTTGAATAATCATAAATTGCGAAAATTCATATTCTACATGAGTACTTTCCGAGAGAGGCGAGCAAGTATTGAACAAGCAAGAAGAGAAAACCGTTAACAAAGAATGCTTCACAGATTTTGACGGCAAATTTCATGGAAGGTTAGCGGCGGTTATGCCCCGTTACGCTGGCGGCGATGGCGGCGACTCGAAAGTTACAGGTACAAGTGCACGCTACCAATGCCGTGTAAAAATCGAGTACCAGAAAGATTTGATGGGCTTATTGGAAGAGGGCATGCTGTTGGCGGTTAAGAATTTTAAGCCCGCAAGCAGTGCAGCGGAGCGGTATACGCTTATGGAGATTAGCCGCGTTTGGCCTGAACACTTCGGGCTTCGCGGACTCAGTGACCATGGCTATTATCCGATGCAGTTTGAAATCATCGAGCAGTCAGAAGCCGATTGGCAAACTGATGACAAGTCAACGATGATGATTCAGATTGACGCGATTCCCATCAACTATGACTTAATCATTAAGGGCGGTTGTACGTTTGAGTTTGCTAAAGGGTTTTCTTACCCTGTAGTGGGCAGCTCCGTGCTCCTGCTAAACAGTGAAATGATTAACCGCATGTACAACCAGAAAATCGCTACACAACTGGGCATTGACACGGCAAAATCGGTTGAGGATGCACGCATTGACCCCAGACTTGGCGTAATTAAAATGTTCGAAGCCAACCAAGCCAAAATCCCAATTTACACCGATTTTGAAAAACTGATCCGCTACCACTTTGGCGTTTTCGCGTTTACGGGCGGTGGCAAAAGCAACTTGATGTCTAATGTTCTGAGGCGAATAATGTTTCATATGGATGAGAAGAAGATTGTTATCTTCGACATCAGCTGCGAATACGCTTTTCTCTTGCTTGATGTGCTGGCTGACCCAGCCGTGAAGGCTAAACTGGTTTTAGAACATAGGATTGATTCGCTCGAGCAATTCTTTAACTCCATGGTTAAGCCAAGAGAATACGAGAGTGACCTGCGAACGAAGGCTGGTTTGCAGGCAATCATAGATCAGGGGAAGCTGTCGTATTACACAAAGCCTAAGCAAAAAATTCCGACTTACGGCCAGTTCATGGAGGAGCTTGATGACCAACGGAAAGATTCAGTTGGTCGCCCACACTACATCAACGCTATCGACGCGATTCATGACGCGGTTCGCGAATATGTGGAAAAGCAGGGTTTAAGCGAGAACCAAGAGGTCAGCGAGGACTTCGTCAGCCACATTGACGAGGTGGCGCGTGGCGCAATGGAGACTTTCCGAGTTAACGATAAAGCAGGATTGTACGCGTGGGCAACGACCCGAAGCAGCATACTGGACTTGTTCAAGAAGCGCCAGCAGAACACCGACAAAGCAGCAGCTGGATTAACGGTAGAAGGCATAAGGCAACTGCTCGAGGATAAGGAAACTAACCTCGTGGTGATCTCAATTAGTGACCCATTCACCATCAAAGAGCTTGCCATAGCTTTGACTCAGGACTTGCTTGTACGTAGGAAACGCCGCTTCACCGTAAAACCCTACATCCTACTAGTCTTCGACGAGGCACAGGAATTCATCAGCAGCAAGGAAGGCGGCATAGACGGCAAATGTAGCCAGCATGTGGAAACGCTGCTCCGCCAAGGACGCAAGTACGGTTTGGGCGTATGCATAGCCACACAACGCATCGCATACTTGAACACGAACGCGCTTCAGCAACTGCACACTTATTTCGTCGGCACCCTACCAAGACCATACGACAGGGCTTTGGTTAGTGAAACGTTCATGATTGATAAGGGCATTTTGGAGAAGACACTTGAGTTTGCGCCAGGCGAATGGCTCCTGAGCAGCTATATTGCTACGGGAATGGAGAACGTACCCATATTCATCAAAGCAGACAATGCGGAAAAAGAGATTGAGAAATTCCTGTCTAAACAATAATTAGCCTATTCTTATTTTTCTCCTTTGATTATGCCTATTTTTCCCACCATGAACGGCAGCTTCAAAGCGCTCGCTTTTTGAAAAACGACTCTATCATTTACGCCTTCAGCTTTAGCGTTTGCTTCGCAAGTGCTTTTTGAATATTCCCATCTTTTTCCCCAATAATCAATTCCAGTTAGCCGTGCCGCGGTAAATTTGCGTGCTAGCTTTATTGTTAATGCGCCGTTTCCGCAGCCTATGTCTAATGCTTGCCCTTCACCGTTCCAATCCAAATTTAAAATCACGGATTCCCAGATTCTGTTCTGCACGTTTCCTCCCTTGGGCGAGAATAGGTACCGTCCATACGCAAAATATGATGCTATCACGAGGAATAGCAGGGCAGGGTTTACCAACACCCAAACCAGAAAAGCCAATGCTAAAAGCACTATGCCTAATATGCTAAACGTGTAGATTAATCGCTTCGAAACCCAATTACCATAATCCAGTGCTCTATTTACCTGCTTAGCCATCTCTTGCTACTTCCCAGTGAATAGTGCGTATCGAGATTTATAAAAAACTAGCAGAAAACCCCCGCGCAGACCCAGCTCAATTGTCTCGACAAAAGATTTCGGCCTCGCCACCGCAAATTTATTTCGTTCAAGCTGGATGTTTACGGCCTCAACTGTACTCTTTGGAAAACTGCCGTCTTGGAAAATAGGCTTGATAGCTGCAAATAAAAAATATAGATTAAGCTGCCTTGCTTAAATAAGATCAATTTGCCCTGAATAGGTGGAAATCGGGTGAATTGGTCGGTGTTGCTGCGTCTTATTGAGGTTTATTTTTTGTTTTTTAGGAAAGTTAATATGGAGCCGAAGTTTAAGGAGATATAACGAATAATTATTCTTGTAGTTATCATAAACTTGATAAGTTAACTATTGGTTGGGGTAAGTTTGAACTTAAAACTCTATGCAGTCAAAAAAGGGAATCAAAAACTAAACAATTGCATCCAACTAGTCGTAGTTGACTTAGACAAAGGCAAGCGCTACCCGTTAAACTTCGTCTGTGTCCTACCTCGATATCTCCGCTTACTTGAAAGACGATCCAGCAATTTTGCGAAAATTTTTGGAGAAAAAAGCCTTTATGTAGCAAAAAAGCTTTTGGTTGAAGCAAGGCATAGAGAAAATGACCCGGAAATTCAAAGGGTCATAAATAAACGAATGAAAGACATAGACTCGAAGCAAGATGCTTAGAAACTTAGTTTCAGCAACTGAGCAAATTTACTTTTACATATTACCGCTTGGATGAGGAGATAAGAAGCGAAATGAGATAGTCATGTTCGACTAGACCGAACGCTCCATTTCTTGCAGAAAACTCATCAAACTTTTTAACTCCATCAGGCTTCAAAAACGGCGACTTAATCGCGAAAGGCACAGGATCTCTTGAATGCGTCCCGATTCTGATGGGCGTGGGGTGATCAGGCGATATTGCAATTGCATATGGCTCGTTTAAGCCGTCGAGAATCCTGCCCAGCAGCCTCTTGTCTAAGTCTTCAATCGTTTTTACTTTTAGAGCGTAATCTTTAACATGTCCAGCTTCGTCTGGCGCTTCAACATGGACAAAAACCAAATCATTATCCTCAAGAGCCTTTAATGCAGCATCTGCTTTGCCTTCATAGTTAGTATTATACAACCCTGTTGCTCCGGGAACATTGATGATTTCCATTCCAGCGTAAGTGCCGATTCCCTTCACTAAATCAACCGCAGATATGACTGCTGCTTTCACACCGTACTTTTCTTTAAACGTTGGCATGGATGGTTTTTTGCCGCCGCCCCAAGGCCAAATCAGGTTGCCCGGTCTCTTGCCTGTTTTCTCTCGTGCAATGTTGACAGGGTGAGACCGCAGAATATCCCTGGAACCATTAATTAAATCTCTAAGCAAGCGTGCGGTTTTTTCTGCTTTTGCCGATTTGGCTTTTGGCAAAACCTCTGCAACATCTACTCCGATAGCATCGTGCGGCGGAGTGCACTGAACAAGCTCTGGATTTGGGAAATTTCGCAGTATCAAAAAGTGCCTGTAATCAAGTCCTGAGAAGAATTCGATTTCATTAGGTTTCTCAAAAGCTTCCTTTACCGCTGCTATTAATTTGGATGATTCGTCAGTAGTTATGTGACCTGCGGAATAATCGACGATGACTCCATTCTTCTCAGTTATCAAATTACATCGATAAGCTGCATCGTTGTCTCCTAATTTTATGCCTCTAGAAGGAGCTTCAAGTGGACCTCTGCCCGTGCAGTACAGTTTCGGGTCGTAACCCAGCACTGAACATATGGCAACATCTGAGCCTGGAGTTAACTCGTCAGGAACCGTTTTGATTAGGCCGCTTCGGCCTTTGGCTGCTATTGAATCCATGTTTGGTTTGTATGCTGCTTGAAGCGGAGTCATGTTTCCCAATTCTGGAACGGGATAATCGGCCATTCCATCTCCAACGACGAGTATATACTTCATTTAATCAACTCCAGAGTGGCTCCTTGTGCACGTTTACCAGCCTTAAACACGGGTTTGCCCTTTCTTTGCTTCACAAGATATGGCAACCGTATATTTATCTACTTACTTAACAAATCTAAAATTTATTTTATTTTCAAATACAATCTCATCATGAAAAATGGCAAGCGATTGTGGTTGTTAACGCACACCAGAAGATTGTGGTTGTTAACGCACACCAGAAATGGCTTATATGTATTTTTTTATTTCGCAGTCTCGCAACTAGTAGAGTGTCCAATAAAAGTTCTCAAAGAAGAAAATGCAGAGGTTCACAGATAGAAACTGCGAAATCGAGACTAACTCTTCAGTAGGAAACGTAAATAAATTGGTGCAAAGCTCTAATAACTTTGGACAATGAGGAAATCGAGGTACGAAGACGCTTAAGGCGAATGACATCTTTTTCCGCTACCGAGTCCATTAAAACATCCTATTTCAGCCAAAGTAAGCCATCAAGCAAGCAAAGTGTGCTGTTCCAAGCGTGGAACAAATTGTTCCTTGATTAGAACTAAATAGCCCTAAGCCCATAAATCGGAATGGTGACCTCTGATGGGAAAATGGCTTGAGAAATACGCGGGTTCCCTTCGTTTCTGGATTTTAGTCGTGGTTTCTGTTTATTTTGCCTACGCCCTTTACTTTGCAGTCTACGGATTAAACTTTAGCATAGGCTTAATTTCAGACCACTACGTCTACAACTTGATATCGAAAAATCCTTGGTGGTGGATGGTTCTCTACTACGGCAGCGAGGGCGTTGCCGGTTCAGTGGCAATAGTGCTTCGCGCCTTTGCAGGATTGTTTGCGTTTTATGCGGCTTTTCTCTTTTGGAGAAAAAAAGATAACGTAATACCAACAATTAGAAAGAGCGTCAGCATGGCGTTGCTTTTAGAAGCGGGCTTCTTTCTCTCTTTGATTCCCTCAATAATCGCCGCTTTCGCATACAACTTAACAAGTGAATACCTCTTTTATTTTGACCATACTCCAGGGCTTCTTTTACTGTACGGTACAGCGATACCTTGCCTTGCAATTGTTCTTGTTGTTCCACCCCTCCTGCTTAAGTTGAGAGCAACAATCAAACATGAGTCTCCACGCGAGGAAATCGCCAAATGGAGTTGCCTAACCGGCGTAGCATACCTATTTGTGGTGTTCTGGTTCAATTACTCAATGCTATGGGCAGGCGTCATGGTTCCTTACCCGCGCGCATACCAGCAGTACGGGCTCGATTTTCTGCTGCAGCCTACAAACCTGCTAAGCTTTGCTGTAACAGTCTTCGGTTTATTTGCGCTTGCCATAACAGCGTTAGTATCAACTCTTCCCGCAATCAAAAAACAGTTAACCAACCTAAACTTAACTCGCATAGGCATAGTCATGGAGGCGTTCGGTGTCTACTTCATCTTCAACACGCTATATTACTATCTAACCGGCGGCTACGACGCGCATCCAAGCGTGTGGTATGAAGTAATAGGTCCACTTCATAATCCCAACTTATGGGGATTAGCTTTTGTATTCCTTGGCATACCCATAATCCTTCAAGGCAGAAAAAAGGTACATATTAAAGATTGAAAATCTACAGTAGCATATTGTGTAAAGAAAGAGAACTGGAAAGTAGGCTCCAGTTTAGTATGGCTCTTTTCTACCAGTTAGGTAGGCCCAGACGCCGACTAGCGCAACTGTTAGAACCGCACCAGCAAATCCCGAAATTATAAAGCTTGTGAGACCGCCGAGCAATGGTAAGGCTGCGATAATCGCTGGGATAACATAGACTGCTGTGA
>PKYH01000139.1 GCA_003133625.1 Candidatus Bathyarchaeota archaeon | reverse complement strand
GCGAAAAGCAAAATTGCAGGTGCATTGATTGCGGTTGGTCATGGGATAGTTGAGTTTCCGCTTATGTTTCTAATTTTCTTTGTGTTAAGCCAGTTTGATGTCCCAAGTGTTGTGCAGGTTGCCGTAGGATTGGTGGGTGGTTTCCTGATGATTTTTATGGGTTTGCAAACTTTCAGAAACAGGCATAAAAGTGAAGAAGCACATGTAAGTTTAAAGCGGGATTCAGTGCTTGCGGGTGTTTATACAACTGCGGTGAATGCCGGTTTTATTTTATGGTGGTTAACCATTGGCACAACACTGATACTCAATGCTCAACTGTTTGGACTTGTTGGCTTTTCAGTCTTTGCGGGTGTCCATTGGCTCTGCGATTTCTCATGGTACACGACGGCGGCATTGGTGATTTTTAAGTCGCAACGGTTCTGGAATGAGCGCATAAGAATGGGAATTATGTTTTTTTGTGTGGCAGTTTTCATCGGTTTCGGAGCATACTTTATGGGTTCAGCCTTATGGTCAGTGATTAGTACAGTTATATAGCAACAAAGAGTAAAATAGTATCCATGGAATTTCAAGTTGGAAAAGCAATCCTGCAGCTAATCAAAGGCGACATAACTGATGTCGAAACAGACGCTATTGTTAACGCGGCAAATTCGTCGCTCATGGGCGGCGGCGGAGTGGACGGAGCAATACATCGTAAAGGTGGGCCCAAAATTCTTGAAGAATGCAAACGCATAAGAGCAACAGAATGGCCCGATGGCCTTCCAACAGGAAAAGCAGTCATTACCTCAGGCGGCAACTTAAAGGCTAAACATGTTATTCACACGGTTGGGCCTGTTTGGCTCGGAGGATTCCATGTTGAAGCGGAACTTTTGAAACAAGCGTACAAAAATTCGTTGAGGCTTGCAGTTGCTAAAGGACTTAAGACAATTGCGTTTCCATCGATTAGTACTGGAGCGTACGGTTACCCTATTGAAGATGCTAGCGGCATAGCCGTGAGAACTGTTAAAGAGTTTTTGGAAAAAGAAGATAAGCTTGAGAAGGTTGTTTTTGTTTTGTTTTCTGAGCGTGACTTTGAAATTTATTTAGAAACGGCAAAGTCGATTTTAGCTCGCTAAGAGAGAGGAACTATATGGGCTTATTGTCGAAGATTTACACTAAATAAAAGGGAGTATAAAGCTTTGTCAAGCAATAGTGGAATTGAATTACTGTCTAAGCGTTACTTCTTTCTACTTCCAAAATTTTCGCTTTTAAGAAAGGATATTTCTTTTTTAGATATATTGATTTTCGGAATATATCCAAAAGTGAAATAAGTGATATATTAATAGTCACGACATAACTGTAGTCAAGCAGAACACAACAACAATAAGGAAACTGAGATGAAAAATGAAACAACAATTAACCGACTTAAGTAGTCCGTGTTTACTTTTAGCCAATGAACCGCTCGGAACCAAATTTGAAACAGCTGTGACAGAGGCAATTGATGATAGTCTCTCGGCTTTTGGAGTTGCCAACAAGCAAACCATTTACCGCCATCTAGAAAATAGGTATGGCATAAAGAAAGGGGAAATTCCCTTTAAAATTGCAGACTTTGCCAATGCCATTGAAGAGACCTTTGGTTCAGTTGCAAAACTGATTGAAGTAAAAATAATCGAAAAGCTTCACGCAAAAAACAAAGACTTCTATTACGTTACAAAAAAAGATGAATTAAATTTTACCGAGTTCATTTCCTGCTTCCAACGCTATTTAGAGCCTTAAGCCTGAAACACTTTTTTTTGGCAAAATGCTTACTATCAAAGGGCTTAAATTACCAAGCCATGGTTGACTTAATGCCACTCAGATTATTTATCCGATTAAACACAATGTCTCAAGTAATCTCGAAACAGGATATTAACCCGAGTTACTGTCTAGCCACAACAACAAACCAATATAAAATCCGCAACACTATGCATAAACATGCAGCTGGAAGAAGCTGGGGCTTGGCGAAACCGGCTTTTTTCCCCACAGAAAGCATAACGAGAGCAAACCGCGCCCATTCACAATTATATTTTTTGCCATCCTGGAGGAAGAAAATGAATGGTGCTTAACTTGTGCTTTCTAAAAAGCCAAGCCCAAAAAACCGAGTTTTTATCCGTTTGTGGTTTTTAATTGAATAATTGAGTACGCATCGTATTTATTGCCTATCGTTTTTCTGCCTTCCAAATAACCCAACTCAATCAAAAAGCCTAAGCCAACCACATTGCCGCCTAACTTCTCAACTAATTCAATATTCGCTTCCACAGTTCCGCCAGTTGCCAGCAAATCATCAATTAGCAAAATGTTCTGACCCTTCTCAATAGCGTCCTCATGAATCTCGATGGTATCACACTCGTACTCTTTCTTGTACGTAACGTCAACGCATTTGAAAGGCAACTTGCCTTTTTTCCGTATAGGAACAAAACCGACTCCCAATTCGTAAGCCAAAGCAGCACCAATGATGAAACCTCTGGCTTCGTTTGAAACAACTGCATCGATTGGTTTGCCTCTGTAATGATCTGCGAGTTGTTTAATGCATTCATGGAAGCAACGCTTGTCTTTCAAAAGCGGGGTGATATCCCAGAAAACTACCCCTTTAAATTCAGGGATTCTTCGAACTTTGGACTTGAGATCTAATGTTTTATCCGTTTTATTCATTTTTTGCGTTTCTCCTTTAAACAAATGCTCCTTTTAGAGCTTGGTTACATGCGCAATTGCATTCACTGGGTAGTTTAGCGACAGTTTCGGCAATTATGCGCTTAACATTTTCAATGTTTGTCTTCATTGTAGTAATTATATCATCTACACAGACTACATGATCCTTCCATACGTCGTAATCGGTTACGGTTGATATGGAAGCATAGCATATTTCTGCTTCTCTCGCTAAAACGCATTCAGGAATCAGTGTCATACCAACCACGTCTGCGCCCCATTGACGGTACATTTTGGATTCAGCTTTGCTGGAGAAGCGTGGTCCTTCTATGCAAACGTAAGTTCCTGTTTCATGCATTTTGATGCGCATGTTTTTTGCGACTGAGATTATAATTTTTCTTAATTCGGGGCACATTGGTTCAGCAACAGATATGTGGCACACCTTTTTTTCTGTGTAGAATGACTGTTCTCGCCGTGTGGTTCGGTCGATGAACTGGTCAACAAAGACGATTTCGCCTGGATGATACTCTTCTCTTAGAGAGCCAACGGTTGAGGGTGCAAGTATACGTTTTACTCCAAGCTTCTTTAAAGCAAAAATGTTCGCCCTAACATTAATGTCCGTTGGCCTGATAGTGTGTTTTTTCCCGTGCCTAGGCAGAAAAGCCACGCATTTGCCAGCTAACTCACCAATGGTTATGGAGTCTGAAGGCTTACCGTATGGCGTTTCCACAGTAACTTCTTCAACGTTCTTGAGCAGTTTAGGGTCGTAAAGCCCTGTTCCACCGATTACTCCAATTTCTGCTTGCATGTCATTTACTTCAAACGTTGAACTTATAAAAATAGCGATTGCTCTTTACTTTGCTCGGAAGTGACCTACTCCCTCCTCGAATAGATTGTGTTTTAAGTGCTGATAATTTTTAGGGTGATTGCAGCAATAAAAAAATAGTTTAAAAATTGATGGCTATGATAGTTTTTCAATGGTTACAGAAATTGTTTGCGTTTGCCCGTTTCGTACCACTGTGAAATTAGCTGTTTGGCCAGGCAATGTATGTTGCTCTATATAAGACAGCACATCGTCAGTATTGGTTATTCTGTTTCCGTTTATGGCTATTATTATGTCGCCGCCGATGATTACGTTTGAGCCTAAAATTGACGTTTGAGTTGTGCCGCCTTTGAGACCATTTTGCGTTGAAACGCTTTCGACGAGCCATCCGTAAGTTATGCTGGTTCCCATGGCTTGGGCTATCTGATAGTTCATGTCTGTTCCCGTGGCGTCGATGGACGGATGCTCGTTATACGAGCCAGAGGTGACTAATGAGCTGAGTTCGCGCAGTATAGTATCTGATGGAATTGCAAAACCTAAGCCCTGAGAGTTACTAATATCCGCGGTAGTTATGCCGACAACTTCGCCTGTGTAATCGAGAAGTGGACCACCAGAATTGCCTGGGTTAATGGCAGTGCTTGTTTGAATTATGTCGGGGATTGTTTGGCCAGCACTGCTTGAGCTTGATTCTTCAGTTATTGTTCTTCCTAATGCGCTGATTACGCCTGTAGTTAATGTTCCTGATAAGCCATAAGGCGAACCAACTGCAACAACTGGTTCTCCTACCTGCAAAGTATCTGAGCTAACAAGTGTCAGAGGGGTTAAATCGCTGGGCATTGGAGTTATGGTAAGGGCTGCGAGGTCAGCTTGAGGGTCTGAACCTAACACTTTTGCGGGGTAAGTATCTCCATCTGCAAAGGTTACGGTTTCGTTGATTGCGTCTTGTATGACATGGTTATTAGTGACAATAACCACCTGGTTGTTTACTGAAGTTATGAACCCTGAACCTTGCTGTAGAGTATAGCCTACTAGAGTACCAAATATATTGTATGCAGGTACAAGGTCTTGGATTATAACTACAGATGATTTAACTTGCTGGTACAGGCTTGAAAGAGAAACATTGGAGCCGATTATGTATGTGGCGTTTGGGTACGAGAAGTAGGTGGCGTTTTGAGAATAACCTTGCAGTTGAGCTTGCATACTGCTGAGTTTTCCGTTGTAATCTGAATAAGTTACTGCGTAACCAATTAAACCTCCTGCAATCAAGCCTACGAGGAGGAGAACTACTATGATAACTGCTGGAAAACGCTTAGTTTTTTGCGGCTGCGGAATTGTAATTGGAGGGATAGACGGAGCTTCCATAAATAATCCTCAAATTTTAAAAAAAGTGATTTAGGCTGAGAAAGGTTCATCACTGGAGTAAATTGGTTTTTTGCAGGTGGGACATGTATCGTCGCTCATTTGAATACTGCTTCCGCAATGTGGGCATGTATGGTTCTTTTTCATTAAATGCGTACCTTGCTTCTCGTTAATTATTTTTCCGTCTTTGAGTAGGAGCATTCGTTCAGTATGGTGTGCAGCTTGACCGTCATGCGTGACCATGATTATAGTAGTGCCTTGCGTAATGTTGAGGTTGGCAAGCAACTTGATGATTTCTTGCTTATTTTGGCTGTCCAAGTTACCTGTAGGTTCATCTGCAAGAACTATAGCTGGGTTATTTGCTAAGGCGCGAGCAATTGCTACTCTTTGCTGTTCTCCTGCGCTGAGGCGTTGTGGTCTGTGTCCTTCTCTTCCTGAAAGGCCAACCATTGCTAAGAGTTCGCTTGCTCGTTTCTTTCGTTCGCTTTTTGATTTGATTCGTCCTTCCATGGGTAACTCGACGTTTTCTCTAGCGTTTAGGTATGGCAATAGGTTGAAGGTTTGAAATACGAAACCCATTTTGTCTCTTCTAATCTTGTAAAGCTGGTTTTCCGGAAGCTTTGAAACGTCAATGCCGTCTAGCAGAACTTGACCGCTAGTTGGCTTATCAAGGCAGCCAATGACATTTAGCAGTGTGGTTTTGCCAGAGCCTGATGGGCCCATGATTGCAACAAACTCGCCAGCGTTTACCGTAAGACTCAAATTAGATAAGGCTGGAACGTTGCGTTTGCCAAGCGAATAGGATTTGCTTAGTTTTTCTATCTGTAGTACTGGTTTACTCATACTTCATCGCCTCTGCTGGTCTTATTTTTGCCGCTCTCCACGCGGGATATAGACTGCCTAATGTTCCAAGCAAGATGGCTGCACCGAACGCCAACAGTATAAGCTCAGGACTCAACGTCGCTACTGATAATCCACTGATTCTCGTAGTGCCTGAAACGATCACAGCGCCTGTAGCTGACCTGCTTCCTATGCCAACGCTCGGAAGCAATAGTGCCGAAAGCGTGGGTGCTGCTATGCTGCCTATTACAATACCAACTACACCGGCAATCATACTTAACAGAATGCCTTCAAGCATAAATTGGCCCATTACAGTCAAGTTGCTAAAACCAATCGCTTTAAGCGTGCCAATCTCTTTGGTTCTCTCCCTGACAGTATAGAGCATGACAAATAATACTATCAAGCTTGTTGCTGCAACCACCACGATAATTTCTTCAACTGCAGTTGAATATGTTTGACTATCAGATGCTTGCGCATTCGCCAGTTCAGTATTATAGGTCGATTGCAAGGTTTGAAGTTGATTTAAGCGGTCTTGATCTGTAGTAACTGTAAGCTCTGGATGCACTGAACTTATGGAGGTGGCTACCTGCGATACAACATCACTGTTTTGGGCAAAGACTGTGAGACTAGTTATGTATCCAGTATTGTTAGTTATTGCTTGAGCGTCGGAAAGGTTCATGTATAATGTTTGCGTGTCCGAAACTGATGATGGGCTATAGATACCTGCCACTGTAAAGGTTTGGTTTAAAATGGTAATTGCGTCGCCTACTCCTGCTCCGAAGTACGCTGAGTTGTTTTCGCTAAGCAAGACAACCCCGCTATCGCCTGCCTGTAAGTTGCTTCCAGCAGTTATATTTGTTGGCAGAATCGGATAGTTGTCTACGAGAGAAGCAGTCAGCGGGATGCCTTCAATCGTGTACTCGACATCGAGACGCGTGATGTCTCGCGTGTATCCGTTAAATGACAGGGTGGTCGTTACGTTTTGTCCTTCAGACGCTTGCAGTATAGGCTCGACAACTGCAACTCCAGAGATAGTGCTATTGATATCAGTGTATAGGCTCTCATTCATGGGACTTGATTGTCCACCGTTAAATGCGCCGCCACCAAACTGACCAGTCACGGTGCCGCCACCGAATTGACCAGGCGTAAAGCCACTTCTGCCAGATGCGCTACCGCCACCAAAAACAAAACTGGGGCCAGAGCCGCTGCCGCCAGATCCACTACCGAAACCGAAACCTGAAAAACTTGGCGCAAGACTACAGTCTATTTGAGTTGCTGTTTGGTTAATTGATGCGCTAGTTTGGCTAATAACGTTGCTTAAGTTTGATGCCACCGTGCTCGCTGTCTGCTGATTAGCCAAAACACCTGCAGGAATTGAAACCATAATTGACATGGAAAAGCCTAAAGCGATAATTACTAGTAAGGCTCGAATTTTTCTCCTTGAAATATTTCTTACTGCTCTATTTATGATTCCCGTATGTTACACCTTTCATTTTTTATTTTTAAAAGGCAACCAAAAAGAGAATCGAAGGGGTATTTTATTTGGGCAGTTATTGGGCTTATGGCCTTATTTTGCATTTTCTACTCTCTTCTTGATTGCCTTTGCCTGCATACTGTTGAAGAGTTATTAAACAATTTTTCAAAATCTTACCCAAATCTAACCCTAATCATCCAAAGTCAAGAAAAATTTTAGCTTTATAATCAGGTTTATTAAAATCGCTAGAAAAAATTAACGGAAAGAAAAAAATAAATAAAAAAATGAAGGAGTTTACTTATCGATTTCTGTAACTGTTAAAGTTACAATCTTTGTTACTTTTGCTTGATCAAGATCGACTACCACGAATGCTCTGCCAGTTGTGCTTTGCAAAATTACATCTGCAGTTGAGGCTTTGGTTACTACGTTGCCGTTTCCGTCAATTACTGTGCTGATTAATGGTCTAACTGAAGTTATGTTGAAGCCTTGGTTAAGCAGGTTTTGCACGTCTGAGTCACTTTTTGCTATATTAGTTACGTTCTGTGTAAAGTCAGAACTTACTTGGATGGAACCAAACCCTCCNNCCTCCGAACCCTCCGAATCCTTGACCCATTCCCATTCCTCTAGGACCTCCGAATCCCATGTACTCGTTGTTAAAGAAGCCGCTAATGTTAGTCGCGTTTATAGACGGAAGTGTCGACTCCGCATCAGACGCAACAGCGTTGTTTGAATCGGCTTTAACAGTTGATTGCATAGCAAGTACCAGTGAAGCAGCGACTACAGCTACAACTACTACTGAAATTAACGCTAAAACTTTGATTTTTCTATTCATGCCCTGATTTTTCACCTCCTGTTACCAAAAAATCTGTTAACAATAAATTATTATTAAATGGTTTTTCAGGATTAGACCCAAATTCACTCCTAATTTTAACCTAAACCTGCATATCTTGGCATTTTAAAAGAACACATTTATTACTTCAGTCAGATTTAAAGTGACAAAGAATCTCTTCACACTCGGAGCCCGTATAAATGTCTATAAATGCCCGCTCGTTAAAATACTTGCTAGGATGGCTAATCGCAGGAACGAGAGGCGGACCCACACGCGCAAAAATAATTAAGACATTAAAGGAAACTCCGCAGAATGCAAATCAGCTAGCAACTGCGCTAAAGATGGATTATAAAACTATGAGGCATCACCTTGAAGTTCTAGAAAAAAACAAATTAATTATCTCAGTTGGTGACAGGTACGGCGCAACCTATTTTCTATCGCAAACAATGGAAGACAATTACGTATTGTTTGAGGAGATTATGAAGAAAATCGGGAAAAAGTAGAAAAAGGAGAAAGAGCAAGATGAGGAATCAAATGAATAATACAAAATTTAAATTAGGGTTAATAGTTGCACTATTAGTATTAGTCGCTCTTTTCGCGACCTTGTGGGTAATGGTAACAATTGGGCGACAGATTCCCGCGTTTGAACAAAGACGAGTTCCACCACCCGGTTTTATATCTGGCGTATCTGGCGACTTAGAGTTTTTCTACGCTGCTTATACAATAATCTCTACAATCAACATAGCACTCTTAGTAATCCTAACATTAATCTACATAAGTATCTATCTAAAAACGCGTTCCCAATTCACAATAGGCCTCATAATTTTTGCTTTAGTCTTCCTAGTAAAAGACTTGACATCTAGCCCTCTTATAACGTCGTTATTAGGATTTAGAGCTTATGGACTTGGGCCATTCGAGTTTTTGCCTGGCTTGTTCGAGTGCTTTGCATTATCTATACTGCTGTACCTAAGCATTAAGTATTAGAAAAACATTTAAGCAAAGATGATTTAACCCCTGTAACACTGCTCGAGTTATTCTGGTAAATGTTTGGGTCAAATATGGAAAAAATTATTTATATAAAGGATATCTATGCTTAAGGAAAGATGGAAGAGAGGAAATGAGTCAAGAAAATAGTGTATCTTTAACTCCACAGCCACCAGTGCGGAAAAGGAACATAAAAGTCATCGCTTTAGCAATAATATGCGTTATCCTTGCCGCTAGCTTAGTGGGCGTAATTGCACTTTACCAACCAACTAATACTAATTTGCAATCGCAAATAACTGAAAAAGATAATACAATTGCCTCGTTGCAACAACAAATCGATTATCTACAAGCTACAACTACTAACGCATCAGTCTATGTACAGCAAATTGCTTACTTGGAGCAGGAATTATCGTTAATGAACGACACATTAACGAGTGCCTACGAAAACATGTATTATTATGAAAATCTTACACAATTACAGGCATCAAGTATTTTAATTTATCAGCAGCAGGCAACTATAGCCAATAACACTTGGGTGGATGCTTATAACGACGTGTTAAATTACGCTGGATACATTGTAGTTCAAGCAACGTCAACGACAAATTCAACGTATGCTGAAACACTTTACTCTAGTTATGGAGTCCACTTCGACCAGAACGTAACATTAGGCATGTCAGGAACCGCAGTATTCCCAGTCCTACCATGTACAGCAGAAGTCAGAATCGGCAACTTAGACCAGACAAGCGCCGTTGTAACTGTAACAGTCTCATACTACTATTAATCCTTCCTTTTTTATAATATCCTAAATAAGGTAACCTTGAAGGTCGGTAAACTTCTGGTAAGCTAAAGCAAGCAAGGCTTAGAGCATTTTTTTTCGAATATAAAGCCAGCGATTATGTGTCTGTGGGGCAAAAAATAAATTGTTAGTCAAACAAATTTCCTTTGGGCCGTTCCTCGTCGCTATTCGCCAGGATATTGAGATTCGAGGGTTAGTCTATTGCTGGGACCTAGCACAACCTCAAGAAATGTCACGCGAAGAAGTAAACCTACCGATAAAAGAAACAGGCTAACCGCGGTGATTGCAAGCAGAGCATGATTCAAATGCTTTCCTCGAGGAAAAGCGCAGAATTGAGCAAAAACTACATAGAGATAAAGTCTGAGGCAGTTAGTTGCCTCCCGAATAAACAATGTGGATAGATCGAATAAAAATGCTAACTAAAAACAAGAAAACACTGATTATTTCAGTAATCTTAATAGCGGTGGCGTTGAATGCAATTACCTTTTGTTGTGCGTATCCTGAAACGTTTAAGCCAGAATCGCCCACTCTTGCGAGAGATTTTTCGGCGTACTACATTGGGGAATGGCGATTGTTCAATAATCCAACCGAAATTTATGCGGGGAGTCCTCAGCCGGGAGATTACCAGATCCTTCCAAAACCCCAAACTTTCAAGTACACTCCTTCATTTCTGATTCTTTTTGCGCCATTTTTAGCCTTAAGTTACCAGGATGCTCTTATCGTTTTTGACATGGTACAACTTGCTTTAATTCCAGTCTTGGCTTTCTTTGTTTACAAGATTGTTAAAGACAAGAACCTAGCTATCGGCGCTGCAGCAGCCATCATCATTTTGATCGAACCCCTGCCCACTCCGCCGATAGATCAAGCCGCACTCAACTTACTCCATTACCGGTTCTTTAGCTTAAATCCCCAGTCTTTCTCTCCAAGTTACTACGTGGGCTATGTCTTAGCAAATGCTCACATACTCCAAGTCATCCTCTTGGTAGGCGCTTTGTACTTTGGATTCGCTAAAAAACCATGGCTCTCAGCATTGCTGTTTGCGTTTGGTTCATTTGACCCGCGCGCTTCACTTTTGGCACTCCCACTGCTTCTATGGTACAACAGACAAAAAATACTTCAGTTCATTACTGGCACTGTTACGTTTCTTCTCGCAACAAATTTGCCCTTTTTCTTCTACTATAATATAGGATTCACCTTCTTGCAAACGGAAATGAACGGCAGCATCATCTCCCAAATGTACCCGTACGACTGGATTCCATTATACGCGGTTGTCACATTAACCATAATCGAAATAATCAACACCAGCACCAGAAACACAAAAAAGCCCTTCAGATTTCCACTTACAAGAAAAACAAAAAGGTTAGAAACAACACAAAAGTAATAAGAGCAACATTATGCCCCGGTCTTTTTACTAACTTGCAAGCTTGTTTAGGTATCATTCTTTGCGAATTACTTCAAATTTTTTAGGATCGCCCTTTGCAAAACCTATTAGATGAACAATAAAATTCAGCGTAACCGTAATGTAGCTTGCTGCAGTACCTGCTATGGCATGTTTCCAGCCCATGCATTTTCCAATGGTATAAGCTCTAATTCCAAGCCAGACTACAAAAGTGATAACTGTAAATGGCCAGAGTATCGACGGTATATTAATGATGCCTAACCAGTTTAATGGCAATCCTATTATTGCAATTGAGTACAGCCACAATCCTGAAAAGCCTATCACACTCAACCTAAGCCTGTTTGGAAGAGGCAACATTTTTTGACTTAAAATTGTTAGTTGCCCCCAAACCCACCTGCGTCTTTGTTTTATGGCATCAGCAAAGGTGAACGGCGGCATTATGAAAATTCTTTCTTCCGAATTAAAAATAGTATAACCCATTACTGATGCTTTGTGGAAGTAAAAGGCATCTTCGCTGCTTATCAACTTGTGCTTAGTATTATGCGTAAAGCTACTTATGTCGTAAGAAACGTTCTTGTCGACTTGACTACTCATGCAGGTTCCTTCCCCATGAGCCCAGAGTGGTTGTCCCATATTTGTGAAAAAATTGCAGAAAATCCCGCAAGCAACGCAACGTTCGTAGTCAAGAATAGTGCTCCATACACCGTGCACTTTAGGAGTAATCGTTCCAATGATAATGTCCGCTTGAACAGTCAAGCTTTCCTTTATGAACCCAAGACTAGGCACAGCATCATCGTCACCTTGAAGCAACATGTAGTTTGGTCCCAGCGTACCTTCGTCAGCCATTTTTTGCCTTAGCCTGCGAGCATATTCTAATGCACGACCCTTGTACAAATCTTCACACTCAAAATCCTTAGGAACAACAACAATCTTGTCGCAGACGTATTCAGTCTTATGCTTGTCCCAATCTTCAATGATTACCCACGTTTCCAAGGGCACAGGGAGATCATAGTTTTTCACCATTTCAAATATCTTATTTACTGACTTTACGTTACCTACCGTGGGTATCTGAAAGATTATCTTTTCAACTTTTTTCTCAGCCTGCCCTTTCTGCTTCAAAAGAGTGATCCTTCTTGTCCTGTTAAATATTTTTCCAAACGCTAAGACAAAAAGGTAGAGAAATGGTGAAAGCCAAATCGCCGAAATCGCATAATCAAGTATTATCATACTTGTCCTGAATCCCTAAATTATATGTTCTAACAGCCTCAAACAACAACGGATTTAAGCCCTCGCCTCGAAAAGCAGTAATCAATTCATCCATGCACATTGGAAGACATCTCCCTCCAAAGGGATGACCAAACTTGGACGTGCCATACGTAGACACCCTACTATCAGCACAGACCAAACGCGCAACCTCACTAGTGGTTGACCCTAGTTTCTTTGAAAGCTCATTGACCTCGTTCCAAAAAGTTATCAAAACACTAAGGCACCATTGACCTATTATTATACGGTCTGGATTCATTACGTTTTCATATGCACATTGTTCCCGTAAAAACTCAGTATTATTCAATAAATGAACGACACAACTATCCATCAAGCCTTTCGCAGTACCTATAGACGTTGTACTCTTAATAACGTAAAGTCCTTCCACACCCTGCTCTACAAGGGTGTTTACAGCATCAGGCACAACATTTCCGGGAGTACATACAAAAGTCAACTCCACCAGCTTCTCAGGACTCTTAACATCAGGAAAAACATAAGGATCAAAAACGAAAACTTCATGACCCAACTTTTTCAACAAAAACTCCTGTGCTTTACCAACGGTACCATACCCAATTACATTTACCCTCATCCTTCAACTCTCTTCTTTCGTACATAGCGTATATAGCGTTCCTTTTGTCTACAATTCTTAAAAGCTTTGCTCCAAATCCCCCCAACCAACCGGTTAAAAGAACAACTGAATAGCAAGCGATGACCTGATTTCAATCTTGAGGGTGCCAACTATATGCCATTATCTAAAGGCAACGTCAACTCTCCATCTATTGCCTTGGAAATGTTGAGTTAGGGTTCTGTGGTTTGCTTATAAATATGAATTCTGAATCAGAGTCGGAATAGAACAAACAAAACCCGAGTTTTTTTATTAAAAAGCCGTCAAACAAAATGGCGCCGGGAATGGGATTCGAACCCATGCGGACCAGAAGGTCCACGGGCTCTCAAGGCCCGCGCGTTAACCACTCTGCCATCCCGGCTCTTTTTAGTGTAATGAGGATGGTTGTTTATTTCTGTTTTTCCTTAGTGAAAACTCAGTAAAGGTAATAAAGCCGTAAATGTATGGGCGTTTCATGGCAAAAACTCAAGAAGTGTCTATGAGTCAGGAGTTACTGGATTCAATTTTTGAGGGGGCAAAACGGCTTTACCCGCGGGAGACGATTTTGCTTCTTAGGGGTAAAAAGGTTAAAGATGCCCTTCGTATAGTTGACCTTGTGGTTCCGCCGTTAGCGACTTATGGGCATGGGTTTGCTAATTATCCGCTCCATTTGTTGCCGATGGATTTCTCTCTGGTAGGCACAGTACATTCGCATCCGTCAGGTAACAAAACGCCTTCGAACGTGGATTTAAACCATTTTTTTGGGCGAATACTCATGATTGTAGGCTACCCTTATGCAAGCCAGCAGGATGTTGCCGTGTATAATTCGCATGGAGAAAAACTGCCATTGCAGGTAACTAAGGAGTAAACGCCCTTAAGCCGACAGGGCTTTGTAGGCTACGATAAATTCCATGGCAAATTTGTCAGCGTTTTTCTCTGTGCCCCTATGCCGTTTATCCACCGCTTTACTGCGCAGGTGATGATAAAACTCGTGAAGAATAACGAAGGGGTTCACTATGACGTCACTATTTAAGACTGAAATGGTTTCATTTTTAGATGTATAACAGCCGAAGGCTTTGATCTTGTGCCCTTTTGGTAAACCAACTTTTAGTTTGGGAACATTCACTTTGTAGTTTTTTGCTAGCAGAGTGAGAGCTTCTTCTGGTTTTCCATTGAGAATAAGCCAGACTACTAGTGGTTTGAAGTTGTCCTGCGTCATTGTGCCGACAGCCATACAGAGTTGTGCTGCCTAATTAATTACCCGTAAAAAGCTTGGATAAGCATAAGGTTACTCGCCGTAAGTGCCTCTTCTAATCTTCTCAGCCAACAAATGAATGAACTCAATCGGCCAAACATCATCACAAACATCGTCCGTCAATATGTTGCGTTGATGATACATGGAAATTAAATCATTTTTTAGTAGAAGTATTAAAAGGAATTTGTGGCCATAAGTTCTTTTGAATAGCGCATATTTGCGAGCTTGCCTTTTAGTCATTTCAAAGTGAGGTTCAAGAATTATTTTTCTTCCTTGAAGTGTCTTTTCTAATATAAAATCAGGGGTGTAAATTTCGTTGTTCGGCAAAGGAAAGCTAATCGTTTCATAACCATATGGAATGTGCATCCTCAAAAGGGTAAGGGCAGTTTTTTTCTCCCATCCACTCTTGTAGCGGCTCATTTTTTGGTAATAAGCTTGAGACTGCCCAGTTATTTTTTGCATGCGATCAAGAAAATCAAGTGCTGTTTTCAACGTGTATCGGTTTAAGGTTTTTTGTTTAAGCCATCTGCCCAAGAGGAAAAAGGGAGAATCTACCTTCGCAGGGTCCTGTGGAAAAAGTCGTTTTGCAAAGTCAGTTATTTTTTGCCGTGCATCCGCTGCCGTGTGTTCGTCTCTCCACAGCGATGGCGAAGCTGAGTTTATAATACCCAAGCTTGCAGCAACATTAGCGTTTTCCTTGGTCAATGGAACGTAGAGGTCTTCTGGCAAAAGATGGTCGTAAATTTGCAAGTCAGGTTGAGGACGCACCATCCACCTCATGTAAATCCACGCCTTATCCATGTGTGGTCCGCTAAGCGCTTTGATGTTTTGTGCAATGTCCTCGATGAAATCCTTAGGCTTACTAAATCTTTGGGCATACTTCAGCAGGTTTTTTTCTGCATTGGTCTTCACAAATAAGTTGACGGACGCCAAGATTTCGGATGACGCTTTTTTGTTTGGCCCTAAATCATAATAAAAATCGGATTTTACGATTTCTTCTTCGAAAATATGTGCTTTTTTTATTTCGAAAAGGCTGTTGCCAAAGGCTTCATGGAGATATGCTAGTAGCATTCGTGCGTTTTCAGAGTAACCTACTACTGTATCATCAAGTATAGATGCAACCAATAGAAAATAGTGAGCTATAGTTTTCCGCTCTTCGTACTTTTCTGAGTACGGGTTAAAGAGCAACCGTGGACTCATGCGTCGGTCCCATTGGATGTCAACAACGTTGGAATTCTTGTTTATGAAATCAACAAGTAAAGTTAGCACTTCATCGGTTGCCGTAGTAGCTTACCCCTTCGTTACTATAAATGCGTTAAGTGACTTAAAACTGCTATTATTGTATGGGTCCAATTCCCCAAGAATTTTGGATGTTTTCAGAAATTAAGAAATAGATTAATAGAAGCGGGAATTTTGAATATGCATTACAGCGGAAAAGACGAAGCGCCTATATAGGAAAAGACTGTAAAAAATAAGCACTTGTGGGCCGGTCGTCTAGCCTGGTTAGGACATCTGCTTGACGTGCAGAAGGTCGCCGGTCCGAATCCGGTCCGGCCCACTCCATCTTCGGTCTGAGTCCCCACAACGCTTTTATGGCAAACACGTCAAATAGTCAGTTATGCAGCCAACCGCAAAGTCTTCTCCCCCAAAACGCAAATATCAGTTCTTGTTAGATGACGCAGACGTGAGACGTTGGCACGATAACGTTTCTCGAGGCTCATCTGTAACAGCGGACGTATACTTGAGGCGACTTGGCTTTTTCTGCGAGATTCATGGTACTAGCCCTAAAGAATTGATTGCCCTCAGTGAAGTCGAATTGTATAACCTGCTGCTTGATCTTGTCTCGTCGATGGAGAAAGCAGGTCACGCGGGAAGCTATACGGAATCTGTGTTTAAGGCGATTAGGTCTTGGCTTTCTCACAACGGAAAAGAGATCCGTAGAAAAATCAAGATAAGAGGCACGGGAGATTCTCCTTCGCTTAAAGACGAACGAGTTCCCACAAAAGAGGAACTAAAGCGAATATTGCTCTCTGGAGACAAGAAAACACGAGCAGCCAGTGTGTTTGTTGCGCATTCCGGCGTTCGTATTGAAGTCTTGGGTAACTACAAAGGACTAGACGGATTAAGAATTGCTGATCTACCGGAAATCGAAATTAAGCCTGATTATGTATGCTTTAAACAAACACCGGCATTAATGATTGTGCGTAAAGAGCTGAGCAAAGCAGGACACCAATACTTTACCTTTCTCAGTACAGAAGGCTGCGCATACGTTCAAGATTACCTGGAAGAGAGGCTAAGAGGAGGGGAAACTCTGACACCAAAGTCGCCGCTGGTAACTCCGAAATATAAAATGAAGTCATTCATAAAAGCAAACAACGTAAGCGATGCTATCAAAATAGCAATAAAGGCAGCTGGTTTTAATTGGAGACCATACGTGCTTAGGTGCTATTTCGATACAATGTTAATGCTTGCAGAATCAAAGGGGTATGTGCTCAGGGATTACCGTCAATTTTGGATGGGGCATAAAGGAGATATTGAAAACCGCTACACTACTAACAAGCAGAGGTTGCCTGAGTCTGTCGTGGAGGATATGCGGGCGGCTTACGCGAGAAGCGAAGAGTTTTTGCAGACCAAAATGAGTGAAGAAACCACAGAGGAGAAGCTGAAGGGCATTTTTAGGCGGCAATTTT
This sequence comes from Candidatus Bathyarchaeota archaeon, assembly GCA_003133625.1. Lineage (GTDB taxonomy): Archaea > Thermoproteota > Bathyarchaeia > Bathyarchaeales > Bathycorpusculaceae > Bathycorpusculum. The sequence continues at coordinate 781 of PKYH01000139.1, read as the reverse complement.
TGTCGGTCGCCGGTTTTGGCAAAGGCGAGATAGACGACATGGACGTGATCTCTATTAGTGAAGAGGAGCTGCAGAGCCTCGTCAGAAAGAAGCTATTGGGCGTTCCAACATCTGAAAACTTCAAGCAGAAGGTCGTGACGGTAGATGAAGCCAATAATTATTTGTCGAAGGGTTGGCAGTTCGTTGCAAAGCTTTCTAACAACAAAGTTGTCGTCAAAATTAGCTCTGAATCAATTAAAAGCTGAGTGAAAAGAAAAATGAAAGAAGACATAACGCAAAGTGATGCTAAAAAACTGGAAGCTGTGTCAATGCATCCTATAACTGGTGGGGGACAACCAACACTACGTCGATAAGCCAGTCAATCCACGATTCCAAAAATGACCCAAGCCTGGGCACTGTAACATTCAACCCTATCTTAACATCACCAAATGCATCCGCAGGTCTAAATAAGAACGTACCTGGAACAATGCCTCAAGAATGGCTTTATGTCACAATCGCCGTGCTCGGAGCTGTAGTGGTTGTATTGTTTATAGGTGCAATTTTTATTTACAGGCGTAAGAATAGACTGCCTGAGAATTAATTTTGGGCTAATCAAATAACCACTAAACCAAGTTAACCCTTTTTTATCAATCGGTTAACTTACTTTGGTCCGCCTTACGTTTTCTTGACTCAACCAACACTGCAATAGATACCGGCACTGCAACAAATAGCGTTAGAACTGCCAGTAATGATGGAAACTCTGGAACGGTAGGTGTTGAAGTTGGCGAGGGCGAAGTTGTTG
>PKYH01000142.1:33971-35649 GCA_003133625.1 Candidatus Bathyarchaeota archaeon | reverse complement strand
AAGTTTTTGGTTGTGGTTGCTTTGTTGATGTCAGCGATTCTCGTGCAGTCAATTGATTTGGTAAAGGCAGATCCCATGCCACCCGGTTCTCCATCCGTAATAATTGAAAGCGATGGAAGCATTAATCCTTCAACAGCGTCCATAAACAAAACAGGTAACCTCTACACTGTGACAAATGACCTCATAAATTACAGTTTAGTCATAGAATGTAGCAATATTACTTTAGACGGGGCAGGCCACGCTCTGCAAGGGCAAGGGTTTTTCGAGTGGTCCGACTACGTCCTTATTGATCCTGTAGGGTTAACCATAGAAGCCAATGGAGTAACCGTCAAAAACATGAACATACATGGATATGCCGAACATAGTATAGAAGCTAGAGGCTCACAGATCGTCATAACAAAAAACACTGTAGAAAACATTTGGTTATTGGGCAATTATAATAACGTGACGGGAAATATATGCGGTAGCATTTGTCTGGGTAATATATTTGAAGAGCAAGCAGGGAATCACTCAGCTTATAACCTGGTAATCGGAAACAACTTAAGTTGCCTTTCCATTGATTCAGGCTACAACTCCGTTTATCTAAATAATTTCTTTACTGCGAAGTATGTTATACCTATTTGGTTCGATGCTTCATTTCAAGGAAACGTCTTTGATAACGGCTCGGTAGGTAATTACTATAGTAATTACGAAGGTACAGACGGAAACGGTGATGGTATAGGCGACACGCCCTACGTGACTCGTGTAAACGCAGCTGAATATTATACTTTTAATTATCCGCTTATGAAGCCAGTTGATATAATGAAAGTCTTAGACCCTTATCCGCCAGCGCTCTCAGTCCTCTCACCGCAAAACAGTACCTACTACAATGGCAATGTTTCACTCACGTTTACTGCTAATAAGCCGACTTTATGGATAGGCTACAGCCTTGATGGACAAGCGAACGTAACAATCAATGGGAACTGTACCTTAACCGAGTTGTCAAATGGCTTGCATAACATTACCGTCTACGCTAATGGCACGAGTGACAATGTGGGAAGGTCAGAAACGATTAGTTTCAACGTTGAAAAACCAGAACCTGTTTACTTTGCAGTAGTCGTGTCTGCTGCAGCTGTTTCTGCCGTGGTTGCTTCTGTTTCCATAATTTACTTTAAGAAACGCAAACACTAAACGATATGCTTGATTGCCAAAAAATAAAAGGCAACTAAAACCTAATAGGGCTTGGTACTATGAAAAAAACTGCGTTGGCATCAGTACTCACCTTGGTGCTCTTAACTTCAGCATTCGCCGGATTAGCGTTTGTTAATGTGGCTTCAGCGAATCCTGACAGTTCATTTCCAACTCTTGCAATGCCCGTGGAATACGTTAACTATACTATCACACGCGTTAACGGTACCTTGTGGGCTAAGATTGACGGGGACTACCCGATTTACATTTTAAACCAGTCCGATTGCAATTTTAATGGTGAGTTGCCGATGGTTTACCCGATGCCTCCGGGAACAACCAACATTCACGTTTTTTTAGGCGATAAGGAGCTTAGCTGGACTAATTACACTGAAGCGTATCCTGACGCTTTGCATCATACAGCCATCGGCGACTGGGGAATGATTTATTGTGTGCTAAGCAATGTTTCAGGTTCTTTTGTGCTTAAAATCCACTATGAACATCCATTGCAGGT
>PKYH01000142.1:12887-33877 GCA_003133625.1 Candidatus Bathyarchaeota archaeon | reverse complement strand
CTGGGTGATTTAGTGGTGGTTTTTTCTGATGCTGATCAGGTTCCAGAATTTCCAATTTGGGCATTACCAGCGCTTATAATGGCAGTATTCTTTATAACGGTGGTTTGCTTGAAAAGAAAAACAATTTTCCAAAGAGTTTGAGCAAAACAGCTAACTTGAGCAATACTTAGGTTTGATGCGCCTCAAGTATTTCTTTATCTTGGTTGTTTATGATTTGCTGCGAGTCCGACTGGGCGTTTTCTGTAGCTGGGCACTTCGAACTCGAAGAGCGGAGTTTTTTTCAAACTATTCTCTCCAGCATAGGGCTTGGACATGTTTCCATTTAAAACGTTTTCGCTACTCATGCAATCTTTCCATCATAAATTAAGCGTTAAACCACAATTTACCTGTGGCATCGTAGTTAGTAGAAGCATGGAATGTACTCTCTAACCCTAAACTCAACACCTAACCCGTCGGCAACAGCCTGCACCTTCGCTACGTCTACTTCCGGCATTCTTACCGCCGTAACCTCAACTTCAAGCACAGGCTTGGCTTTTTGTATGAAATCAATCACTGCTTCGTAGGCACCGGCGAAAGTTGGCTTGCAAATCTCCATGTAGGTTTCCCTGTCGCCAGCGTTTAAGCTGACGCTTACCTTGTCAACGCCAGCGGCTTTCAACTCTGCCGCCACATCCCTGCCTGAATTAAGCACGTTGCCATGCCCGTTTGTGTTCACGCGGATTTGCAGTGGTCTGCCGTAATGCTGCCTTGTCCACCGCGCAACCTCCAACAAAACATCAAGCCTCTCCGTTGGCTCGCCGAAACCGCAGAAAACCAATTCATCCCAAAATCTCAGGTTCAAAACCTCAGCAAGCTCACCAGTAACTTGGGCAACGCTCGGCTCCTCAGATAGTTTAAGGTTGAAGCCGCCTACGCCACGCCTGTAGCGTTTGAGGCAGAAAAAGCAGCTATTCGAGCACCGATTAGTTATGTTTAGGTAAAGCTTGTTATCTAGCCAGTAGACGGTTTTGGGTTTTTCATCTTTAGCCATGTTTTTCCCAGTTTCTAGTGTGACAGGTAAAATAGCAATCCAGCGTTTAAGTAAATAGTCACCTGCTGAGATGAGAGACCATAAGATGAGCGACCACTCATAGAAAATGTAAGTTTTTTTATCCGCCTGTCATAAGTGACATGAGGATTATGCTGTCGCCATCTTTTAACGGAGTGTTAATGCCTTTTAATTGGTCCATTAAGACGCCGTTAACCATTGCTACGAAGGTGGATTTCATCTCTTTCTTGCCTGGGTCATAGACTTCCAAAGTGAACGGCTTTCCATAGTTAGCTGCGATTTTATCTAACAAGTCGGCTAGTAATGTGCCTTCTTTGAGGTCGAATTCGTCTTGGCTTGTTTTCGTAAAGCTTTTGACTAAGCTTATGTAGTGAACTTTTATTCTCATATGGAAAGAGAACCTCTTGAAGTCTGAGTTGTATTATAGCAATTAGGTAAGGCTTCTCATATTTCTTTTCTCTCAAAATAGCCTTTCCTCAAGGGAAACTTTATTAGTTAATAATAACGGAAATTGGCTATGATTTTTCCGTTTGTGAACCCATTAAGTTAATATACTTTTCAACTGACTAATAACTTTAAATTCACTGGAGGAAACGGTTTGTTCGGTTACGCAGGAAGAGTTCTACGCGTTGACTTAACCACAGGCAAAACTCGTGTTGAAAAACTAGACGAGGAAACTGCCAGAAAATACATTGGCGGCATAGGCTTAGGCATGAAACTATGGCTTGCCAATTCAAAAGCAGGTGTTGACGCGTTTGATCCTGAAAACCCGCTTGTTCTTGCTCTTGGTCCAGTTTCAGGAACAATGTTTCCCACAGGCGGGAACGGACACGCGTTCATTTCAAAATCACCAGCCACCAACGGTGTCGGAGAAGCAGTAAGCCACGGCACTTTTGGAGCAGAATTAAAAAGAGCTGGATATGATGCAGTTGTTTTAACTGGGAAAGCGGAAAGGCCTGTTTACTTATGGATTGATGATGATTCGGTGCAATTACTTGATGCTGCAAGCATTTGGGGCAAATCGCCATCTGAAACTGAAGATGCGATTAAGGATGAGGTTGGCGATTACTACGTTCGTGTAGCATCTATCGGTTTAGCTGGTGAAAAACTATCGAAAATAGCCAGCATAATTAACGAGAAAACTCGTGCTGCTGGAAGAACAGGTTTAGGAGCGGTTATGGGCTCTAAGAACCTCAAAGCTATCGCTGTCCGAGGAACCCACGACATTGTCGTCGCTAAGCCTGATGAATTTATGGATATGGTGAAAGAATTCCATGAAAGAATGAAGGGACCAGCAGCCCAGAAATACCGAACTTTAGGGACAGCAGAAAACGTCATGATTCAAAACGCTTTGTACTGCATGCCCACACGCAACTATAATAACGCTCATTTTGAGAATGCTGAAAAAGTAAGCGGAGAAGCATTAAACGAACGGTACATCGCAAAAATAATCGCTTGCAACTCATGCGCCATGCGATGCGAACACGAAGCAGTAGTTCGCGAAGGACCTTACAAGGGAACTATGGCACGAATGGAATATGACAATTTGTGGGCACTGGGACCGAACTGTGGCATAGATAAACTTGACGCAATAATAAAAGCCGCTGAACTCTGCAACTATTACGGATTAGACGCAACAAGCACAGGCGTAACCGTAAGTTTCGTAATGGACTGCCATGAAACCGGCATCCTGTCACACGAGGACCTTGGGGGAATTGATGCTCACTTTGGCAATGCCGAAGCACTCATACAACTCATAGAGAAAATAGGCAAACGAGAAGGAATCGGCGATGTTCTCGCTGACGGCGTAAAAGTAGCCGCAGAAAAAATCGGCAAAGACTCCGATAAACTTGCCCAAAACATTAAGGGCTTGGAAGTCACAGGCTACGATTTACGATGCCTCAAAACAGCAGCGTTAGGCTTTGCAGTTTCCTTCCGAGGAGCAGACCATAACCGAAGCGGCGCTTATGCATTAGACCTGACGGGTAAAGTTGACCGTTTGAAGGCTGAAAAAGGCCGAGGTAAACTAGTTAAAGATTCAGAAAACATTTACGCATTGATTGATTCACTTATTGTCTGCAAGAATGCTAAGGGCACCCTGTACAATGAACTAGCTGACATGGCAAAACTCTACGCGTTAGTGACTGGCTACGAGATGACGCCTGAAGAACTCAGCGCTGCAGGCGAACGAATAAACACCCTTGCACGGCTAATTAACCTCAGAGAAGGATTAAGTCGCAAAGATGACACGTTACCATGGAAAGTGATGAACCAGCCAATCCCTGACGATGGACCAGTAAAAGGCGCCGTGGTAACTCAAGATGAGCTTGACTTGCTATTGGATGATTATTATCAATCACGCGGTTGGACACTGGACGGTGTTCCTACAAAGTCTCAGCTTAACAAACTCGGCTTGGAAGATTTATCAAGCATAGTGGAAGGCAAAGAGGCGTAAAAGTATGGTTAAGATTCACGAGAGAAAGTTTGTTTCAGTTGACCCAGAAAAATGCGTCGGCTGTCAAGTCTGCGAGTACGCTTGCTCATTCACGAAGGAGAAAGCCTTCAACCCGCTAAAGTCACGCATCCGTGTTGTGCGCATTAACCAGTTAGCCAACATGGCGGTTACATGCAGACTCTGCGAAGACCCAGCCTGTGTAGCTGCTTGCCCAAGAGACGCGCTTACGCAGTCAGAAGAAACAGGAACAATAATTCTAGACAAAGACAAATGCAACGGTTGTGGCTGGTGCATTGAAGCATGCGATTATGGCGCCATAATGCTGCATCCAGAAACCAAAGTAGTCTACGTTTGCGACCTCTGCAAAGAAAAAGGCGAACCGCAATGCATCAAATGGTGCCCTGAAGAAGCATTAACACTAGTAACAAGCGACGTGCTAGCGCAAAAAGCAAGAATCAGCGCAATAAAGAAGCTCTTCCAAGAATCAAAATAAAAAGAAAGCAAGTAACAAAAAGGGCAAAGCCCTTCGCTCAATTTTATTCCATTTTCTTATTGTTTATTTTACCAGCCGCCTGCATGTTCTTCCCTGCAATGTTCATCATAGTCTTCTTTCGTGTCATATTCTTTATTATCAGCGGTGCATCGGAATTTGCCTTTAGATGTCATTTTCGGCTCAGGAATGTTGGATTTTTTAGATTCCAAAATACCACCTCCAATTAGTTTCACAGAAAAACAAGTTTTCTAGTTGATGTATGATTTTTAAAGCTATGTGACTGTAACAACCCAACAATAAAAACCCTAAAACCTGTATGTCACCAATCTCGGCACGGAAAGTAACATTTTTGGAAAAGCTATTAATAAGAATACGTTAACTTAGCAAACCATAATTAACATTTGCAGGTGCCCAGCGTTTGCTCGACCAACTGCTCATAACAATAATCCTTGGTTTGATTCAAGGCTTAGCAGAGTGGCTACCTATCTCTAGCACTGCTCATCTGAAAATTGCTGAGCATTTCTTGGGTTTTCAAGCAACACCGCTCTTTAACGTGTTTTTACACATAGGCACGCTTGCGGTTGTAATATTCTACTTTAGGCATGACATCAAAGTCATTCTCACTGCGCTGGTGCATCGGGATTTCCATTCAGAGTACGGCCGATTTATCCCCTTAATCGTGGTTGCTTCAATCCCCACTGGCATAATAGGCCTACTCTACGACAAGTTTCTGGCGGACAATTATCAAACATTCCTAATTATGGGAATCACTTTTCTAGTCGGCGTTGCACTGCTGTTTTTCTCCAAATTTGGCAAGGAAAACCAAGCTCAAGTTTCATACCGCAAGGCGCTTGTCATGGGCGCTGCTCAAGGAGCCGCGAGTTTTCCAGGACTTTCAAGAAGCGGTTCAACAATATCCANNTGGTTTCTCAAGGCGTCGGCGTCAGCTCACTTAATCTTTTGGTGGGTTTGGTATTTACTGTGGTTGCAGGCTACTTGGCTATCGTGCTGGTGAAAAAGCTTGTATTAAGTAAGAAGTTCCATTATTTCGCTCTGTACACCTTTGTCCTTGGGATTGCTCTGATAACTTTGGCGCTCTTGGGTTTCTAGCGAATTTAACTTATACTTTCAGTTGTTCTATAATTTAAAAGCAATCGGAATTTTTCTCAAGAACTTGTTGACTTTTTATATCATAATAAACCAAAAATGGCGTATCATACATTCTAATTGGCGTTTGCCAAAATATGTTAAAAGGTGAACAGCTAGTTTTAAGTAGTTTGCCAAACAATATTAAAAGGTGAACAGCAATGCCCGAATACTTGACTGAGTTTAACAAGAAATTAAAGCCCTTCAAAGGAAGCTTGGTTAAAGTTAACTCTGTAAAAGGCATTGAGCCAAACGCCAAGGAATACTTGAACAAGTTATCCAAAGAAGGATCGATAGAGCGGATCAAGTGGGGATGGTACTGGGTTCCGACCGAAGTCAAGGATATCTGGGATTTTTTGGAGAAAGATAAGAATTTCAAGGTAGTTTCAGCCCAGACAGCCGCTTCTTTCTGGAATAATGACTTTGTCCACAGAGATGTCTACGTGTTAAAGGTCAAAGACAAATCATACGGGAAAGCCTTGAAAGAGTTTGGGCGAAAAAGGGGCTGGAATTTAGAGGTGAAATATCCAAAGGATGTATCCAAGATTAAGTATCGTAAAATCGGAAATTTACTTGTCGAAGACATTGAAGAGAACGTAATCGAATGCTTGCAGAAATGGGCTTTTGCAGACGCTTTCGCCACTTTGTACGAGAACAAGGACAAGATAAACATACACAGGTTGTACAAAGACTCTTACTGGAAGCGGATTTCAAAGACAAACGTCAGGGTCAAGCAGGCTTTAGAGTATGGCTTCCATCAATTAGAGGAAATGGGCGGAGTCGAATTTCCGCACAGGGAAACCAAATTGGAAGACAGTTTTATGAAAAGAGAGATCGATGAAGCAATTGAGAAGGTTGTGGAACTTGGTTAAACATACCGAAATAATGAACCTACGAGAGCTAGAAATCGGCCGAATAATCGAACACCTATCCGAACAGACTGATGGCTTTGAGAAACCGAAAATGGTTCTCATCGGCGGCTATGCGCTCAGAGCGTTCACTTCTTTATCCCGATACACAAGTCTCAAAAACAATCTCTAGATGGGTTTTGTTTGGTGCTGCGGGCAGGATTCGAACCTGCGAACCCCTGCGGGAAAGGATTTCCCATCTAGAGCCCATTCAGGCCAAATGATTGATCTTGAGTCCTTAGTGGAACGCAACTTGTGCGCTCTTTCACCTTTGACCTGGCTTGGTTACCGCAGCATACTAATGGGCTAAAACAATCAACTTCTGTCATTTAACATTTTCCACTTTTTGTAACGCAAAATATGTGCATCTTTGATAGAGCCAACCTCTTCCATCCATCGAATGACTTGTTTCGATTGAGTTGTATAGGCAACCTTAAGTGGTGATTTGTTTTTGCCATTAGGCGGAAGATACTCGTAGGATCGGAATTTAAAGCCTATCCTACCTGCCAAATCAACGAACCCATCTCTAAGGTCTTTACTTTTCACTTGAATCTCAACTCTTGGCCCACGGTTTGTCTGAAAACTAAAACAACCATCTGTACTAAACAGTCCGCATAAAAATGCTTTGATTATACCTTCATCCTTAGAATCAAAGATCTGTTTGGGAACACCAACAATTCCTGCTTTTCTGCCCTGTGGAAAACCATAATTTCGAAAGAAAGCCAAAGCCTGAGGTTGCCCACTCCTAATCATTACAGCCCTACCTGCTGGGCATTTCACAGGTTTTATGGGCTCTACACCTAAAACATTCCTAACTAGTTCCATCACTTTAAGAAACATTGATGCGTCGTCTTGCCCACAGGAAATTCCCCACTTGTCGGAAAGCCAGCCGTCTCCAGCATGAAGACCCAACAACAAAGATATGTCTTCATTAAGTTCCTCCAAGGGCGCATGATATATGACACGCTGATACGGCATTCTTATCGTTCAGCATTTCATTATTTTCAATTTATAAAGTCTGCTTCAAAACTCGAATAAATCGCTGCCGACGCTTTTCGGCTAAGGACTTTCCGTTTTCTTTCTTATTAATCATTTCCCAATACCGCAAAAGTAAAAACGCTGCTCCAACGATACATAAAGGAACACGCATGCATACCCAGCACAAAATAATCCTTGGCAACAGCCAACAAATGCCCGAACTCCAAGATGGTGGCGTCCAATTAATGGTTACTTCGCCTCCTTACCCCATGATAAAAATGTGGGATGCTCTTTTCGCCAAAGCAGACCCAAAAATAGCCGAGCTATGGCAGAAACTAAGCGCAGACTGCCAAGAAGAAACCGTGACGCAAATCTACGATGCCATGCATGATTATTTGGCTAAAGTTTGGCAGGAAACCTACCGCGTCCTCGCTGACGGCGGCATAGCATGCATAAACATCGGCGACGCAACACGCACAGTAAACGGCAAATTCCAACTTTTCCCCAACCACGCGAGAATAACGGAGATTTGCGAAAAAATCGGCTTCACCACATTGCCATACATTTTATGGAAGAAACCCACGACAAAACCAAAATACAAGGGAAAAGGCGCTTTTCTAGGCTCAGGCTTCCTGCCCCCAAACGCCTATGTGACACTCGACTGCGAATTCATCCTGCTTTTCAGAAAAGGCAGCCTCCGCAAATTCCAACCGCACGACCAAACGCGCTATGACAGCGCCTTCACAAAACCGCAACGTGACGAATGGTTCAGCCAAATCTGGACTCTTAAAGGAACGAGGCAGACGACAAGCGAACTGGAAAGAAGAACCGCTGCCTACCCAGACGAAATTGCCAACCGCCTTATCAAAATGTTCAGCATCAAAAGTGACATCGTACTAGACCCGTTTCTTGGCTCAGGGACAACGGCAAAAGTAGCCATGCAAAACGAACGTAACAGCATCGGGTATGAGACAGACCAAAACCTGCTACCGATCATAAGCAAAAAAATAGGCAATAGCAAAGCCAATATGGCGACTGACGTGCAGATAATCAAACGCTAAAAGCAAAGTTAAGATTCCCAATTTTTTAGATGTCTGTTCGGTTTCGTTGGAATTCTGCGCCGCATGCTAGTAATCCACTTAGGTGGTTTTCGACTAGGAACCTGTATGCTTGGGCGTTTCCTATTTTTCTTGTTTGAGCAGCAAAACCCATTTTTTCGAGTTTCTCAAGTGCTGTTTTGGTTGTTTTGTAGGATAGGTTTGTTGATTCTGCCAAAATAGTTATGGTTTGTTCCATGTTTCCAACGATTAGGGCTTGGTCGAGCAGGCGCGCTACTGGTCCGCCAAATATGCTTGCGAATGGTCCTCTGGTGGCGTATTCTTCTGTATCTTTGGAATCTTTACGATGTAGTTGCATTTTTATCGCCTTAATTTTGTTTACTATTATAGTAATTGCCAAAAATAAATTTTTATTACTCAACAATCAATTAAGTTCCTATCCATTTGCTACTTTTTTCTGAAGGATGCATTAATCCATGTGCAGCATACGTTGACATATAACTATGAACGTGCGTGACTAGTAACAATGTATATGCGTGACGGGAAAGAACAATCAAGGCAATCTCTGTTGGTTAAAAGAAGCTTGAAAATAACGCTAAAGTCTAAAAAAATATTTTTCTTTTCAAGTTACATTTTTCAATCTAACCTCACAGAAAACGGCGAATCTAAAACGGGAAAAGGTTAAACTTCCAGCGTTTGTTTAGTGAAAAAGCGTTTTCTCATGTTTCTTAAGCTTAGTTAAACCGAGCGATATGCTATTTGCAGGTTACAGCGGTTTTTTTGTGGTGTTTTAGGTTTTGTTTCATGCAACGGCAACCTTGCAAAGTTTTTTTGAAGCTTTGGCTCTATGAAAGTTTAGCGGACCTTCCATTTAGGCTGAATGTACATAACAAAGTTTATTAGCAAGCTATGTAGCATGTGTTTGTGCTCTTAGAAAAGTTAGGAGAACCCTTTTTCAATTTGGATGATCCCATATCAAAGGAGTTGAAAGTTTGAAAGGAACAAGATTAACAAAATCACAAATATCGGCACCTAAAATTTATGGAGAAGGAGAACTGATAAATTGACTGTTATACAAAAAGAAGATATCCATAATTTATTGAAAACTTTTTTCAATGAAAAAGGCCTAGTGCAACAACACCTTGACAGTTACAATGAATTCATTGATCATGGCCTACAAGAAGTAGTTGATGAAGTTGCAGAAATCCCCATTGAAGTTCCAGAAAACCCATACAAAGTGAAACTTGGACAAATCTGGGTAATTGACCCCCAATCAAGAATTACCGGGCCATATGTAACTGAAGTGGACGGAACAAAGCATGAAATTTACCCAATGGAAGGTCGACTGCGTAATTTAGCGTACTCGGCACCTATAGCTTTGGAAATGACGCCTGTCATCGATGGAAGGGAGCAGGACACTGAACTTGTTTTTATTGGAAACATTCCTGTTATGCTTAAATCAAAACTATGCTTCCTATCCCAGCTTTCAAAGGAAGAACTTATTGTTGCTGGAGAAGACCCTGATGACCAAGGTGGATACTTTGTTGTTAACGGTTCTGAACGAGTCATCGTTGCCATGGAAGACTTGGCACCTAACCGTGTAATAGTAGACATTGACGAGAAAGGAACCTCGCCAGTTTATCAAGCAAAAATTTTCTCAACCACCGTCGGCTTCAGGGCAAGAATTGAACTTAAACTCAAATCAGACGACGCCATCTACGTCACCATGCCCGGAGTGCCAACAGAAATCCCATTTGTCGTCATAATGCGCGCGCTAAGCTTAGAAAAAGACAAAGACATTGCAGAAGCCGTCTCACTTGACAGCGAAATGCAAAGCCAATTAGCTGCTTCATTTGAAAAAGCCATAGGTGTAGACAAACCTGCTGACGCGATACTATTCATTGGCAACCGTGTAGCCCACGGGCAAGTTGAAGAGTACCGCATACTAAAAGCCGAGACAGCCCTTGATAAGAACTTCTTGCCACACTTAGGCAGAAGCGAAAAAAATCGAAAAGAAAAAGCAATTTTCCTAGGCGAAATGGCCTACAGAGTCATACAGTTGAAAACGGGCAAAAGGCAACCCGACGACAAAGATCATTTCAAGAACAAACGCTTGCGTCTTGGTGGTCCACTTCTCGCAGACCTCTTCCGCGTCTCATTTAGAAACTTAACAAGAGACATAAAATACCAGCTTGAACGCATAGGCGTTAAAGGACCAATCATAACCGTATCAGCAGCAGTTCGCCCGGGCATAATCACTGAACGTTTCCAGCATGCGTTGGCAACTGGCAACTGGGGAAGAGGCAGAGTCGGCATAACTCAGCTTTTAGACCGAACAAACTATATTTCTACCCTAAGCCACTTGCGTAGGCTTCAGTCGCCTTTAAGCAGAAGCCAACCTAACTTCGAAGCCAGAGACTTACACCCAACCCATTGGGGACGCTTGTGTCCTAACGAGACTCCCGAAGGCTCTAACTGTGGCTTAGTCAAAAACTTAGCACTATCAGCTTCAATCGCCGTTGGCGTAAATCCTGATAAAGTTAAGCAATTACTTTTTGAAATGGGCACTGTTCCAGCAGCAGAAGCCAGCCGCGATTTACGTATTTCAGGAGCCAAAGTTTTCGTTGACGGAAACATCATAGGCTACGGCAATAACCCGCTGGAAATGGTGAAGTCTTTCCGAGAGAAAAGAAGAGCTGGAGAAATCTCAACCGAAGTGAACATAACATACTTCTCAAAGCAGCAAACTGAAACCGAAGAAGTACATGCTAACTGCGACGAAGGCAGAGTCAGGCGCCCACTCATAATTGTTGAGAATGGAGCTCCAAAACTTCAGCCTAAACATTTTGAAAAGATCGGTTTAGGCGAGTGGACTTGGGAAGACATAGTCAAAAACGGTTTAGTTGAGTATTTGGACGCTGAAGAAGAAGAAAACGCATACATCGCCTTATCATTTGACGCCATTAACCCTCAAAACACTCATGTCGAAATAGCCACTTACACGATTCTTGGAATTTGCGCTTCAACAATCCCGTATCCAGAACACAACCAGTCGCCTCGTAACTCATACCAAGCGGCTATGGCTAAACAAGCTCTAGGCGTATACGGCACCAACTTCCACCACCGAGTCGACTCACGCTCACACATACTGCACTACCCGCAAGTGCCACTGGTTGAAACGGAACTAATGGAAGTCATGGGTTACAAGCAACGCCCCACAGGACAAAACTGCGTCGTCGCCGTGCTCAGCTTCGAAGGCTACAACATGGAAGACGCCTTAATCTTCAACAAAGCATCCATAGAACGTGGCTTAGCCAGATCCACATTCTACCGAATTTATGAAGCTGAATGCCGACAGTACCTAGGCGGATTAAAAGACAAGTTCACAGTTCCAGAACCAGGAACCCGTGGTTACCGCGGCGAACAATATTACAGGCTTTTGGAACCTGACGGAATTATCAGTTTAGAATCCCAAGTTGTCGGCGGAGACGTTTTAATCGGAAGAATTAGTCCACCCAGATTCCTGGAAGAATACAAAGAATTTGAAGTGAAAGGTCCATCAATGCGTGATACTTCAGTTGACATGCGTCCTTCAGAAACAGGCATCGTAGATGGAATATTCATAACCGCATCAGGCGAAGGTAGCCAACTTGTAAAAGTAAGAGTCCGCGACCAGCGAGTTCCAGAACTTGGCGACAAATTCGCTTCACGCCACGGACAAAAAGGAGTAATAGGCTTAATCGTGCCGCAAGAGGACATGCCCTTCACTGAAGAAGGCATCGTACCAGACATAATAATCAACCCTCATGCTATACCTTCAAGAATGACCATCGGTCAATTCATCGAATCTCTCGCTGGAAAAGCTGCAGCGGCAAGAGGCAAACCAGCAGACGGCACACCCTTCGCCAACGAAGGTCCTAATGAAATACGCAAGGACCTCGTAAAACTCGGCTTCAGCCATACTGGAAGCGAAGTCTTCTACAACGGTACCACAGGGGAGAAGTTCGTCGTAGACATCTTCGTCGGCATAGTTTACTATCAGAAACTTCACCACATGGTTGCTGACAAAATACACGCAAGAGCTCGCGGTCAAGTTCAGATGTTAACAAGGCAACCCACTGAGGGCAGAGCCAGAGGTGGCGGTCTCAGATTCGGAGAAATGGAGCGAGACTGCCTCATCGGCCACGGCGCTGCCATGCTGCTTAGAGATAGGTTGCTGGAAGAGTCAGACAAGTACACGCTCTACATATGCGAGAACTGTGGCCAAATCGCTTACTTCGACATGAAACAAAGACGCTATGTTTGCAGGATATGTGATGAAAAAGCAAAGATTTCACCAGTAATCGTCTCGTACGCTTTCAAGCTTCTGTTGCAGGAGCTTCAAAGCTTGTGTATTACACCTAAATTAAGACTAAAGGAGAAGGCATAACATGTCAACGGAAGAATTAATCCACAAAATAGTTGATGAAATTTCATTCGGTTTAATTTCACCCAAAGACCTCCGTAAACAATCAGTCGTTGAAATCCAAGCCCCCGACACCTATGACGAAGACGGCGCACCCATCACTGCTGGCTTAATGGATGGCAGATTAGGCACACTCGAGCCAAGGCAAAGATGTAGAACCTGCGGTAACACCGCTATTCGCTGCCCAGGCCACTTTGGACACATCGAATTAGCCGTACCAATCGTGCATATAGAATTTACCAAAATTATTTTTGACCTTCTAAAAGCCACCTGCCGCAGTTGTGGCCGCATACTCTTACCTGAAGGTTCCGAAGGTCCTGCAAAAGACACAAGCCTTGATGGAAAGATGACCGTTAAAAAGGCGCATGCCCGAATAGAGCGGCTCAACGAGCTTTTAGGCACAATTCCAGATGAAGTTTACAAGGAAATAATGACTGAAATAAAAGCAAAACAGTGTCCCTACTGTGCAGGGATTCAGTACAAGATTACTTTTGAGAAGCCAACCAAGTTTATTGAGCAGACTGAAGCAGGCTCCGAGCCATTGACGCCCAGCATGATTCGTGAAAGGCTTGAACGCGTCTCAGACGAGGACCTTGAAATTTTGGGTTTCAACCCGAAAGTTGCGCGTCCAGAATGGATGGTTTTACAGGTTTTGCCTGTACCGCCAGTTTATGTTCGTCCATCCATCACTTTAGAATCTGGTATCCGTTCTGAAGACGATTTAACCCACAAACTAGTAGACATTATCCGCATCAATCAGCGCTTGAAGGAAAACATGGACGCAGGTGCACCTACACTCATCATTCAAGACCTATCTGAGCTTTTACAGTACCATGTTACTACATACTTTAACAATGAAGCCTCAGGCATTCCGCCGGCAAGACACCGCAGTGGCAGAGCATTAAAAACTCTCTCGCAAAGGCTCAAGGGAAAGGAAGGTCGTTTCAGAAGCAACCTTTCAGGCAAACGAGTTGACTTTTCAGCACGCACGGTCATTTCTCCCGACCCGAACCTTGACATTAACGAGGTTGGTGTTCCGCAGGATATTGCCATGCGGTTATCTGTTCCCGAAAAAGTTACTGCATGGAATATTGAGGAAATGAAGAAATTCGTAGTTAACGGTCCAGAAAACTATCCTGGCGCATTATATATTATTAGGCCAGATGGCAAGCGCATCAGGCTAGAATTCGTTGTTGACCGAACCAAAATCGCTGAAGCTGTAGAGTTAGGGTTCGTAGTTGAGCGGCATCTTAAGAATGGTGATATTGCAATCTTTAATCGTCAGCCTTCACTTCACCGCATGTCCATCATGGCTCATTACGTTCGTGTTTTGCCATACAAGACTTTCCGCCTGCATCTATGTGTTTGCCCACCTTACAACGCTGACTTTGACGGCGACGAAATGAACCTTCACGTTCCACAAGGCGAAGAAGCACGAACAGAAGCGCTCCTGCTAATGCAGGTTCAAGACCAAATCCTCTCGCCCAGATTTGGTGGACCCATCATCGGTGCTATAAGGGACTTTATCACAAGCGCCTATTACTTTACTCGAAAAGGAAGTTACTTGACTAGAGGCGACGTTAACAGGCTGCTAACCACAACTGGATACGTTGGGGAACTGCCAGAACCAGAAATTAAGGAGCCGCAACCCATGTGGTCAGGCAAACAAATATTCAGCCTATTTTTGCCGAAAACGTTGAATTACGTTTTGAAAGCCAATATTTGCCAAGGCTGTACTAAATGTGAAGAGGAAGAGTGCAAGCATGACGCTTACGTAGTGGTTAAAAATGGCCAGTTAGTTTCAGGCATCATTGATAGGCGTTCCATCGGTGCTGAGCAATCCGAAAGTCTCCTTCACAGAATAATCAAAGATTACGGCACCCAAGCAGGACGAGAATTTCTCAACAATATAACTCACCTGCTAAAGCTATTCATTTCAATGCGAGGCTTCAGCTACACCTACGACCAACTGGTTCTCTCGCCAAGAGCTGAAAACAGAATCAAAAAGACAATGGAACGCATCCAAAAGAAAATTGACGAGCACATCGAAAACTACCACAATGGAACCCTACCTCGTTTACCAGGACAAACCTTAGAGGAATCCTTCGAAATCTACGTCATGCACGAACTTGCCACTGCCAGAGATGAAGCAGGCAAAATAGCAGACGAAGACTTCACACTAGAAAACGCAGGCATAGTCATGACCCGAACAGGCGCAAGAGGTTCAAGCCTAAACATTGGTCAAATGGCTGCTTGCGTTGGGCAGCAATCAGTGCGAGGCAAACGTATTTTACGAGGTTATACAGGAAGGGCATTACCGCACTTTGTTTACGGCGACCCCAGTCCCAGAGCAAGAGGCTTCGTGTATAATTCTTACCAAACAGGTTTGGACGCGATTGAATTCTTCTTCCATGCTATGGGTGGCAGGGAAGGTCTAGTTGACACAGCCGTCCGCACGCAACAGAGCGGTTACATGCAACGAAGGCTAATCAACGCTCTAGAGCATATTCGTTTAGAATACGACAACACAGTACGTGATTCAGCAGGCGACATCATCCAATTCAAGTATGGAGAAGACGGTGTTGACCCAGCTAAAAGCGACCATGGCAAAGCGGTAAACGTAAGCCGACTCATTGACCAAATAAAAATCGGCGAAGAAAAAGGTGAACCAGCATCTCCAGAGGACATCAAGAAACAGTTGAAAGGTGTTGAGAAGCAGCTTACGCCGATTTTGATGAATCAGCTTAAACAAAACTTCGCAAAGAACAAACTTACCAAGAAAGGTGTTGAAAAAGCCGCAACTTTGACGGCTGAGCAGTATAAGCGTGCTTTAATGGAGCCAGGTGAAGCAGTTGGAATCGTTGCTGCTCAATCAATAGGTGAACCAGGCACTCAAATGACTCTTAGAACCTTCCACTATGCTGGTGTCAAAGAACAAAACGTCACCTTAGGCTTGCCAAGGCTCATTGAAATTGTTGATGCACGCAGGATTCCTTCAACGCCAATCATGGCCATCTACTTAAATGGCGAACATGCGAAGAGCAAAGAGAGTGCAGTGGAAATCGCTCGAAACATAATTTACACTTCTGTAGAAGACGTGGCTTCAGCAATCTACGAAGACCCTGTGCGGGAAGAAATCGTTATTGAATTAAGCAAGTCAATGATGGATGACAGAGCCATAACAATGGATGAGCTAAAAGAACGGTTGGAATTGCAAAATGCAACTGTTACAGTTACTGATGATTCAGTGCAGATTAAGCCGAAAAAAGCTGAACAACTAAAGAGACTGCTAACCAAGATTCCAAGTTTCCAAGTTAAAGGTGTACCAGACATTAAACGTGTGCTAGTTACTGAAGAACGCGGAGAATGGGTAATACGCACTGACGGCTCAAACCTATCTAAAGTCTTAGAGGTTAAAGGTGTAGACACTTCGCGAACAACCACCAACAACATTCACGAAATAGCTAAAACCCTCGGTGTGGAAGCTTCAAGAAACGCGTTAGTCAACGAAGCAAAAGGCGTCTTGGAAGACCAAGGCTTAGATGTTGATGTACGCCATGTCATGCTCGTAGCAGACATGATGACTACAACAGGTGATGTGCAGCAGATTGGCAGGCACGGTATTAGCGGCAAGAAAGCAAGTGTTTTAGCTCGAGCGGCATTCGAAATTACAGTGCCTAACATTGTTGAAGCAGCGGTGAGAGGTGAAATTGACCCGTTGGCAGGTGTAACAGAAAACGTTATAGTCGGGCAGTCGATACCGATCGGCACAGGCTTAGTTGAGTTGTATATGTCAACGTTTGAAAAGCAAGTAAAACAAGGAGGAAAAACAGAAGCATGATAGATATTGATAAAGCGTTAGCGTCAGCAGTGAAAACTGGCAAAGTATCCTTTGGATCCAATGTTGCATTGCAAAACGCTAAAACTGGCAAGGCTAAGATGATAGTTTTAGCCTCTAACTGTCCAAAAGACATAAAAGAACAGATAGAATACTATGGTGAAATCTCTAAAGTCCCCGTGATAACATACAAAGGTGGCTCAATGGATTTAGCGGAAGTCTGCAAAAAACTCTTTATTATATCAGCATTAAGCATAAGAGAAGCCGGGGACTCAGAAATTCTCAAAATAACAGAAGAAATTAAAGAATAAAAATGGAGGAAAAAAACTGACAACCGGCATAAAAATCACCTGCGACGAAATGCGTTACATAGCTTTGTTTGAAAGCGTAAGCGGCGCCAGCGTGAAAGACTGCATAATCGATGAGGAACAGGAACGAGCAATATTCATCGTCAACCAAGGCCAAGTGGGCGTAGCCATAGGAAAAGGCGGCAGAAACATCCACACACTCGAGCGAATGACAGGCAAAAAACATGAAATCATCGAGTACAGCGAAGACCCAGTTCAATTCATGAAAAACGCCCTAAAGCCAGCAGCAGTCAGAGAGATACGCGTTACCGAGCGAACAGATGGCAAAAAGATGGCAGTCATAACCGTCAATCCGAAAGACAAGGGCGTCGCAATAGGCAAGAACGGCAAAAACGCCGAACGTCTGCGCTTTTTAGCAAAAAGGTATTTCGACATTCAGAACGTTAGTATCACCTAAGCAGTCCGTAACTGGCTGACTAGGGGATGAAACGTTTTGCTAGATGTGGCTAATCTATTAGGTTATCAATTTTTGATTATCACGCCTGAACATGGAAGACATTTACCAGATTAATTCGGGACAAGCTTTTATTTTCAGTTCGTTGCTTGTGGTTGAAAATGATGAGGCAGGATACTTTGTTGCCTCTGTTCCTGAGCTTCCTGGGTGTCATACGCAGGCAAAGACTCTGGATGAGCTAATGGTGCGAGTCAAAGAAGCTATTGCTCGTTTTCTTGTTCTTGAGGTTCTTCTTCCTCAGGTTCAGCGGTTTCTGCTTTTTGTGCGTCAGTTGAGAGCAGCATGTTGATTAGCGCTTTTTGGTCCACTTCTGCCCTTGTTCTCCAATCCAGAAACAATTGACCATTATCATCTTGCGCTAGGTAGCCGTAGCGAATGTACCTGTCGATGTTTAAACCAACTTTCCAGTTCGGCATCTTCTCGCTGAGCAGTTTTTCAACGTCTTTGCGTGCTGCTTGCCCTTTCTTGCTGATTATGAAAGAGATTGTTATGGCTAAGCCTGCTAAATCGTCAATGCGCCAACCAATCAACTTATCTTTTGTAGGCAAGTCACCGCGTAACGCAACGTAGAATCTTGCCTTATCAAGCTCCTCTAACGTTGGCTTCTCAGGAGTTTTCTCTTCTTCAAAAATGGTTTTAACCTGCAAATCCAGCGGTTTTAGGTAATCATCAAGTAGATCGAGCACTTTGGGGTAGTCTGAACCTAACGCTTTGCGCAGTTCCCAACCTTTAACGCCTGGTTTCTGGTGTCGCTTGTAGAAGAGCATCTGCGTTGTCTTCTTCACTTTGCTACCGTAAACGCCTTTTCTTTTGCTCAATTTAATTCGCCTCTTTTCCATTTCTGCCAATCTTCAAATGAGACGGCGATGGGAATTGAAATTGACTGTTGCGTTAAGATTTCCGTTTTTTGTTTTTCGAAGGGTTTTATGAAAACTTGCTCTTCTAACCTGTCAATTTCCAACGTTGCGTAACCATAAGTAACCAAAAAACTAGTTAAAAAAGCTCTTTGAACTGTTTCTTCGTAAGTGTCAGCGCCAATAAAATCCCAATATTGGATTTTGCCATCTTGTCCTTTCTTGGCTACGCAATCTTTGAGTTCTTGCCAGTAACAGTTCAATTCCTCAGAAAATTCTCTATCGCCTAAAACTCCTTGCTTAATCAATTCATCCCTGCTTGCAAAACCCATTGAAACCTCAGAAACATCAAGGTCTTTCCATCTTTCGCCAATAGGAGCCAACGCTTCCCAATAGAGCAATCCCTGCGCTAAACTGTTAAGGCTTATCTGTTCAAACTCGATTAGTGGATGCCACGCCTTAAGAAAAACATTAACCATCTCTTGCTTGCCTATTTGGAGGATTTTTTCTTCTAAAAGAAACGGGTCAGTGTAAAGCGAAGTTGATCTCTGTTTCACCCATTCACTTTGCAATTTAATAACTGAAGCTAAATGGTGAAGCGTTTCAGCGTCTAGTTTTAACTCGTCAGGGTGTTGCCAGTGCGGAAAATACTCTTTGACTACTTTGATTATTTCGTCAATATTTAGCGTGAAAGGGTCTACATTGTGGTTTTCTATGACAATGCACATTTCAATTATGCGTTCAAGTCTTTCTTTGCCTAGTTTCTTGGGTTCTTTCGTTGACTGCATTATGCCGCCACCTCACGAACAACTGATTTTCCTTCAATATTCTGAACCGTAATGACGTTAGCGTTTTGCTGGGCAAAGGTGATTTGGCTTGGAGTGATTACCACGTATTGAGCGTTTGCATCTTTAATTATGGAAAGAAGGATTTTTGCAATCATTTCGCGGTTTTTCGGGTCCATGTGAATATCATATTCGTCTACTGCTCGGAATGGTGAGCGTACATGCTGCTGCAAGGCTAAGAGAAAACTCATGGTTGCCGTGGTTCTTTCGCCGCCGCTTTGCGTGTAAGCGTCTAATGCTACTGGTTTTCCGCCTTTAAAGCCAACGAGTATTTCTAATCCAGCAGTTTCAATATCCTGCGCATTCGATAGTTGCACTTCGCCTGCTGCTAAGGTTTGTCTCATGATTTTCTGGTATTCCAAGTTTACTCTGTCAAGGAGGTTTTGCATGACTGTTCTCCATGATTGCATTCTGATTTTGACTTCTTCGAGGGTTTTCTCGCGGTTTTCAGCTACAAGTTGTGCTTTTTCCTTCAGCTCTAAGTAAAGTTTCGAGTAGGATTCGTACTGGCGTTCTATGTCTTCTGAAACGTCGGCAAGTGCTGCTAAGTGCCCATCTGTTAAGCTGATTTCATCTTGGATTTCAGAAGCGCTTTTTAAAACTGCTATTCGTTCACCAGACTGTTCCGCATTAAGAAATGTTGTCTTTAAGTTTTCTTGGGCTTCCTTTAGCGATTTTTCAATGTCTTTTAGGTTGACAATTGCGTTTGCTCGCTTATACTCAAGCAGGGCAAGGTTTACCCGTTTCTCTAACACTTCGCCTGTAACCTTGTCAGCTGATTCTTCCAGATTGAGCATTTTTGCTTGGTTCTCTTTGACTTGCTCGTTTGCCTTGGAGATTTGCTGCTGTGAGGTTTTCAGCATTTCTTTAAGGTTTTCGTTTCTAAGCAGCTTAAGGTGGCTTTTGCTGTTCTGGATTGCTTGCGCCAGCGCTTGTGTTTCTTCAAGCAACTGTCCAATCAGTGATTGTGTGGATTGGTTTTGAGCGATTTCGTGTTCAAGGCTTAATCGTTCATCAAAAACTGTCCTGGCTTCTTTTTTCAGTGTTTTCTGCTGGTTTTGCTGATTGTTTAGTTGGTTAATTATGGCTTGTTTTTCCTCTTCGATTTTGCTTAGCGCTTCTTGGTTTTTGTTGAGGTTTGATTGTGAGCTTTTAACTATGCTTTCGCGTCTTTCAACTTCTGCCCAAGTTAATTCTCGGTCCAGAAATCTGCGTTTAATCTGCAGTTGCTTTTTTTCTTGGTATTTTTCGTATTGTTCACGCCAGTAATTGAGCGTTTGCTGGGCTGACTCTAAAAGTTTGCTTACGGATTCTTCTTGGGTGAGAATTCGCATTAGTTTTGTTTTTGCTTGTAGGATGTTTTCGCGGAACGGTTCTAAGCCAACTGCTGCTTCAACCATGCGCAGTTTTTCTGTGTTGCTTAGAACGGTGAATTGTTCAACCATGTTCTGATGCATGATGATTAGCATGTTGTCTGGGTTAACGCCGAACCTGCCGAGTAACCGTTCAACATCTTGCTTGCCGACGGCTCGGTTTTCAAGTTCAAAATAGTATTTGCCGTCACGCCGCAAAACGCGGGTTAGGAACAGTTGGTCTTTTTGGTATTTTGGTACTGGGCGTTTGTTTCCCATTTTGCTGTTATCTAAAATAAGCGTTACTCGTGCTTGGTCTTTTCCCCACCTGATTAAATCGCTGTTTTCTTGAGCGTTCAGTATATGACTGTCCCAACCCAACAGATATTGCCAGCAGCAGTGAGGATTTTCCTGCCCCGTTGGGTCCACCAATCACGTTTACACCTTGTTTAAACGGTACCCTAGCGTACTCGTAACTCATGAAGTTTTCAAGTATAACTTCTTGGATTAGCATTAAAGTTTCTTAGCCTCTAAATTGAGCGTTCATTCTAGTGGAAAAGCGTCTTATTAAAACAATTTTCCCAAAAGTCTTTCGTGATAGTCTTTCCATTGAGTCTTAACGTATGGCCCGAGACTCTCCAAATCAGAGACACCTACAAAATTCCTTTTAACCAAAATTAATCAGGGACAAGCCAGCGCTCTCACGGCTATTTCTCCTTCCTATTTTT
>PKYH01000142.1:0-12858 GCA_003133625.1 Candidatus Bathyarchaeota archaeon | reverse complement strand
CTCTATTCGTTTAAGCATTTGACTGCAAGCAGGACATTTCATAGTCACACCAAGGTTTACTCCTATTCAAAAGTCATGTTGCCACGTCCCTATCTAGCAATTCACCAAAGTCATCGTTTTCACTCGGGTATGGGGACGGTCCGACTCAGCCTGAGGCTGAAGAGCTTGCCCTACCCTATTTTCCAGTGTTTTCGAGTCGCTTGACGATTTTTTCAGTTTTGGACCCGCCCCCTTTTGGGGTCAAATCCCATCGGACCCATTTTAGGATTCGCTTAATAGTTTAAGCGCATCCCATCGGACCCGCCTCTCCAGAAGGTGCGTGGGAAAAATTCCAAGTAACGGGAATTGAAAATAATTGGTGATTGTTCAGATTTCGTTGTTGTTAGGGAAAAGGTTGGGATAACTTCCCTGATTCTACGCTTGAATAACCTTCTTTTTTCTTAACGAAATACACCAAATCAGCCACTTCCTCTATTTCGCTATGATGGGTAATTATCAGCATTTGCGGAATTATTCTGCCGCCTTCCCTAAAAAACGAGTTCAAAATGTTCACCAGTTCCTTGCGTCTTTCCTCGTCCAGGTGCGTGGTGGGCTCATCCATAATAACAGTCTCAATCCTGCCGGACAATACCTGAGCAATTGCCAACCTTAGAGCTATTGCCAGAGCCACACGTTCGCCCCCACTGATCTGATCGATATCTTGTTCTCCCGAAGGCCCAATCACGCTAATGTTGTAGTCATCATCAATTTTGATGTCGGAATAAGCAAGATTAAACCGTTCAAACAAGTCCCTTGTAGTTTTCTCAAGAAGAGGTCTTGCCTTAGCGCGAATCAACTTTTGAATGCCATCCTTGCCATAGGCATCCCTAATCTTGTTCAAAACGGTGATGTAATTGTCCACCAGTTTCTTTTCCGCGGTCTTTGCTTCAAGAACTTCAAGCTCTTCTCTATGTCTACGTGTTTCATCTTCCGCGCCGATTTTGGCCTGCTCAGTTGCTGCAATATCCGCAGTAAAATTCTTTACTTCTTTGCTCTTGTTCTTATGCTCTTCTTGCTTCGTTGCATGCTCTATTTCATCGTAGCAAAGGTCTTCTAACGCGCGAGCTGTTTTAGAATGTGCGTTTCTGCAGTCCTCTAACTCTTTAGATGTTGAGGTTACGCTTGACTCGTATTCGGTCTTTCTCTTCGCAATTGGGAGATTTTGATCGTACTCTTCTTTCATCTTTCTCAGTTGAACCAGTTCCTCTTGAGGTTCCTTAGGTTCATAACCAAGTTTTTCCACCGAAAGATCAAGTTTCTTAGCGACTTCTTGAAGGGCCACCGTCAAAGGCTTCTTTTCTTTTTCGATTGCTTCTTCAGAGGGCATTTTGTCCAGTTGTCGTTTTGCCAATTCATACTCCCGATAGGCCTCATCAAAAGCACGTTTTTCGCCTTCAACACACTCCAACTCTTTATCAATAGCCGCCAGCATTTCAGTCTGCTTCTCAAACTTTGAAATCTCCAACTTCTCGCCAGCAACCTCATTCGATGCTTCCGCTAGCTCTAACGCCAGGCTCCCGAGCCTTTCAGGGTCAAGGGCATCTATCTGCTTCTTTTTTTCATAAACTTGTTCTCTTTGCCTTTCTGCCTCCTGAGAATCGCTCTTTAAAGTAGCCACGTCGGCATTCGCAACCCTTCGTTCCAAAGTATATTTGCTTACCAACTGTGTAACTCGTTCAGGGGACAACTCGGTGTCACACGTTGGGCAGGCCTTCACCTCGCCCACACTTGAAAACTTCAACAGGTTTTCATCCAATTCTTTAAGACGCTGATTCAAAACCCCAATAGCCGTAGCATTATCCTTGACTTTTGCGTCAAATTCCTTTGCCTTCTCCTCCAACCTCTTCCTAACCCTTTCAAGGACTAATCCAATGTTATCAACGGAAACTGATTCCTCAAGAGCTGCAGAATATTTTGCAATTTCTCCATTCAGATTCTCATTTCTTCGCTTCTCTTCCTTTTCGCATTTCGCCAGCTCCTTTTTCGCCTTAGCTAACGCCATATCCGAACCTTCGAACTCTTTGCGTTTAGCTTTTTTCTCGGTTAGCAGTTTTTCTTTTTCAAGGAAAAGCTCGTGGTCTTTCGCGTTTTCGTCTAAAGTCTTTTTGAGTGATGTTAATTCGTCCAGCTTGGTTTGAAGTGCACTTTGTTTGAGTTCTAAGCTGTTCTTTTCCGCAAGACCATTAACATACGCATCCAGAAAAGGAAGCCTATTGACATCCTCTACAAGTTTGCTTAATATTTCAGCCGCTGAAACAGCTTTTCTGAGCTCCTCTTCCGCCTTGTCCAGTTTGCCTTCCAAGTTTTCAATTCTCTGCCAAATGATCCCTCTCTCTTTGTCAAGCTTGTCAAAGTCTTTCTTCTTAGCTACCAGTTTCTCCAAGTCGGCTTCAAGATTCTTCAGCTCAGACTCAAACGCACCCAACTTTTTCCTCTTAGATGCAAGCAGAAGGCTGAGTTCTTTTGCTTTAGCTTCAGCGTCATCTCTTTGTTTTTCGACAGCTGGTTTACGCGCGAGCTCGGTTTCAAGCTTAATCTGGGCATTGCTGTAAACTTGAATTACCGCTTTCATGCCGTTCCAAGCTCTCTCCAGATCCTCAACTCCAAGCAGTCTTGAGATGAGCTCTTTCCTGTCACCAGGTCTCGCTGTAACAAGCTTTTCAATCTCACCTTGGCGAACATAGACTGACTGCATAAACATGTTCTTGTCGATACCCAAAACCTTCTGTACCTCAGGAACAACAACGCGTTCTCCCCCTCTAATCAGCAGACTCTTTTTTTCGCCAGTTAATCGAAAAAGACTTCCCTGCGCAGACCCCTTTCGTTCCATGCTCCACTCAACGTCATAACCAATTCCGCCTTCAGTGAATCCCAAACCAACTTTGCATCTTTTGGCGCGAGAATTGATGAGGTTCTCTTTTTTTCCCCGGCTGCTGCTATCACTAAACAAAGCAAAGCTTATCCCGTCCAAAATCGAAGTCTTGCCAGCACCGTTGGGTCCCACAACAACGTTGATGCCGTAGCCCAACTCCAGCTCGGTTTTCTTATGCGAAATGAAATTTTCAAGCCTAATCTTGTTAAGAATCATGCCATCTTCACTTTCTGGAAATACTCATCAGCAATTTTCTGAGCTTCATCAGAATCCCCAACCCTAAGATACTTCCACATCTCCAAGGCAAGCCCAGCCACCTTCTCATCCTTGAAAAAGTCCTGAATAACCTGATTAACATTAAACGAACCCGCTCTAAGCTCGGGTAACCTCAATTCCGAATCTTCCACAATCTCAGGCCTAAAGCCCAAAGCAACGCCAGCCAAAGCCCGAGTCAAAGTCTGATGAACACTCTGTCTATCGATGTCTTTGCCCTCAACAACCACATGGACAAGAGGCAACTTCAACATGTCTTCGAAAGTCTTAACCAGTTCCCTCAGGCTATCCTCCAAATGAGCATAATTGAGCTTTGCCTCAACCTGCGGCCTAATACACTCAAGATTAACATCTCTAACCTCAACATCATCGCCTTCAAGATCCACGACGTAAAAGCCCTTTCCAATTTTCTTCCAACCGTTGATCTCCGTTTTGCTAATAATCTCCGAAGAACCCGGATAAGCCAGCTCACCCTCGCCAAAGGAAGCTTTAATCCGCTGGTGAAGATGCCCCATAGCAACGTAATCAAAATTTCTCGGAATCTCATCTAAACACAACTCAAAAGCGCCCTCAAACGGCAAAAACTTGTCAATACCTTCATGAAGCAGAAGAATCCCACTTTTGCCATTCAGCTGAAGGCCTCCGAGCTTCTTCAGTTCCTCCAGAATTAACGGGCGATAGGTCCTGCTTAGATTAGACAAACCCGCAACCAAAACATCTTTTCCACCAACTTTCACCTGTTGATGCTGCGCAGTTCCACCAACGCCAAGAATCTGCATCTGATCCTCAAAAAGCACATGAGGCGCCACACCCCTACTTTTAGGTCTATCATGATCGCCCAACACCGCAAAAACCTTAGCCTTCCCGTCCAGTTTAGAGAGAAACTTCTTGAAAGCACGATACGCCTGGGGCGTAGGTCTTGGCGAATCAAAAAGATCCCCACAGTGAACAACAATATCCACGTGCTCCTCAAGAATTTTGTTGCCGATCTCGTCTAAAGCATCGTAAATGTCCTTTTCCCGCTCATCCAAATTATACTGCTTATAACCCAAATGAGTGTCAGCAAGATGAGCAATTCTAACCATACTACTGCTTGTCCTCCTCACCCAAGAAGCCTTCGAGCTCATCTCTCAAGCGCTTACTCTGGTTCTCAGAAGTCTCCTCGCTCGCTTTTTCAATAGCAGACTTCATTTTGCCAATGATATCGATGTCGCTGCCGCCTTCACGAGTCCGCCGCCTCTTTACCTTCACCATAACTGGGGCTCTGGTCATTTCACCCACCAGAACGGCTTCACCTGTGTTAAGCCCTGGCAAGTCATTAAGC
Source organism: Candidatus Bathyarchaeota archaeon (assembly GCA_003133625.1). Taxonomy (GTDB): domain Archaea; phylum Thermoproteota; class Bathyarchaeia; order Bathyarchaeales; family Bathycorpusculaceae; genus Bathycorpusculum. The sequence continues at coordinate 8,350 of PKYH01000142.1, read as the reverse complement.
AACGTTTCCCCCAGCCTCTCAGAACTCTTCGCAATAGCCTGCTGATCATCGGGATTAGTGATCCTCATCACGATCTGGCTGTTGCATTGGCTTAAAGCATCAGGATGAATCTTCGAAGGCCTTTGCGTAATCACAACCAAGAACACACCAAATTTCCTTCCTTCAGCTGCAATTTTCTTTATTATGGAACTTGAATACGTGTTACCCATAGCCGGAATAAATCTGTGCGCCTCTTCAATAAAAACGAAGACTGGATACTCAAACTCGCCATTTGACACCTTATCGTAGATGTCAGACAGAATTCTATAAGCAATGTAGTCTGATACTTCATCACTTAAACCTGAAAGATCCACAACCGAAAGATGCCTCGGTCTAAGCATCTTGTCAACGCTTGTCGAAGATTCAGTGAAGACCTGCATTTTGATTAATCGCTTGACATACTTCTCCGCGGAATGAGCCTCACCGATTTTCCCTTTATCAGCACCCGGCCAATTCGCCGCATTCTGTAGTTGTTCTAAAACGTCTCTAGGTTGGAAAACCGTTCTTCCCGATGCCCTCACCTGATCAAGTGCTAGTTCTAATCCGTTTCTTATCTTAACAAAACGCTCGTCAATGCCGCAAATCAAACATATTTCATCGAGATCCAAATCCGAAAAACAAACCTCATAAGGATCAACTTTTCCAACCTCTTCAACTGAATACCTGCCGGTGCTAGCTGGGTTCCGAAAAACTGTTATGCGATCAGAAAGCTCATATCTTTTGCCGTCAGCATCTCTGGAAAGAAAGACGTAATCTGCATGCGGATCAAGCATAACTATTGTGCCACCNNAGACTGCCCACTTGGATCGCTTCCTCATGAGGGTAAGAATAAAAACTTTCAAGCAGAGACGCAGGCGCAATGTACACAGGTTTACCCGGAGTCACGGCCTTCTTTGGCAACTGAAGCCCTCCACCTTCAGTCAAGAAACCCAAAATCTTCGCTTTTCCCCAAACTTTGCTGTCAGCAAGGCCTGACTCAATAATCTTCTTAATTATTTCAAAATCCAACTCTTTTGTCAAAGCCTGACTAGCCGAAATGACTCTTTCAATCTGCGCAACCACAGAAACCTGTCTGGTTTGTCCTTCTATCTCCTCTTCTGAATAAGTGAGCAAATATTCCCATCTTGACGGCATGTCGCCCGGCTTTGCCGAAAAGTAGAATTCATTTGAACTTGCTTCTCCGATTATTATTCCAACTTCTCTAAGGGAACCTGACACGTCTATAACTCCTCCCGCGAATTATCTTTTCCCCGAACAACTTTTCCATGTACGGGACATAGATATTATCCACCGTTTTCTTCTTAAGCCTCACCCTCTCATCAACATTCTTCAACCACAAATTATGACAATCCAACCCACAGTAACCAGTAGCCAAAACCTTCAAAACATCCTGCAGATCAACAGGCACCGGTTTGTGCCAGCCAACATCGATTAGCTTCCGCTCCCAGCAGGGAATATCAATTCTAATCGGAGAATCACGCCTATCAAACAAAACGTAAAAAGAGGCTATAGCCGGAAAGTCTGGAATACTAGCAATAACCTGCGCCGCCTCATCCACAAAACCCTTGCCCTTCTCCCTAAGCGTGTTCGGAAAATTCTTCCTCACATAAGCCTTCGCGTCTGAACGCGACTCCTCTAAACGCCGAGCTAACCGAGGCGAAGGCCCAAGAAGCAAAGGCTTAGTGTAACCCACAGATCCAGCAAAATTCATAACCACCTGATAATCAGGCCTAGAACGCGCCAACTCCTCAAAAACCAGCCCGATCGTTTCCAACTTCTCACCATACTTCTGCCTAAAACGCTCAAACTTATGCAACCCCTCAGTCGCGTTGTCCACAACCTCCATAAAAAGAGGCTTCAACATTCGAGTAGCATCATCGTCAATTTCCGCTTTCTCCAGTTCCTCCCTAAAAATCAGGCTCAACAAAAAATCCCTAAAAGAAGTAGACCTACTCTCCTTAGCAACACCAATCAAACGAATATTATTCGTTCTACAAAGATCAAGCAACTCTCGATAAACCCTAAAATAATCAAGCAGTACCAAACGATCCTCTTCAACCTTCGACTCAAGCGGAACATGCACCAACCGACCAAAAAGCGAACCATCAATCAAAATTGTGCCACACCCAAGACCGCCCTTCAAAGCGTCTATTGCCACCTGAAACTCCAACATTTCCATCTTCACTGAAATGAACTCTCGCTCAGCAACAGAACCGCCTTTAGAGAAAAAGACGTCACTCTCAAGCCGCTTATGCTCTTTGTCCCTGCAAACCGCCAAAGAACGGACAACATAGAAAACACCCCCAGTTGAAAGCAAATTCGAATAAACACTAGAATCAACAGCCATAACACTCAATTCAGCCAAACTTGCACCAAGCTTCGCTAGGTCACTGATTCCAACCCAAAAAGAAGGAAACTTTTCTCTGAAACGATCTGCCAACGGATTTGGAGTCCCCTTCAAGACCTTCTCTTTCAACGCATCCTTCTTGGGCACCAAAGACGCGGCAAACTCATCAAGAAACTCGGGCATTAACATACCAACATTGAGTCATTACACAGCAGAAACAAGTTGTTGCCGATTTGAATTTAAGATTATAGTTCATTCTTAGTTTGTACCGCTCCTTTTCCCATCAAATGTCTTTTGGAACGCACACAATTCTTAAGCAGAAACAACAATAATAGCTACTGACAGGGTTAGTGAAATTGCCTCTTGCTGAATACGAGTGCAGAGTATGCACCAAGCTCTTTCCAATTGAGCAATATGAAAAGAGCGTTTTTTGCCCTATTTGCGGAATGCACCTTTGGCCTCCCAGAATAAAAATTCCTGGGCCTGTGCGACCGGGCAAGAAACCAACCGAAATTAAGCCGATACCTCCAGGATCAGGTGTTAACGTGTACACTCTTTTTGCAGAGTTCAATCGTCTAACCGATTTCACTTGCGGAGAAGGAATTGTTCAAGAAAATGTTCCCATGTGGATAAATGCAAGACACAAGGCCTATGCCGAATTTAGAGAAAAACTTGCTCAAAACAAACTAATTAGCTGGGAAAAACTAACCCACGACTTCAGAGACTTCCTTTATTTCAAAAACAACTTATCATGGACAACACTCTACAGAACTGGTTTAGAAGCACTATCAAATCCTGAACGGCTCTGGGAGCAAATCACTTTCATACAAGACGAATCAATCCCAATACAAACACGAGTCAGAGAAGCACTTAATGGAAAATATTACGTAAGAGGAATAGGCAAAAACATACTCACCGCATTACTTCACACCTTTTACCCTGATAAATACGGTGTTTGGAACAATAGAACCGATGACACATTGTCCATAATAAATCGAAAGCCAATTTCATCTTCAGGTTTAGGGGAGAAGTACACTGCAATTAACAGTGAACTTGCTAGACTCGGGAAAGAGCTGAAGACTGATTTAACAACGGTGGACGGTTTAATGTGGTACGTGAGCAAGAGACTAAAACCCATTCTTTTATAATGAAAAATCATAAACAAAGTGCAACCCTTACTAATGTGCCTACACAAACTAACAGTGTTAAACAGCGCATTACCAGTGAATCCATTTGTTGACTTTGAGAGATTGGAAAGATAAGGAAATTCCAATAGTTAAGAGCAGAGGCGGCAAAATCAGCGTCTGCAACTACGAAGACAACCTGATAATCCCTAAAAGTGCAGTTTGGCCTAATCCTGACATAGTCAAAAAGCTCTACAAGAGCAATCAAAGCAAAGCTTTCGACCGAGAAGCCCTTGAAGCACTGTCAGCAAAGCTGGGTTTCTACTGTGATCTACAATCGTTAAGAAGCGAAGACGCAATCACCTGGTCCGTATTTGGAACTTTGCACTGTTTCTCCAAAGAATCGCAGACTCAGTTTGTCAATTCAATGCTAAAACTAATTGGCGAGGAGCCGAACGTTACGGATTGCTCAATTCAGCTTTGGACAAGAATAACTCATCCAGACACTAACGGCTCGGGAGGACCAGAACTCGACTTCCAAATTTTAGGCGATAATGTGGTGGTTTTTGGAGAGTGCAAGTGGAACTCCAAGGTGGCTGAAAACCAGGGAAAACAGAAAGACAAAAACCAAATTCAACTCAGGCTAGAATACCTTAAAAAATATGGAAAACGAATATTTCCGCACGTAAACAGACGACTCGGCTTGCTTGTGGAACCCATAAGCCAGCGGAATAGTCCTTTGCCTCACGTTACATGGCAAGAGATCTGCAATAATACGGAGCATCCACTCAAAGAAGAAATCAAGAGTTACTATAACTGGAAAAAGAATTACGGAACTTAAGCACCCTGGCATTCATCTGAATATTCACATCGCGCGCATCTATTTGAGTTGCAGTTAACTCATCCTCAACCTGAAAGTTGGGGTCTTCTTGCGAACTCAAATAAAAAGCTGATCTAACCGCTCAATCGTCTTCGCCCTCAAACGCTGCGTATAAGCTTAAAATCTCCGCGGAAGCTGAAAAATACGCCTTTCAACCAGAACAGTAAACCCAGGATGACCTCTCATTTTTCTTTCTCCCAAATTTTTTAGGTCTTACTAGCGTCAATAAGCCTGTCAGGACCTGTTATTGACGTAAAATAACCCAATTTTTTTAGGTCTTGCGCCCAACAAAGCACCATTAAACCTGAAAACTCCCTGTCCCTCGAGAATCAACCAAAACCTCGCCTTTCACAAACATTATTCCTAAACTAATTCCAATCGATTATGGAAGAGAAAACAGGTTTGTTAGATTATACTAACAGTTGCCAAAGGCAGTCTTAAATCTATTGAAGTTTAATTTAGTCTCACAGAAGGAGAACGCACTTTTCATCAAAATCTTTCACCTGCTATGGAGCCGAGAAAGCTCTCCTGAGCGATCTCAAGCATCGGCAGGCTTTTGACCTTTTTCAACTTGATTTTTAGATTAGAAGTGATGGACTCAAGGGTGATCAGGGATTCTTCCCTTTTTACCCACATCTCTTCTGGCACTATTTTTAGATTCTCTATCGTTTTAAGAATTACCTCTATAATGTCGCACCACTTTTCTGTTTCCGCCAAGTGATATCCTAATACCATACCAGAAAAGTGATCTACTATAAACATCATGCGAGGATAATATGGCCTCTGCCCCTTTTCCCAAATAGCCTGTGGAAAGTAGAAAAGGTCCGTCTCCCAGATTTCACTATGCCTAAGGTTCGCACTTTTTATTTTGTTCAAACGATGTTCGTCTACAGGTTGTATGTCAACGTTCTTTTTCTCAGAAAATGAAGGTTCCATCCATTCATCACTCCATTCTAAACCGTATTGGCCCTTCTTGGCAACGCGAACCAAGTATTGATTCTTCGATAGACGATTAAGCATCTGTGGGTTATCTTTAAAACGCAATGCAACATCGACCGCCTGCGGCAGAGCAACGGTTAAAAATTTGGCTTCATCTTTGCTTAGGTACCATGGCGCATAACCTGGAAGATAACTTCTAAATTGGGGCCATGCATTGTGACCCCTAAATTTTAGAGAAAGTGCCTTTATCACGTTAAAGTCCCTCTCAGATAAGTATCTTCTGTCCTCAAAAGAAGCCGTCAAACATTTCTGTAGCCCAACCATATCAAACAGCGACAGAGAGTTGCCATCCCTTTGAATCTTCCGATAAGTTTCTAACCCTTCCGTACCAAGATAAACGCCGAGGGCAAAGTGCTCCCCACCTCTTCCCATCACACAACAGTAACCAACTTCACCGCTCTCAGGATTTTGAACCCCAAAAAGATCTGTGTCCCACATCCAGTTCCAACACTCTGCCTGCTTAAACTTCATTGCAGAATCGTACAATTCTCCCCACTCTTTAAGGGAAGGCGATTGTTGCCAAGCATCCTGCCCTTTAACCGCTACAGAATGCCCTGTCGATCTATCGCTCATTTAATTCTCTCCACATTATACTCCATTTTCGCAGCATATTCATAAATATCCTTCGACATATTCCGACAAAATTCAGGAAACTTGCAAGCATAGTTATCCCTTCAATGCCAAAGCAATCCTGAATATCAGTCGTGTTCTCTTTGATAGAACCTGAAAAACCTAAATTACCTAGTTATCTATAAGCCTTCAACAAGGGACGGACTTGGGCAAGCGTTGGATTAAATGTCAATACTGTGGCTCATCCATTTCAAGGAGTCAGTTTAATGAACATATAGAGCGATTTCACGCTGGGGGCAAGGGACGTCTGTCTGTCCCTGAGTCTCGCATGTCGAAGGCTATGCGGCTCTTGGAGTACTCTCCAAGAAAGGGTTTTAAGTTTCTGCGGCAACTAGAGTTAACATATTCTCCGAACGTTGATGTGTACTACAACATGGGCGTTGCCCTGCTCCATTTAAACAAGCTAGAAGATGCATTGAAATACTTTAAAAAAACTCTACAACTTGACCCTAACTATGAGCCCGCGCAAGAAAGCTTTGACTTTACCTCGACTGTGATAAAAATGCTAAACAGAAAATATTCCGAAAAAAACTGGGAAAAAGACCTTGAAGACCTGGGAATCTTGGCTAACTCCGCTAGGGAAGAAGGGCTTTTTAACCTCGCTATAAGAATTAACAGATTCATGGTTGACTTGGCTAAGGAAAAAGCAGGGGCTCTTAATGACTTAGGCTTGAGTTATCAAGATCAAAATAGGCTTGATGAAGCCATAGCGTGTTACGATAAAGCGCTGGAGCTAGAACCTGGCTTGTTTGAAGCATTATCAAATAAAGCAGCTTGCATGATGAGTGTAGACAGAGTTGAAGAAGCTTGTACGCTTTATAAGCGATTGATTGAGTTGAAGCCAGATTTCCTGCAAGGATGGTATAATCTAGGATATATCGACATCAAGAAAGAAAACTATAATGAGGCACTGAATTGTATGAACAAAGCCATAGAACTGAACGATGAGTATTACCTTGCCTGGCTCGCCAAGTATTACCTTTTAACGGAGATGAAGAGGATCGAGGAAGCAGAAACATGTTTTAAAAAAGCTTGGGATCTGAACCCTGAGTATGTGGCCCAAGTTGCCTTTGGCGAAGCCGAGAAGTTTCACCAAAGTAACATGCGTTCTAAGCCGCATGAACCCCCGCATGCTTAACTTTGGGCGAAAAGGAATTTAACATTTATTTACCATGTTACATAATTTTAACCGTAACCTTGTTCTATGCTAAGAAAGAAAAAATGGGAAAAGGCATGCTAAGAAACTTCAAAGTATTTGCTAAATTTGTTTGTTGATCAAATTTTGCGCGTTGTTTAAGAAAGAAGTAGCTCCAAGCCTTTGAACTTCACTATCTGATGACTGCGTGAAATGGCCGCTTTTTTAGAACAAGCCTTTATATGTTGTTTATGAATGTATAGAAAAATTGTAACCTCTATAGCTTAGACAAAAGGCTTCTGATATTTTTGCAGTGCCGAATTATTTTTTGATTTCACCAAGGTCTTTTGAGTAAGTTTAATTGATTAGAAGTTCGAATAGTTGTTATGCCTCGTTTATGGTTTGACAAAGGCACCCTTCTGTTGAAAGGAGAGATCGGAACTCCATATGGTAAATGGGATCCACGGAGTGGGTGTTACCGACTTAAGGCTAGCCACTACAAGGATGCCGTGGACTATTTTAAGGAAAGTAGAATTCGATACGAGGATGATGCGCCGAATCTGCCGCCTCTTGAACAAGTTAAGAGTAATGTTGAGTTGAGGACTTACCAGAACAAGGCTTTAGACAATTGGCGTCGCGCGGGCAACAGAGGCGTCTTGGTTTTGCCCACGGCGGCCGGAAAAACATTCATCGCACTCAAGGCAATTGATCTCCTCAAAACACAGACCCTAATAATCGTCCCCACCTTGGACCTAATTGACCAGTGGAAAAAGCGAGTAAGGGAATGCCTCGGCGTGGAAGCTGGCGTCGTGGGCGGAGGCGAAAACGTTGTGCGGATGGTGACAATCTCAACTTATGATTCAGCCTACTCTCAGGCGGCGCAGTTAGGTAACAGGTTTATGTTCTTGGTTTTTGATGAGGTGCATCATTTGGCTTCGCCGGGCTACATGCAAATCGGCGAAATGTACATTGCTCCCTACCGCATGGGCTTAACTGCCACGTACGAAAGAAGTGACCAGAGACACGCACTTCTTCCACTGCTTGTAGGCGACCCAGTTTACTCTATCAACATTGAAGAACTCACTGGAAAACATCTTGCGCCCTACACATACGAGAAGGTATCAGTCGAACTGACTCCTGAGGAGCAGCAAACCTACGACGCGGAGATGCGCATCTTTAAGAACTATCTTCGAGAG
>PKYH01000010.1 GCA_003133625.1 Candidatus Bathyarchaeota archaeon | reverse complement strand
GACCGCTCTAGTAACTTAACAAATGTAACTTAACAAATGAAGAACTCGAATACTATCTTGAAGAAATAATCGAAGGCATATGCAAATGGAAACCAGGCGTTTGCGAAGAAACAGTACAAAACTTCAAAGGAACAATCAGAAAAAGAAAAACAAAAAAGTAACCCAAACTAAAATTAGAAACTGCCATTCAGAAATTCCACGCGCCTGACCAACTGCTACGGCTCTCGAGTTACCAGTTTTCACGCAAAAAAGGTAATTGTTAAAAGCAACATTATCCATCCATGTTAAACCTAATGTTGTTTTTTTTTATCGGTCACATATTTTTTAAGCTTTTGCAGCTTTTGCGAGCTGGAATGAAGAAAAACTAACTGAAGAGTTACTAAATTTCCTTGGTGAAAGCGTTAGCGAGAAAGTTCCAATGCAAGTCCCAGCATAACAACATATGCTTTCTATATTCAATTTTTTTTAATGCTTCATTAATTCTGCTCTAAAAATATTCCAACAAGCAAAGATAAAATAAGCTGATAATAACTATAAATGGCGAAGCATGAGCTTTTAGGCTAAAATTTCTATGCCTTTGCTTTCTGCTTTTCCTTGCGTTTCTTTCTTTTCTCGTCTCTTTCTTTCTTAGTTAACGGTTTGTCTTTTTTCATTCGGATTTTCTCCAGATGTGAGTTTATTATGATTACAGCTTTAATAACTTTCGAAAAAACAAACTAATTTAAGTGTATTCCCTGAAGGTGTGACCGCACTTTGTGCAACGCATGAATTGGGTTGATGCTTCATCGCCGCCGCGAGTCTGCACTTGCCAAACATAAACCAAATTGTTTCCGCATTTCTCGCATTTCATGCGAATCGTTGGCATAGTCTTGATTTTTTGTTCTTCTTCGCTTATAACAGTCATAAACGGCTGAGACGTATGTTGGATAACCTTAACTACCTTTGCCTGTGCCCTATTGTTTGCAACTACCTTAATGTAACCGCATTTTGGGCACGCAAGCACTGTGGAACCTTCAGCTTTTTTAGGTTCAAGACGAGAACCGCAACTTGGACAAAACTCCATAAATTAGAAACCCTCTCGCGTTATTCCTCAATCAAAGCAAACAATACAATATAAGTGTTATTTTCAAAAGTCAAACAAATTCTGTGAAGGCGATTTTCCAGTGACAGAACTTACGATCTCTCCCCGATCTCTTTCAGTTCCACCGTTATACTTCCAATACTTGAGATCAGTTAAGAGCTTGGGAACTTCGGAATCGTCCAAGAGTATAGGCAATATCCTGGGGGCTCCTTCCTTTACATATGATGCTATGGCTGATTGGAATTCCCTTTTTGGAATCTGGAAGTTTCTGTATTTTTGGAGATTAGCTCTATAAAATGTGTGCATTCTAGTGCTTTTGGGATTTCTTCAGTTATTGAATCGCCGAGTTTGATTCTCCATTCGTCAAACCACACATTAATATTTTCAGAGGCCAAAAACGTGGCGTGCGCGCTTCTTATCCCGGCTGGAGCACCACACCCATTTTTAAATCCCTTTCATAATTGAAAGAAAAATAAGGGTTTAAGAAAACCCCAAAATGAAGTCCAAAAGACTACTAAAATAATAAAAAAATGGGAAAAAGTGGGAAATTTGCTTTTTCGTAAACCGAGGCGACATGGATTTTTAGCGTGGCGGCGGAGGAGGCGGATAAGCTCCTGATGCTGGGGCTTGACCGAGTTCGTTTATTGGACCGAACGAGATTAAGAGCATTATGCCCGGGATCACGCCTGCGAAGATAAGCGCCAAGATTGCCCACATCATGTTGTTGAGCTGCTTAAGTGTGTTGATGTCTCCGCTGTTAACTGCGTTGTACATGCGGCGTACTCTCATGAAGACTATCACTGCGAATACAAGTAAAACCAGAAAGACTATGCCTGTAATTAGCCAAGCTGCACTAGCGCCGTAATAAATGTCATAGATGTAGTAGGATGCAAAAGTAGCGTAAGTCAAAATTTGCCATATGCCTTCGAGTGCCCATACAACAAGAATGATAATGTTGAAGATGAAGGCGATCAGCATGTATGTCTTGATGCTTGCGAGTTTGCTAGAATCATAGTTAGGTGTTGACATAGACTTTACTCAGTTGTTTTACATTTAAAACTTTCGCAGCCGAATCGAAATGAGTATTCAATGTCTGTGAAAATACAAATTTAACCGAATTTAGCCCTCCATTCTCACAATTTTAAAACCAAAGTCTATTATGTAACCGGAATGCCTATTATTATGCTGTCAATGACCAGCGCAAGAAAGCGGTAGAGCCAATGATTGAAATCGATCTGCGAATTGTCTGTTGCCATATTATCAGCTCAAAACATATTTCATAACAAACCGTTATTTAATTCTCTGTCAAAACCAAACAACGCCCGTGATTAGCGCGCATGGTTGTTCCGAAAATGGTCAAAAATGGTAATAATTCTCTTCTTGGCATTCACAACCAATCTGGTCTATACTCGAAATCATGCCCTCAAAACTCACCAAACCCCTGAACCAAGAATTAAAACCATTTTTCACCAATTTAGGAACAGAGAGTGTGTGAA
>PKYH01000056.1 GCA_003133625.1 Candidatus Bathyarchaeota archaeon | reverse complement strand
TACGTGTTGAAATAGGTTGGTGAAACTGCTTTGTCTGCTCTCCCGATGTTTTGGGCTGCTTCTCGGTTCAGAACCAAGCACAGTATGCTGTAGAGATCGTAAGTCGCTATGTTACTCAGTCCTCTAACTTTGTTCACTGCCATGCNNGATACTCTTTTTTCTGACTTGTGGGCCCGTAGGTTCTAAACTTCTTGTCTACCCTCAGCAAGCCCTCGACGTCGCGTTTCTGATTTTACGGATAAGAAATCACAGTCCTGCCAGCAGCTATTCTGATTTTAGTATCGCTGCATTGGCTGTCCGCTATCACGCTTCTAAGCTTGGCTCCAGACCTGCTTAGGACCTGTTTGGTCTTCTCCAGTAGATTTAGGCTGTGTTTCTTCTCGTTCTGGTTTGCAGAAGCAAAGACGCTCGTTAAAGGAAGCATCGTTTTGGAGTCTACTGACAGGTGAAGCTTGTAGCCCAAAGCGAATGTTCTGCCTGCTCTGCCAACTCTGGCTTCTGCGTCGGAGTAACCTTTCTGACTGTCGATGGGGTGTCGTGTACTCCAAGCCTTGATGAAGGAGGCGTCCAGCACAACGTCGATTTCCCTCGCCTTGTTGCTTCTGAGGAGCTTGACAACTTTCTCGTCAATTATTTCGCTGAGGTTGTCTTCTCCAACCTTTCTAGTGAACCTGCTAAGCACGCTTCTCGGATACCCTGGCTCTTTGTCTTTGATGAGACACAGTTTTCTAAGCCGTGCATCAGTATCGAGCAGTCGGGTCATCTCTCTTAGGCTGCGGACACCTTTCATTCGCATGATAATGAAGGTTCTGAAGAGGCCTAATGGGTTTCTCGGAGGCATCCCTGGCCCAGAAGTGTGAAAGCAACCTTTCAGTACGTGTTTAGCAAAGCTTAAGTTGATGTTTCTGAAGAGGATTTCTAGGGTCTCGTGTTCATCTTGTCCCGCTGGGATTCACCTCCTAAGCTTGGACGTTACTCAAAAAATACGAAACCCCCACCCGAAAATAAAAGAATATGTGATTGCACTATGGAACCAACATTTCAAGGCTCAGCTTTAAGCAGAATGCTCCATAAAAGTGCTTGTACCCTTCACCTTAAATAATAATTCAAACAAAAGGTAACTACCAGACAATGGCGATGCTCATGAGCTTACGCTTTAATCCTGAATATGAAAAACTGTTGCCGAAAATGTCTGATGAAGAATTCGTCGAGCTCAAAGCATCCATACAATCGGAAGGTCAACACTACCCAATAATAGTAAACGAGGACTTAGAAGTTTTAGATGGACACCACAGGTTCCGCGCATGCACCGAACTGGGCATTGAGCCAGATTTTGAAGTGCGCAAGTTTGAAGATAAACTTCTTGAAAAAAAATTCGTGATTGAAGTAAACCTTAGGCGTCGTCACTTGAACAATTTTCAGCTCGTAGAGTTAGCGGTGTCATTGTTAGAGATTGAAAAAGCGCTCGCGAAAAAGCGGCAGGCAAAGGGCGGCAAAAACGGGCGAAACCTGCAGTTAGGGTTAGCGCCAGATGACGCTAAGGCCGAGTTTAAGGCTAAAGCAACTGAGGCCGTAGCCAAAAAAGCAGGCGTTTCAACCCGAACCTTTGAGAGAGGTAAAAAAATACTGGAAAAAGCAAGTGAAGATGACAAGCAAAGGCTGCGTGAAGGGAAGGCCAGCATCGCCAAAGTTTACAGTGAAATCATATCAAGCGGAAGCATGCAAGTTAAAAAAGAAGTTGCTGAGCAACCGGCTTTAAAACAGGAGAGTCCTCGTGACTTGCAGAATAAAGCGGAATTGTTAACGCTTTTGGAGCGAATGCTCAAGCAAGAATTGTTCTGTCCTTCATGTGGGAACTCAATGTTCGAATGCAGCAAATGCCATAAAACATTGCAAGCGCTGTTGCAGTCCAAGAACTCTGGGAACACCGTTGTTTAAGCATGAACCAAGTTAATCGTTTATTGTTCAAGTCTGTGGTTGGAAATGGAACCGTATAATCCAATAAACCACTTAAGAAGATTAAAGGACAAAAGCGACAAAACCCAGCTTAAACAAGTAGGGAAAACTCCAAGCGCCCAAGCAAACTTTTTATAATCTGCACAGCACTTAGCCGAAAGAAAAAGATAGTCTGATCAAAATTATGGTACAATACAAATGGGTAGCACTCTCAAACACAACTCTCGGCATGCTTATGGCTTCTATCGATGCTACAATAGTGCTAATCGCAATGCCCGCAATATTCAGAGGCATAAGCATTGACCCATTCTCATCTTTCCAGTACCTATTATGGATAATGTTCGGCTACAGCATAGTAACCGCCACCTTGCTAGTAACTTTCGGCAGACTATCCGACATATACGGCAGAGTAAAACTGTACAACCTAGGCTTTGCCATATTTACAGTCGGCTCAATCCTGCTTTCCCTAACGCCAAGCATAGGAGACGCTGGAGCCATGGAATTAATAGTCTTCCGCTTAGTCCAAGGGGTCGGAGCTGCATTTATCTTTTCAAACAGCGGTGCAATCATAACTGACGCTTTCCCAGAAAATGAGCGCGGTAAAGCGTTGGGAATAAACCAGTTAGCTTTCTTGGCGGGTTCGCTTATTGGCCTTGTTTTAGGTGGAGTTTTAGCTGTTTTTGATTGGCGTCTCGTCTTTTTAGTCAGTGTTCCAGTAGGAATCATCGGAACAGTATGGTCATACTGGAAACTGAAAGAACAACATATCGTAAGGAAAAAGCAGAAAATGGATGTTTGGGGCAACATTTCCTTTGGTGCAGGCTTAACCCTGATTTTGCTAGGCATAACTTATGGGTTAATACCATACGGTAATTCACCGATGGGCTGGAGCAACCCATGGGTCATATCTTCACTTGTATCAGGAGCGGTACTGCTGGTAGCGTTTCCATTCATTGAAAGCCGCGTGGCTGAGCCAATGTTCAAGCTTGACCTTTTCAAAAACCGAATGTTCGCCACAGCAAACATCGCTACTTTTCTAAGTGCAATATCAAGAGGTGGAGTAATGATAATGCTTGTGGTGCTTTTGCAGGGAGTATGGCTTCCTCTTCACGGTTTCAGTTACGACTCAGCACCGTTCTGGGCTGGAATATTCATGATTCCAATGTCAATAGGCATAGCCCTTACTGGCCCGTTGAGCGGTTGGTTATCAGATAAGCATGGAGCAAGAGTATTGGCGACGGCTGGCATGATAATTACAGGCATCGCATTTTTAGCTTTCACTCTGTTGCCTGCTAACTTTGATTACTTGCCCTTCGCAATAATACTCTTAGTCATGGGCATAGGCAACGGCATTTTCATGTCACCAAACATGGCGTCAGTAATGAATTCTTGTCCAGCTGAGCACAGAGGCGCCGCGTCAGGCTTGCGCTCAACACTGCAGAATTGTGGACAAACCATCAGCCAAGCAATATTCTTCGCTATAATCATAATATCACTAAACACCACTTTGCCAGGAGCACTTGCAACTGCGGTAGCCAGCACAGGATGCCCAGCGCAAATTGCAGCAGCATTCAGTCATACACCTGCTTCAGGCGCGCTTTTCGCCGCTTTCCTAGGGTACAACCCCATAGGCACATTACTTCAAGCTATGGGTCCAACTGTAACTGCAAGTCTGCCACAGAATACACTAAACGTTTTGACAGGTCAAACTTTCTTCCCAAACGCCATAGCCTCGCCATTCATGACAGCGCTAACGCAAGCTTTCGTGATTGCTGCAGTATTATGTTTCTTAGCAGCCGTTTTCTCGGCGCTTAGAGGCAAAAAATACGTTTATTCTGAGAATGGGAGTTTAGAAAACAAAACGACCAAGACTACTTCAACGTAGCATAGAAATCCTTTACTTTTTGTGAAGCATTAGGCATCAAAGGTTGGCCATGTCCACTGAGCAAAATATCGAAATCAAACGTTGATATTTTCCTTATAGAATTCCTTGCTTTATCCATGTCTAACGTGAACTGTTCAGGCGGACCCGTAATCTTGTCATCCATAAACCTGACCGCATCTCCGGCAAACATAACTTTTCTTTCAACATCTAACAATGAAATGCTTCCTTCCGAATGCCCAGGAGTATGAATAACAATCAACCTTCCCACTTTGTCATTATCTTTCAGCACCAAATCAACCTCAACCGGTTCAGTCTTAACAATCGAACTAAGAGCCTTAAACATCAAATTCTTAGGTTTAGGCGGCGCTTTCTTTCCAGCAACGTAATCCGCATCAAATTCATGAACCGCCACCTTTGCATTCGTGAGTTCCTTCATTTTTTTGGCGCTTCCAACATGGTCGATATGAAAATGAGTTAACACAATCATGGAAACATCTGTTGGCTTGCGACCTAAAGCTTCAATATACTTTATCATTTTTTTGTAGTTTCGAGGTAAACCTGTATCAATTAAAATTAACTTGTCTCCGTCCTCAACAAGGTATACGTTGCCGTTGATTCCGTCTACTTGATGGATTCCTTCGACAATTTTCATACCTATCGCTTCTTTAAAAGGTTAAAATGCTTAGCCTTAAAAACGTATCAGCATACAGTAACTGGCGTTTTTTTTTGCTAAGGTAGCAAGTGTTTGCTAAGGTTTATTGCGCTTTTCTTCTGTATTTAACAGCAAACGAAAGTGTCGCCATAGCAAGCAGGACAAGGATCATTTGAATGCTTAACTCTGGCACTTCAGGTGCTGCCGAAGGTTCAGGCGATGGTGATTCACTTGGAGCAGGCGAAGGAGCGGGGGTAGATGAAGGACTTTGAGTGGATGAGGGACTTGAGGTTGCTGAAGGTGATGGGCTTGGTGAAGGTTGTGGAGTGCTAAGAATTATTGAACTGCTAAGGTTTGTTATTAAGCCCGCGTTGTCTTTTATTTGGCAATAAACCGTTTTCAACCCGTCTCCACTTGTTAATTGCCAAGTTTCGGTGCTTATATATGGTTCCCAAGAAGCTTGATCCCATGAGCCATCATTGCTGAATCTTATTTGGCTAATGCCTGATAGTGAATCAGTTGCGCTTACGGTTAGGGTGACATTGCTTGAGGATGTGGATGGTGCACCGCCATTTATTTGCAATGAGCCTGCTGGCGGTGTTGTTTGCAGTTGAATTCCTGTTAAGATAACGTGTGGAAGCTCCATGGTGCCTGTTCCATAAACGCTCCACGTGCTCCAGTATTCGAGAGTGTTATTGCTGTTTTCAGTGGTTATGACGGGTTGCCCGCTAGCGGTAACGTTGTAGATGGGTCCATTATTAATTCTGTAATATGTTTGGGTAACGTTGAAGTCTGGAGTTAAATTTATTGCAAAGTCTGTTGTATGCCATAAACCATCGTAATCATTGGTTACTGTTGGCAAACGAGTTAGGTTTACACAAAAGTTTGAAACTCCGTCGTTTATTGTAATCATATGCTGCCCTGCAGTCGTAGTTGGCACTAGAACGGTTGCATTTAAAAGTCCAGTTCCATCTGTTGCTATTGTACCCAGGTTTATTGTGCCATCCCAAAGCAAAGACACGTTGCCAGGGCTAAACCATTCACCGGCAACAATTATTGACTGGCCATTTTGAACGAAAGCCGATGTAGCCAAGTTTGTGTTGTTGCCGTATAATCCTGTTGCAGCATTGTTGCCTAATTGGGCTAAGCCTCTTCGCCATTCGGTGTATGGAATTGTCGTGTTGTATGAATGCCCGGTGCTGTTGTCTTGGGCTCGAAAAACTATATTATCAAAGAGAGGTTGATTGTCGCCTGCAGTGTTGTTTCGTAGCAGGTCTGTAGCATTAAGGGTATAAGTGAAATTTTGAGAATCAGTCGACAAGTTATTAACTATTGGAACCCAAGCGGAACTCAATGGGTTTAGGTACGAAATGTTTACGGAGCTTCCAGCTGTGAAACCTACCCCATTAAGCGTGATTACGCCTCCGGCTGGACCTGAAGTTGGAGAAACCGTAAGGTACGTGCCAAAATTATATGTCAATGGGCTACCTAATCCTGTAACAAGATCATATCCTGGGGTTGCAGGATTGCCATTTGACCCTGAAGTGATATCTCTAAAGTAAGAAGAGTAAGCTAATTTTGCGTCCTTGTAAAGGTTAGCGTTTGTTGCTGAGAGCCCGAGAGCTTGAATTGCTGCCCACTGAGGTGCGCCAGCGCTCGTACCCCCGACTTTATACCATGAAGAATTGCAATACACAGAGACTCCTGTTGAAGGATTCGCGTCATAAGAAACATCAGGAACCGCACGCTTAGGATATGAGAGACCATAGCTAGTTTGATAGCTCGGTATAGGCTCATAGGTGCTTATGCCGCCGCCGCTTTCGTTCCAAGCAGTCTCAGAAATTACCGTTCCATTGGGACTGAGGTTAAGTGTGGTTCCTCCAACTGCAACAACATTTGGTGAACTAGCAGGCCAAATTACCCCTGAACCGCTGTCTCCAGAGGATGCAAAAAAAGCTGCTCCATAACTGCTGGTAAAAAATGAGTCATAGCTTGTCTCCCAAGAGCCTTCATTAATGCCCCAACTCATAGAAATAGCAACGACATCTGATCGACTTGTAGCATAATTAATTGCTGAAAGGAGACTGCTTCTGGTGTTATTCACTGCTTCTACTAGCAGTATTTTTGCATCTGGTGCAATGGCGTGAGCCCACTCAACATCCAGACAAGTTTCCGTTGCCCAATTGCTGTTCGCTGTACTAAGAGTTGTTGACATGTTGTGTACCTCAAAATTGCTAGCTGTTGGCGGTGGTAATCCAGTTTGGTTGGAAAATACCGTTAAATCATTCTTTATGCTGGGCGTATAATAAGCATCAATTATCGCGATTGTGGTTCCAGCGCCTCCTGATGATGGCAGTCCATAAGCTACTCTTATTTGGGCTGGGGAATAACCTAGTGGATCTGAAGAGCCAGATAGTTGAATAATATGCATGGGATAGGCTACCCATTCATCCTCGGGCTGTGCCGCCAAAATGGTTCCGACCGGCACAAAGTAAGCAATAATAAATAATGAACACACAACGAATACCATAAATTTTGAAGCGCGTATTCGATTCACTTTAACCATGTTCCTTTTTGTCATGGAACGCATTGAAGTTATTGATAACTTGTTTATATGTTCAGTACTGCTTTCTTTTATGCTTTATGACATATTGATAATTAATAAATNNATTCTGCAAGCGCAAATAATATAGCACTACACATAGCAACAGTATCTCACAGTGAAATAACTCATGCAAAAGTCTTATTCGCGACTATTAGGCGTAATTGGAAAACCCAACACGGGAAAATCCACATTCTTCAGCGCCGCAACCCTCGCCGCGGCGGAAATAGCAAATTATCCCTTCACTACGATTAAGCCGAACAGGGGAGTCGGCTACGTACGCACACCATGTGTCCATGAAGAATTCAAAGTAAAAGACAACCCAAAAAACTCGTTATGCCTCGATGGTGTAAGGCTTGTTCCCGTAGAATTAATCGACATAGCTGGGCTTGTTCCAGGCGCTTGGGAAGGACGCGGCTTAGGCAACCAGTTCCTAGACGAAATACGTAGAGCAGACGCGCTTATTCACATAGTTGACGCTTCAGGCGGAACAGACTGCGAAGGGCGTGTTTGTAAACCGGGCGAGCATGACCCGCTTGAGGATGTTAAGTTTCTTGAACATGAAATAACAATGTGGATGGTAACCATACTTAAGAAAGATTGGCCGAAAATCGCCAGGACAGCGGAAGCAGATAAAAAGGGCGTTGCCGTACCCCTTGAAGAGCGTTTAACAGGTTTAGGCATAAGACGTCAACATGTCGGTGAGGCCATCAGAAGGGCGAACTTAAACGTAGATAAACCCACCACATGGTCTGACGAAGACTTTTACCGGTTTGTTGACACTTTAAGACGGATATCAAAGCCCATGCTGATAGTTGCAAACAAGATTGATCTGCCAACGGCTGAGGCGAACTTGGAGAGGATGAAGGAGCTTGATTACATGGTTATTCCATGTTCTGCAGAAGCTGAACTTGCACTTAGACGCGCAGCCGAAAAACAATTAATCGATTACAAGCCAGGTGACCTTAACTTTAAGGTAACGCAGCCAGAAAAACTTTCCCCAAACCAAATTAAAGCACTGGAAGCTGTACGTGAAAAAGTGCTCCAAAAAAATGGTTCAACAGGTATCCAAAACGCCATGAACATGGCTTACTTTAAACTCCTAAACATGATAACCGTTTACCCCGTGGAAGATTTGGAGCACCTATCTGACCATAATGGGAGAGTTTTGCCAGACGCTTATCTTATACCTAAAGGAACGACTGCACGCCAGTTCGCCTACTTAATTCACACAGAACTTGGAGAAAGCTTCATCTACGCTATCGATGCCCGAGACAAAAGAAGAATCGGCGAAGACGCCATACTGAAAGACAGAGATGTTATCTCAATAGTTAGCGCAAAAAAACGTGCTTAACAACTTTTAAGAACCATAACGGCGCATACGTAGCTGATAAGTTCGAATGGCACGAAGAAGGTCAATAAAACGAAAATCAGGCCAAAAAACATCCAAAAAAACCAGCTCACTATACGCGGATTGCCAAAGCAGAAAACCACTCAGCCTTTCTTCACCTGAAGTTCGAATAATCAAATCAGGCTCCTGCTTAGTCATATGCGATGTATACAGATATTTCTCAAACATGATCTCGTTAATATCATCCAGTTCCAACTTGCCATCCTTAACCTGCTCAGCAATGATTTTGGCAGCATCAACAATCTCGGCTCTTCCACCATACGCGAAAGCGAAATTTAAAAATTGATTATCATAATTTGCTGTGGCTTTCTCCATATCACCAATTAGCTGCTGTAGGCTTTCTGGAAGAAGATTAATTCTGCCGATGACTTTAACATGAACCTTGTTTCTATGAATGCGCTCGTCATTTAACAGTTTACGGAATTTTTCCTCAGAAATCCTCATTATCTCCTCTATTTCTTGAGGAGAACGCTTAAAATTCTCAGTGGAAAACGCGTATAGCGTTATGAACTTTACGTTAAGTTTCAAACACCAATCTAAAAGATGTTCAACCGTTTCCGCACCCTGCTTATGCCCCAGCCATGGGTTAAGCTCATTTTCTGAAGCCCAGCGCCTATTTCCATCTAAAATTATGGCAATGTGTTCAGGCTTTACTCCGCTCTTAACCTGCTGCCATAGCCATTTTTCATACATTTTGTATGCGCCAATTACAGAAAGAACTTTTTTAAGCACTAAGCGTGACCTCGCATGTTAAACGTTTCTTCAAGGGTTTTCTATGCAACTATGCATTATAGTTAAAACCTTGGTAGTTTCAATTAAATCTTGCTCTAATTCAAAGATAAAATGGAAGGAAAAAATTCATTTTGTCGCTTGGTTCTTATCGGGTTTTTGGAAGAAGTCTTTAGCTGACCGGTTAACAATAAAAATTAATAGTACAGAAGCAACGCCGATTAGAATACCTACTATTATTGTGAAAAGGAAAAGTGAAAAAAACGGGTCATTTAAACCTATTGGCGCTCCCGTGCTACTTGGGTTGTAAATTATGTTTGCTGTTGCGTCGAGGATCCAACGAGACCACGCAACTGAAACTATCAAAGCAATATTGCGTAGCAATTTTGAGTCTCTTTCAATGTATAAACGTATGCTTCGTCCAAGAAGAACGATTATTAACCCTACCACTAAAAGGTCCATGATACCTTTGATAAAGAATGTGGCTATTCTTGGAGTAGCAGCAAGCCATCCGGCAAAATCGCTGGGAAACGGTGCCACATTGGTGACATTTGCTATTCCAAGGTAAACGCTGACGGCTACACATAAGATTCCGGCGAAAATTGTGTAATTTGAGATTTGCATCGGTAGGGGCGGCGGCGAATATTCTTTGGCCCACTTATAGAGGTCTTTAGCTGATTTGTCAACGCCGAAGCCTTTGATAAGCAAGAAACCGCCTACAACAATTACAATGGCAATTCCGTAAAAGTAAATAGCGCCTGGATAGACGAAATTGTTGATAGCCCAAAGAATACCGAAAATAAAAACCAGTAATCCAGGCAAACCTAACGCCATGCGAGCGTACCTAGGGTTATCCACTAATAGTCGAATGTATTTTGTGAAGAGGGCAGCAGTTTCTTCGATTGATTCGCTATGCTTTATTACTATCCGTCTGACGGATGAAACGGGCACTCTGGATTCAATAAGAGGTAAAACTGCTTCGTCAGAATAGCCATCTGTAACCAAAATTACCTCGTTTGCACTAAAAGAATCCAGCAAATTACTTAATTCAGCAACCAATTTTCTATCCGCGCTAACACCACCCAACTCAGAACCCGATATGGTAGCAACTTCAAACATTTCTTCTGGCTGCTTTTCGTTTTGTAACCTGTCATGAAGGCGGACGGCTTCAAACATAGCGTTTGCGTCAGGTTCTTCAGGGTCTTTTAGGGCTAAGGCAACTGCGCCGTCTAAGTTTGCGGTTCTTCCTAGAAGCGGCGTTTTTATTCCTGCTTTTGTTTCTATATCGCCATCTCTATCCACACATAAAATTAGGATTCGCTTTTGCGTTTGTTCTTGCGTTTCCTTTTTAGCCATCTATCTCTATTCCCATAATATTACTATTTAACTTTAATCTTGTGTTTCTGAGTCATCCTGAGCGTCGTCACCCATAACAAGTTGAAACTCATTCCAACTTAATTTTTCGCCCCTTTGAAGCTTATCCCTTGCTTCAGCCCCAAGCTTTTCTTTAATAGCTTGCTCAGTCGCCATTTTCTTCACTTTATCTTCCTCTTTAACTGAAGCCTTCAAGCTTTTTAATTTCTCAGTCAATTCCCGGATTTTCTCATATAAGGGAGCACTTTGTTCCTTCGTTTTAATATAAGCTTGATGTAAGCTATCAGCTTCACCTTTGTTAATTTTCACACTATTTACTTTTTCCATCATTTTTGAATGTAACTCTTGACTCTTCGTAGCTAAATCAGTCAATTCCTTATGCAACACGTCAGCTTGAGCCTCAAAGGTTCTCCGCTGGGTCAGTAAGTCCTTGATTTTTTTGTTTCGAAGGTCGATTTTTTTGTAGCTGCTAAGCTGGATTTCAAGTTGCTTGACGTCTTCAATTAGTCTTTTTTCTTCTTGCAAATCAAGAGAGGTTGTCTGTATTTTCCATTCAATTGCTTCAAGCTCTTCTTGCAAATCTCGCTGTCTTTCGCGTGGTACTTTCTTTTTGAGTTCAGAGATTTTTTGTTTTATGGCGTTTACTTCATCGATGATCGGCGTGGATTTTGCTCTGATAGAGTCTCTTTGTTGTTTTAGCAGCTTAACTTTTTCATTTATGCTGTCGCGTTCGGTTTTTATTTCAGTGATTTCCTGATGGGCTTTCCTGACTTGGTCGTTCAACTGGTTTCTTTTTTCAACATAATTTTTGATTTGAGCGTTCGCTAAGTTAGTTTGTTCTCTTAGCTTTTCAATTTGCTGGGTAACGTCTTCTATTTGGCTTGTTTTTTGTTGCTCTGTCATGAGCATGCCTCTAATGTAAACTAAAGATAATGTTGATTGTTATTTCAAATTTATATTGATTTGTATGTAAAAATCCGTTCTTTCGTTCATGCAAAATCGTAGTTTTTAAATTATAATTTTAAATATATGCTGGCACCATGGTTTGATGAGATGAGGAATGAGGATATGTCCTTTAATTATGATGAACTGCTAAAGAGGGCGTGCGCTCAAATGCCAGAAGTTTCCACAAAGCATGAGCGCTTAGAATTACCAAGATTGTTTATTAATACGGTTGGGATGCGAACGATAATTTCTAATTTTAAGGAAGTAGCGGATGCCTTGGATCGTGATCCTCAACATATTTTGAAGTTTTTGACGCGGGAAATGGCTACAGCAGCGACTTTTCAAGATTCAAGAGCTATTTTTCAAGGAAAGTTCCGAACAGACAGTTTTGAACGCTTATTGCAGAGGTATTTAGAGAACTATGTAATTTGCCCCGTTTGCAAGCGTCCAGATACCAGAATTGTTAAGGAAAAACGCTTGTCTTTTCTAGTATGCAATGCTTGCGGTGCAAAATCATCTATTAAACAGTTGTGAGAGAGCTAAAAATTGGAAGTCTATGTAAACCTCAAGAAGGACGGCAGAAATGTGCTTTTAGCTATCTGCGACTGTGAATTGCTCGGCAGGACGCTTCGGGAAGGCAAAATTGTCTTTCATGTTAAAGACGAGTTTTATAATGGACGAAAGGCGAGTGTTGAAGAAGCTATCGGAATGATTAATAATTCAACCATAGTGAACCTTGTAGGCAAGTGCTGTGTTGAAAAAGCTATAGCGAAGGGTTATGTGCATCCTGAAGCGGTTTTGAAAATAGAGGGCATACCTCACGCCCAAATAGTAAAATTCTAAATTTGTTTGTTGCTTTTTTTATTGGTTCAATGATTAAAGTTTTGGAAAGTGCCGAGTTATCTAAGTTGCTTGCGTTCATAGTGCCGCCTTTCAGAATTGTTTCTTTGGCTTGGGGGCCAGTATTGAATAGTAAGTCTATGATTGACATGTTAGGCTGAAAAGCTTCATATCTTTGTTTGTAAATTGGGTGCTCGTAGTTGTGCCATTGAATCTTAATGTTGGCTTGTGAGAACAAGTTTTCGTTAATGTAGGATTTTCCTCCAGAACCTGACAGATACGTGTCAGCCCCATAGATCTGCACATGGATACTAGTTTTTCGTTTTTTTCTTTTCCGCAATAAGGAAATTCGGATGAACGAACAATATTTACTTTTATAGATAAGATTTCGGCAAACGTCCTTATGAGATGCAGGTTTAAGCCTATTAGTAGTTCATGATCGAAATCTATGGCTTCTTTAATTAAAGGAAAATATTCTTTAAAATAAGGTGTCTTTTCGTAATTGTGCGTTATTGTACTTATATGTTTATTTTTCCATTGGGTTCCTGCTATTTTTACATCCTTAAGAGTTTGTGGGTGCCCATGAGTAATGGGTACAGTTAGCCATTTCCATCCTTGCGCCGTTCTAATTTTGTTTCTATTGTGAAATCCTCCGTGTTGAAATTGTGCATCGTCATAGATGACAAAAGTATCGCATCTTGCAAGTTTATCAAAGAAACCAAGCCATGGCATATATTCTGGCTGGTGAACAAATATTATCATTTATATCTCCTTTAGGTAGAAGGCTACCTCTTTCAAGATTCAATGAATGGTTTTGAAAGTTCCTTTTTTGTTAAACCTGCCTTGCTAATGGCTCAGTTGACATTTTGGCTGAATGCTGATAGGATTCAGTATTTTCAGAAGCAATGTAAACAGCTGTTTGTTTAGTAAAGCAAAGGCTCTCCATTATTAACGATGAAAACCATGCTATATAAGAGCTAGTTACAGCTTCTTGTAACTACAAAGTAAATTTTTGCCTGAATTATTCAAAATTAGCCCTTGCTTCTGATAGTAGTTTGCGTACTGGTAGATGCTGGGGGCAAACTGCTTCACATTGTCCACAATGAATACAGTTACTTGCCCTTTTAGCAGGAGGCACCGCTTTGGCGTACTCTCCTTTTATTTTTGATTGTATTTTTGGCTTTCTACGTTTGGTTGAGTACTTATTGAGGAATGCCAAAATTATAGGAATGTCGATGCCTTGAGGGCAATGACTGCAGTAGCGGCATTGTGTGCAGCCTATGTATCCGCGTTTAAGGTAAAGTTCGCTTGCTCTAGAAATCAGCTCTAGTCCTTTACTGTTTAATGTGTTTGCGCCAGATTTTTTGGCGCTTTCTATGTTTTCTTTGACCTGTTGCATGGAGTTCATGCCGCTTAGGCAACTGACACTTCAGGCTGGCTCCAAACCCATTGAAGAGCCCACTCAGGCGGTGTTCTTCTAACCTCTGCCTTTTCCAGTTCATTTCGGATTTCCTCGGGTGGATTAACTGCTAAAAGCCCGCCGGCGAGAGGCTCCATTATTACAACGGCTAATCCTTTTGATGCTGCGTATTTTAAACCGGTTTTTCCCGCTTGGTAATTTTCGTCCAAGTAGTTGTATTGTATTTGGCTAAGAGTCCACCCGTCATAGCTATCGACTATTTCCTTGAACACTTCCAATTCATCATGGAAGCAGAAACCTAAGTAGCCAAGTCTTCCTTTTGCAACATGTTTTTCAGCCCACTTTAGCATGTTCAGTTTTTTAACTTTGTTCCATAATGTTTTGTTTAGGCTGTGGAACAGGTAAAAATCGATGAAGCTTGTGTTTAATCGTGTCATCTGCATGTTCAGAATTCTATCCAAGTCTTCTTTGCGTTTCACTGAGAAAACTGGCATTTTCGTAGCTATTTTTGCTTTTTTGCGGTATTTTCCTGCGAGCGCTTTGCCCAAGGTTACTTCGCTGTTGCCGTCGTGGTAGGTGAAGGCTGAGTCAACGTAGTTTACGCCTTGATCTATCGCGTATCTGATCAATTTTATGGCTTCAGGCTCGTTGACTTTTGCTTGGTCTTCACCGATGATTGGTAAACGCATGGTACCGAATCCCAGCGCTGAAGCTTTCCAATCGAGTTTTCCAAAAGAACGGTATTCCACTTGGGCACCAAATTGAACTAGAGAATGGATATAATTAATACGTTTATGGTAGTCTATAGGCAACCATTTTCTTTTGGCTGCATGCTTGCTCATAAGGGGCGTATTATCATAAAATTTAATTAACAATGGTTCTTTACATGTACTTCAAAACTGCCCGAGCCCTTCAAGATGAAAGCTAACTCTAAGATAACTATCTCTAACCGCGTTATCGTTCTTTTCCTTGTAGCTTTGCTTGCATTTTCCGCATTTAACACTTACCTGATTTTTCAGCGAACCAGTGGTCCAGTTGATACAAGCGCTGTCAGTTATGATTTTGTTGTTTCTCAAGTTGGCGGTTACTATCAGTTGAAAAACATGTTAACTGGTTATACAACAAGTACAAAGACCATATCCGAAGGTGCGTCTTCCACTATTAATGCGGCCTTAGCTCAGGGAAAATCGGTCTACCTTAACCCTGGAACCTACACTTTAACTGAAGACATTTTGGTTTCCAATAAAATGAACGGTAAAATCGTCAGCGATGGCGCAACCATAATTGGCAACGGTAAAAAAATAATC
>PKYH01000017.1 GCA_003133625.1 Candidatus Bathyarchaeota archaeon | reverse complement strand
CTTATCTCTTCTCCATTGCTTTTAAAAGACTAAAAAAGGGGGAAATGTTGTTTTTGTTTGGCATTCTTATGGTCGCTTTCTTAGCACTAGGATTGTTATAGCAAAACCTATGGCTATTGCAATTATTATGGCGACTGTTGAAATGGTGAAGTACATTTCTGTCGGTGGCAAATTAACTACTGGATATGGAGATGCTGTTGGCGCTGCTGGGTCAACTGCGAAGCTTGTTTCTGAGGATGACTGCCAGTAGGATTCAGATCCCGCGAACGTAGCGATTACAGTATATGTGCCTTCGATGTCTGGCTTCCATGTGAAACTGAACATACCGCTTGTGTCGCTTGTCGTTGTGCCGATGTTTCGGTAGTTGCCATTAGAATCTACCACGTCAATAGAGACAGGTACACCAGTAGCGTTTGTTGGCTTTGGCTTCTGCATGTAAACGTATTGCATCCAATCACTCATGCTTGCATCTGACACCGCGGGAACTCCATTGGGGAAACGTGCTGCTTGTTCATCTTGTTTTGTACCAGTGGCAATGTCGGTTACTGTTCCTCTAATTACCACGCTTTGACCAAGGGTGGCTGCGGTCATTGGTGCTTCTACTGTCAATGCGCTTGGACCCTTACCCAGGGTGTAAATTTGCATGTCATAGACATTAAGGTATGTTAGATAGCCGTCTGCTGCATAGATGGGCTCAATAAGGTTGGCTCCATACGGAGTGAACATGTTCCAGCCAAGCATTGTCCACAATTCTGTTCCATCTGTTGCATTGATGGCACGTATTCGGTAGTCTCTGTAGAGAGGTGTTTCTACTCCTCCGCCATGTCCACTGCTTGATGCGTAAATCTTTCCGTCAGAAATCAGGTTGATAAATAGTGGGTAGTGCCCGAAAGGTGTGTTTGATCCACTTTCAGTATTATTGTATAACCATTTCAGGTTTCCAGTCTTCAAATCAATAGCCTGTATTGCTCCTCCATAGCCAGCAACGTATAGGTTTCCATAAACAGCTGTCGCTTTGGGTGTGTTTGGTCCGCCGCTAATCTGTCCATAGTATTCGTAAGAATCGTTCACATAACCGACTGGACCCCATAGTTTCTCTCCAGTATCAAGGTTGTAGCCAATCCATTGGAATGTCTCCTTGATCCCTGCACAAAATACTCTTGCGGTTGAGTCTACTGGCAGGGGCCATGATGCAGTGTTGAGTGTTATTGTTACATTGCCCGGCAATGGGTCGTATGTTTTAGTCCAGAGCATTGAGCCTATTGTTCCTTTCGACGAGTTGAGATTAATAGCCCACATGGTCCACGGTGCTGAGCTAACGGTTCCAGCCATAGGTCCGCCGCTTGAGGGTAGTAAGCCGGTATGGCCGAGTACAAGATCACCTTGTATTACTCTATCGATTGTTGCGCCAGTTCCTATCCAAGGTAGCGATGCATTGAGCGAGTATGCTTTTGTTAAGCTGCCGTCGATCACTTTTCCTAATGGTCGCCATGTACTCATTGATGAGTTGAAAGTTCCTATAGCAGCAGATGAGTTCCAAATTGTCAAGGTTTTAGCGTTAGAGTTTAAGGTGAACATTAATAGTTCGCCGCTTGGTCCGTATGCAAGAGTTCCTGAGGGGACGCCTGTTATGTTAAACAGCCAGTTACCATCGAGCGGGTCTAATGCTATCCATGTTCCTGATACTGACTGATACATGTAGCCGTTAGGGATGGCTCCATGTTGGTCCATGTCCTCTACATCTACGATTTGTGCAATGGTGGGCATTGTGGTGTTCTGCCAGAAAATTTGTTTTCCTGTTCGCAGGTCGACGCATGCAAAACCATCACCCGCACTGTTACTGCTTTTTGGTAAGGGGTAGTAGATTCTTCCGTTTATGATCATTACTGGGTTGAATTTGGTTTCGTAAGAGAGGCCTGTGTAGTATGTCATTCCGTTTGTGCCGACATTTGTTCCTCCGACGACTCCTCCGAATTCAAGCGGTTTTGTCCACATTACATGCGGGCTGTTTGATGTAGTTCCATCTCGCTGGATGTCTTGGGCTATTTGAGGCCAACCGAGCCAGTTCGAGGATATTGCGTACCAGTTGTAGTTTTCTCCTTCAATTGGTCGTGACCAATATTCGGTCGGTAACGGATAAGTCGTTGACCCAGGTACGGGGTCTTGCTGTACCGCTAGTGTCGTCGATGCAGAGCTGGGTAAGTAGGTATCGTTCACATATGCTGAGGCAGGGTTGTGTGAGTACGTGTTGTATGCTTGTCCTGGAAAAGTAAAAATGAGCGTGTAGTTGCCAACTTGGTCTGGTGTAATATGTGTGTATATGTTTGAGCCAGTTTCTGGAACATAATCAAACATCTGAGTTTCAATTTTACCGTCAGGCTTTATTATCGTTAGGTTGTAGTTGTGGAATCGCCAGTCATTGTTTACAGTTGCACCGTCAAAAATCTTGTCGAGCCAAAAGTTAACGATAACTGATTGACCGATACCGACAGGGTTCGGTGAAGCGTGTATGTAGGCAAACGTTGGAACATTCCAAACAGGGGTATGTGCGTTAGCAGCTGGCATAGCAACTATAGATAATGCGAAAGTCAAAAGTAGAATCGTTGAAAATATAGTTCTTTGTTTTTTAGAGCTGAAATTTTTAGACATTTGTGTTTTTCTCTCCTTATTTTATAATCGGTTAGTTCCTGGTTTAAGTATTTAATATTTGCTAACATTTGGTCGTTTAAGTTGCAAGTATTAATTTTTAGATTAATAAAAGAGAATAATTACAAACCACACTGGATTTATGGCAAAAAAACCGCCAACCTTTTAAGTTCGAAATAGATGGAAGTAACCGAGAAAAAGCATGCTCTTTGAAGACAATAAAATAGTAGATGAAATAGACGAAAAAATAATCAGTATTTTGATTAAGAACGCTCGCGAAAATTTAAATGAAATTGCAAAAGAATGCTCAATCTCATCCAGCTCGGTGCTCAACCGAATTGAAAAATTGAAAAAGAAAGACGTAATTATAGGAACCCGAATGAACCTAAAGAGAGGAACGCTAGGTTATCCTTTTGAAGCATCTATAGGAATTATTGCTGAAGTCCCACACATTGAAACAGTTGCTCAGGGCATCCGAAAGCAGTCTAACGTAATAGTCTGCACTAAAAGCATTGGAAGATATAACATGCTTTGTTTGGTTGTTGCCCAAAGCACTGAAGAGTTAGATAAAGTTACACAAAAAATAAAAAATTTGCAAGGGGTTAAAGGAATTGCAATCAATCTGTGGATTGATCAACCTTACTTTAGATATCAAGAAAAGGATAGTTCATCTGGATTAGACAATGAAAAATTAGATAGCACAGATCTAGAAATAATTAAAGAACTTATAAAGGATGCACGCACGCCTTTCTCAAAAATTGCGGAAACACTAAAAATATCGCATGAGACTGTGAGAAAAAAGTATCTAAAGTTGAGAAAAAATGGAACCATCTTAGGGTGCTCAACAATCATTAACTGGTCAAAACTTGGGTACCAAGGTACATTATTCATATTTATTTCTCAAGGCAAAGTAAGCGATAAATCCAATACCTTTGAGGAACTAAAAAAAATACCAGAATTATTTCTAATAACTAAATTGATGGGAAAATTCGATATACTTGCCAATGCAATAACAAAAAATCTTAAAGATACAGCAAAACTAGTGAATGAAATCCAGCAAATTCCAAGTATAGAACAAATAGATGTCTGTTTTGCAACGTTTACCTACTTTTCTTTTGCCCCGATGCCGCGAACACCCTTTCAATGTGACACCCTAGAGCTATCATAGGTTAAGACGCCATAAACAAAGAAAAAAAGGGATTCGCGGGGGCGATCCCAAAA
>PKYH01000065.1 GCA_003133625.1 Candidatus Bathyarchaeota archaeon | reverse complement strand
ATTTCCTATCATTACAGTGCTGATGTATGAAGCCATAAGAAAAGCGAAAATTGGACTCGCTAAACCGCTTACGATGTTGCCTATGCCTAGAGGGACTCCATAGTTTAGTAATGACTTTAGTGTTTGAACCACCTCAGACTTGTTTATTTTGAAGCGGGGAAGTTTTCTGAATATGAAAAAATAGAGGAAGATCATTGAGATTACAGTTTGAACCACTGTGGCCGAAGTATAACCTATTACAGCACCTTTCGCTCCATACCCAAAATACACCAGCAACGGAGCCAATACACCATACACCACTGCGTAGATGACGGATAGGTAACTGTTGAGCTTCATCTGCTCAAAACCCGTAAATATGCTTGCCGTTCCCGAACTTATTGCTCCCGAAAAAATTGTGACTGAAGCGAGAGTAATCAAGAATGCAGATGCTGGTTTGTGATAGATTGCTGATGCAAAAAAATTAGCCAATAACAGTGATACCACTGTTAAAACCAAGCCTGTTGCGGCCCCAAAGATTAAGCCTGCAATTATTACTTTCCGCTGTTCTACCTCTTCATTTGTCGCTCTGTATTTGGCACAGTATCTTACCAAAGCGGAGCCGATACCCCAATCCTGGAACATAGAAAGAGTTGATATCGGGATCAAGGCAACGGCGTATAGTCCATAATCTCCTGGAAGAATGAGTATTCCAAGTATTACCGTTCCAACTGCCGCTATAATAGTAGAAATCGATACGCCAAGGAACAAATGTACACTACCAAGAGCTGAAGTTTTACCCATTTCCGTTGCTTTGTCCATGATTTCCACCTCATAACCTATAAGGTAAACCGACGACTTTTGCTTTTGACGCGGTTGTTTCTGATTTCATAAGCAAATAGAAACAGTTCAATAAAAACATTATTTCACTTCTTTTCTCTTCCTTTTATATCTAAGAGACAGCGTACCCATATCGAAAACCATGCAGCTCTTGAGGTGCAACCGCAACCTGTTTTGCTAAATTGGACTGAAAGTTGTAGATGAAATTCTTATCGTACCATATTGTTTGAAGCCGGTTTCTGTTTAAGAGCGCGCGCTGTCTGCTAATCGTTAAAGATGTTCTTAAAAATGGTGAGGATAAAGCACAGTTCATCCGCTTTCTAATCTCGGTAACCTTATCGTTGACCTTCGCTATTGCAAGTGTGCGCATATTTCTAGGTCGTATTCTGACGATTGGACACTTCAAAGCTTGTGCCCCGAATCCTTCTTTAAAAGACTTTACACCTTGAAGCCCAGCACTTGGATTGAAGTCAAACCAAGTATAGCCCTTTTCGCATGCTTTCTTGATGACTTCATACAATAGAAGATTTACCGGTTTAAGATCAAAGTAGGTTTCTATAGCTGCACTGTGCCAATCAACAAAATGTTTTTTTGAGTGAAAAAAAAGCGCCCCTGAAATAACTTTATCTTGATAAGTAGCCAACCAAAGCTCGATGTTGGGTGAATCCCTTCTGAAGATATCCTGAAAGAATCCCCACGAATACTTTTCGCCAAGCAATCGATTTCCCCATCTGCTTACAGTGTCTTCGTAAACCTGATAATAGTCACGCCAATCCTCAATCGAGGAGGAGATTCTAACTGACACTCCATTTTGAATTGCCTTTTTCACAGCCCGCCTGTGGTCCCTAGACATGTTTGATGCAATGATATCAAATCCTTTTTCTAAATTAATTGCCTGAGTTTCACCCTCATCATCTACACTAACGCGAGGAATATTAAAGCGACATTTTAAAGCAACATCATCATAAGGATTCATCCTCCACAATAAATTCTTGAATTTCTGTCTTACCAAGTTTAGCAACAAGATCGCATGATCAGCGAGTAGTCTATCCGAAGAGATCCAACCGCCGTAAGTACACTCAGGCGATGAAAGGTATAATCTTCTTGTGCCTATCAAAATCGGCATTACACCATCCTCCGTTAAGCATGAAAATGGCAGTAAAGCACTTTTGCCATCGGAAAACTTGACAAGAAAAGGGGTTAAGGACATTTTACCCTTGGTGTAACAACTCCATATTTCAGCCCATTCTCTAGAGTGAAAATAGGTAGAGTAGTCACATTCACGCCAAATCATGTCCCATTCAGAAAGTGAAGCCGGATGGACATTTGTTATTGAAATTCTAGCTTTCTGTAAGGGCTTGGGTTGTATATCAAACTCAGTAGGGAGATTGCTCATTATTGTCTATCACTTTCTAAATGTACAGAATGTTATCTAATTTGTTTAAATAGTTATTCTGCGGACTTGCGAGTCGAATAGAGCTACAAAATTGAAATACTCAGCAACCTCAAGGAATTTGGGACAGATAATATATCCAGTTATCTACTGAATTACTTGGATTCGTGATTTCTTTTCCGCTCGTTAAACTATACATTTTAGTATTTGCATAGCCCAATTCGCTTAGCTGCTTGAGCTGTTCAACAGGTGATATATAGTAAGTTTTTAACCTAAAATCCATGGCTCCATCGTTGACCATGGTATGTTTTGCATTTCTTGAAGGATTTCTGATTGCCTTCCACACTTCTTTTTTGTTTAGAAGACGCATTTGCAAAAGCTGAAAAACGCGCGATGCGTATATAGCAGGGTGTTTTGATAGTTGGATCGAGCACTTTTTCAATAGGAAGTTCAAGTTATGCGATGAAAAGCAAAAATAGCCTCCCTTCCGGATGATTCGTTGTATTTCAAGCAGAGTTCTTATCCTCTCATCATGGTCCATATAATCAATACCGTTAAAACTGAATAAGACAAAATCGAATGAGTTGTCTTTGAAAAGCTTCATGGTTCTCGCGTCGGCAGTTCGAAAAGAAATTCTTGCTGGGTACTTCTGGAATTTTGCAAGGCAAGAATTTATCATTTTACTGGAGTAGTCTATCCCAAGGTATTCCTTTGCCAGAACTGCGAAGTGGGTGGTGGTGCGCCCTGCGCCCACACCAATATCGAGCATACTCATCTTGGGCAGCCTGTTTCTTAATTCGTTTAATATAGTTGCTTCTGGTTTTTGGAGGTCGCTTTGCTCAGCGTAAAATCTTATAACATCCTCTGACTCATAGACTCTCTTGTTATTGGTAGCGGTTATGACGTTCTGAGTAACGATTTGTTGGACAACTTCTTTGCCGCTTTTAATGGACAATAGAATTTGCAATGTCATACCTACCGAAATTATAACTGGGTGAGGGTATAAATGCTTGGAGGCGAGCCGCGTTTGCGTTATTTTCCTAAGTGTATTGGCATCATTGTGTTATTAACCAAAGAAATTGACAAAGCGCGCGCTGGCTTGTCCCTAAATTGAGTTAACGTTTACTTTTGATTTGGGCCTCGTTTCAAATGAGTTACGTCCAAGCTTAGGAGGTAACCCCAAGCGGGACAAGATGAACACGAGACCCTAGAAACCCTCTTCAGAAACGTAGACTTGAGTTTTGCCAAAACAGCAGTACTAAGCTGCTTTCACAATAGTGGACCCAGTAGGCATCCCAGGAGCCGATTAGGACTTTTGAGAACCTTCATCGTCATGCGAATGAAAGCCGTTCGCAGCCTAAGAGAAATGGCCCGTCTACTTGACGCTGATCCACGACTTAGAAAACTTCCTAATCAAATCAGCTCAAGCAGCCTATTCCAGAAGTGTTCTAAGCAGGTTCATCCAAAGAGTCGGAGAAGCTAACCTAAACAAAATCATCGAGGAAAAAGTGGTCAACCTTCTAAACCGAAACCGCGTAAGAAACATTGATGCAGTGTTTGATGCTTCCTTCATAAAAGCTTGGAGAACGCGAAATCCATTGGACAACCAGAAAGGCTATTTTGACATTGAAGCCAGGGTCAGCGCACATGCTGAAAGTCTGCTGCATTCTACAGCTATACTCTATGCATCAAACCTGAAAATGCCAAATCTCAAGAAACTCCGCTAGCAATGCCAATCGAGAGCCTCCAAAAAGGGAAAAAAGAAGTGGAGCGCAAGGAATTGGTGACAGCGCCCAATAGAAAAAGGGCGAAATATCCATAACGTTTTGGAATTATTCACTAAATATCTTTTTTTCCTTTTTTTCTCTTTCTAGTGAGCGCAATCACGGTTATTTATAGGCAGTTCACGTGCCAAGTTTTTCATAAAGATCAGTACATGAAATAAAACGGCAGTTACATTTAATTAAAGAATCTAAAAAATTAAACCAAGATTTTATTAAATCCTCATCTAGAGAATACTGCCAATAATGGTTCACTATCACTACAATTTTGAAACGTTGAATCAACCTTTGGGCAAGTTTCATGCAGTCATTGATATTACCATTAAGCAGATATAAACCTCGAGTTTCGAGCACCATAAAGTTGTCTTTGAAAAAGTAAAAGTCTTTGCCCATCGTTTTTTGAATAAAATATGAAGGGAAAAAACCAACAGGCAAATCGTGCAAAAAAGACCTCCTCGAAACAAGAGGAACAAACGTACCTGCAAAGTTTTTTGTGGCCACCTTGAATGCTTCTTTAGAAAAATATTCGTGTGGCGCAACAAAAAACCTGGGTTTCTTGCCAAAGGAAACCTCCAGTATATGCTTGCCCTTCAGCACTCTTGATTCCAGCTCTTGTGTATCCTTGATTCCAAACTCGAAGCAGTTATGTATTCGTTCATGCGAATACCCATGCTGAAGGACTTCAAAATTCTCCCCATTAAAAAGCGAAATGAGCTTCTTTGCTCCGTTGACACTAAGGTATTTGTCCTCGCCTTCAGATGCTTGAATGTACGGGTAGTACTTCTGTTTTGATAAAAGAGGATGCCCTTCAGGCAATTTGTTGGCACAATACACTGAAGGTATGACTGCGACGTTTACTGGAATTTTCAGTTTTATCAGTGGTTCATAAACTCTCTCAATGTCTTCAGATCTTGTTGTAGCATTAGCATCGTCCTCTCTGAGTACTATATATGTTCTCATTGCATTTCACCATGAAGCTTAAATCGAGTCCGGCGAGCCCTTGATAGCCATTTCTTATATTCTTCATCTACGAACATGGCACTCTTACATCAATACGTTATTTGCATATAGGCGATGCAATATACTTTATGAATTTGGGCTAACATTTCCCGCCGATTCCAACTCGCGCTTGAAGAATATCAATGTTCCATTTTGTATTGCAGGCACTTCGGGCCTCAGAAAAACTAGCGCGCGCTAACCCGCAATCCTCTCAAATCATCCTTAGCTCCTCTGCGGAAGCAATTCATAAATAATTAACTGAGACAATCCAATCAAGGCTTTAGAAGTTGTTTCATGCTTACCTCTCAATCCCTCATTCAATGAATCAAATAGCCATTTCACATTAAACGAATTGACCAATGAAGGTTCTAGCCACAATACTTTAAGACAAAAAACCAACCCTTTGTTGATTTCTCCCTGTGAAATTAGAAGAATCCCAAGATGAAAATAGTGATCCTTCATCGACTTTTTATCCTCTTCAAAATCTCCACGAAGCTTCATCAAAATATGTTCGATGGCAACCCGCTCTCGAGCTCGATTTGACGAAATATTACCAGGAGTGTCATTATATGCCACTACTAAAGGCTTATTTACGTACTTGAAATCGTAGTATCTTGAAAGCCTTATGAAAAACTCCCAATCTTGAAGCCTATGTAGAGCTTCGTCAAACATACCTACTTTTTCAAAACACTCTTTTCGCACAACAACACTTGGATTGCAAACGAAATTTGATTTCAAAAGCTCCCTGTGCACGTTACCTTCTTTTTGAACACCATATGAAAACGGTATGTATGTTTTCCTGTCACCGTAAATTAGCCAAGTACCCGTGTAAACCAAACCAAGTTTTGGCTCTGCGCCCTCAAAAACCTTCATCTGTGCTTCTAGTTTTTCTGGCAACCATATATCATCACTATCTTGAAACGCTATGTAACTACCTTTCGCAGCTCTAATCCCAGTATTCCTAGCTGCGCTGGCCCCCAGATTTTTTTCGTGCCGAAAATACCTTATCCTTTCATCCTTAAGGCTCCTCAAGACCTTTTGGGTCTCATCAGAAGAACCGTCATCAACCACGATCACCTCAAAATCCTGATACGTCTGATCCAACACACTCTTAATAGCCCTCATTATCAGAAGCGCGCGATTAAAAGTTGGTATAATCACGCTAACTTTAGGGAACCGTTTCACTATAGCCGTTTGCACCTCTATTACCATCGGGCTCGCAGTTCTATTTATTGTGCGCTCATTTATATCTGTGCGCGCGAGAGAGAGCGCGACTCCAATTTTTGAGATTGAAAGAAGTTGCAGACTGAGGGCATAAATTAATAAAGCCTCTTCTATATCCTTCGAATGAACAGTATGTTAGAGCAAAAGATTAAAGATAAGAAGGCAGTGATCTCAGTTCTAGGATTGGGGCACGTAGGCTATCCCATGGCGTCTTTATTTGCCAAAAATGGTTTTT
>PKYH01000022.1 GCA_003133625.1 Candidatus Bathyarchaeota archaeon | reverse complement strand
AAACCCAGCGGCCCTTACATAGTAGGGTGTACGCACTTTTCTTATGAATACGATCCGGATGAAAAAGACGATAAAAAACGCGTTATTCCCTGCATATGTTTTTATCCCGCAAAAGGTATCGGCGAAGGAAAACTGAAAAAATATGTCAGCGAGAGTATCCTTCCGGGAACCAGCGGTATTGAAACTAATTCATATATCAGCGCTCCCATATGTGATGGCAAGCACCCGCTTCTCCTTTTCAGCCATGGATTCAGCCTCGGTTGTGAAGCCAACACAGTTCAATTCGAGGAACTTGCGTCCCATGGTTATATTGTATTGAGCATAGGTCATCAGGGCGATGGCTCGTATGAGTTGCCAAATGGCGAAATTTTGACGTTTGATATGAAAAAAATGCTGGAGGATTTCCAAGCAGACGCCACAAACGGCATGGAGATATTTCCTAAATACGCAGCATGGCTCAGCGGAGATGGCAAAGGTGCAAGCATCGAGGAACATCGCGATTACTATAAAAGAATAATTGACAGCCAACCCGGAATGACAGCTCACAGTGAAATCTGGATAAAAGACAGTCTTGTTGCCCTTGACATGTTTCTGAATGAAGCCGAGCAGGAAAGTGCTATGCTACATAACCATGTCGATAAAGAGAATATCGGTGCTTTCGGAATGTCCTTCGGAGGTTCTACCGCATTAAGCCTGACACATGTATCTGACTTAATCAAGGCCAACGCCAATCTTGATGGTTTCTTCTACAGTTCCATCTGGCAGAAGCCAATAAAAAAACCAATCATGGTGATGCAAAATGATAGCGCACTTGCGGGGCATCTTCTAACATTTCCTTTTTTAAACGCTGAAAATGACGCCTATATGGTAGCGGTCAAAAATAGCACACATGCGAACTTTGCTGATTACAACGAATTTATGGCTGAAAACTATGTTTCAAAAGCCGTAGTAGGAGATAAGGAAGTCGAGCAGGCGATGCTTGGAGAAATAGATCCTAATAAAATGGAAAGCATCATGAATACGCTGCTCCTTGATTTTTTTAATAAATATCTTAAGGGTAAGGATTCTCAAGTAATAGATACAGATGATTTGCCTGATGATGTGATTTTGCTCAAAAAATAGTCATAATGAAAATACTCAAAGCTGCTCGACATAGCTGACACTGCAGAAAAAGCCATAATATGCATGCTAGCTCTAAGCGCTTTCCGAGAAGAAACCCTCTCAAAACTGCAATACCGCCATGTACGAGAAGACCTAGAAAACAACAGAATCCCCATCCACGTCCATGTCGAAGCAGAAATCACCAAAGGCAAATACCACGACTACGACACTTTCATAGGAAAAGAAACCATAGACTACCTTAGAGCGTACTTGGAAGCTAGAAAAGCAGGTGGATTGCCAAACAAGATTCCGCCAGAAACCATTCAAGACGAATCTCCGCTGATACGAAGTGAACATGCTAAAGACGTTAGAGCATTATCAGAAAGCCAAATCTACAACATCCTGCACAGATACATGGCACAGGCGGGATTACTTGGCAGCAAGGTCGGCAGACGTTACAGGGTTAGACCACATAGCATACGCAAATTCTTCCGCACACAGATGGCAGCACTAGGAGCCCAGACAGACTACATCGAATACATGATGGGTCACACGATAAGCACCTACCATGACATAGAAATGAAAGGCATAGAATTCCTCCGAGCCGAATATGCAAAAGCTGGTTTGAGCATAAAACCGAAATCAGAGACAAACAAGATGGCTATAGTCCGAGACTTCCTGAAATCGATGAATCTGAATCCAGAAGAAGTCCTATCCAAAGAAGCTCAGGCGATGCCTCACAGAGCAGTCATAGACTTCTCGCACCAGCTTTCGGAGCAAGAGCAAATCGATACGATACTGCGGGCTTTAATGCAGAAGCTGAAACAAGACATTATTGCTGAAACACAAGTGATAAGCCAAAAAACGGTATAAATTACAGTATAGGAATGGTAGCCCGGGAGAGACCAGTGCATATGCTCACATATACCACTTTTTTGACTCGTTCCTTCAAAACATTCATGGATGTTAAATGCACGATTGGTAACCCGCCATACGAGTCCACGGATGCAGTTAAGGATTTTGGATGTGGCTTTGCGGTACGTTGAGGAAGAGAAAATTAAGGCGAGCTTGAAGAAGTTCAGGACGGAATTTGAACAAAGTGTTCTTGGGCATAAACCCGACAACTCAGCCTCATCGCCTGATTAGCCGTCGGGAAGTGTGAGTTGTTCGAGCGATTAGATTTAAGGAATTTAATGTTGCAACAGGGGTAAAGTTTACAAAAGTGTATATTAACCGCTTCCAAGCATCTGGGAAAATCAGAAGGTAATGGAAAATTGGTTAAAATAATAGTCAACAACAATACTTGTACCGGATGCGAAACCTGCGTAAACACTTGCCCAGTAGGCGTCTACGAAATGAAGGACGGCAAATCGGTCCCAGTCAAAGTAGATGATTGCTTAGTCTGCAGAGCATGCGAAGCCCAATGCCCAACTGGTTCNNCAGGCTGATGGATGAGAACGACAGAGCCGACTCAGACAAAGATGAGAGCATCAAAGTGGACGGGCTCAAAGAAAGACTCAGCCTTTTCAAAGTCTTGGTTAGTTTTGCCCACGTAACGAATGCATGCAGTAACTATTCGCGCTTTGGTTGTAGTGAATCGTATGCACTTATCCAATGAATCTTTTAAACAAATTGGCGCTCGTCACTGTGGCCTCTCAGTCACAAAGCTATATATTTATAAATGTAAATGTTAGTTAGAGGCAAAAAAATGAGAGCTGGAGCATTGGCGGTCGGCGTTTTTCTGTT
>PKYH01000160.1 GCA_003133625.1 Candidatus Bathyarchaeota archaeon | reverse complement strand
AACAGAAACAATAGGCAAAACTAGACTGGTAGTAGTAGTCTGCTAAAATCACTGGACTACTACTTCTCGAGTATGAGGCGTTGTTTTTCATCATTGAAGCGTTTCAATGACTTCAGAGGAATTCTCTTCTGAAAAAACATGGGAGGGAGGACGGTGAAAAGTTATAGTTGGACAAGTTTTTCGGGTCTGATCTAACTTGGGTCCATTGGCAATGCTGATGACAGTCAGCTTTGGTCTGAAAGAAAAAGGAATTGTGGTTTTCCGAAGAACTTTTTTTCTTCGCCCAGAACACCTCTTCGGTACTTCTGATTCAAAGCTAATCTGATAGAAGTAGTGCGGACAAAAATCAGAGCGCACTACTACTTCTCGAATACGCTGTTATACGAGTTACCCTGCCGAACGTTGCCCGGTCACCGTTTTCTTCAGAGTCTTCAACATTGCGGTATGCAGAAAAAAATAATTTTTTTATTCATTCTACCGCTGTTCTTCTTCAGAAGTAAGGGTCAACAAGATAGTCTGTGTTTGCTGCAGAGACGTCTGTTCAAATTGTAGTTTACAAAGCCAATATGCTTTAACGGGGTTACGATGATATTACTGTGAGCTTGAAGCATGACTGAGTGGAAAGGGCAGCTTGAGCGGTTCGATTCTTTGCTCAAAGATCTTAGTCAAAAGCAAAGGGAAAAAGGGGAGCTGCGGTTTAACCGGTCTTTTGTAATTGCAAGTGACATAGCAGGGCAGTATTATTGTGAAAAGAAAATTGAAATGCAGTACCTTCATGGAAAGGTAGAGACTGAATCTAAGAGTATTGGCACAAGAGCTCATGAAAAATTGACTGAGGACACGGTCAAAGTCCAAAGATCAGAGTTATGGAAGAAAATCTGTGGGCTTGAGCCTGTGTTTGCTTTGGAGATGTTTTTGCTCGCTGAATATAATGGTGTTTTGTTGGCTGGTAAGCCTGATTCTGTGCTTTTCAATGGTGGGTTTCCGCTTGTAGTTTTTGAGTACAAGTTCAGCAAAAGCAGCGAAGCTTATCCATCTTATCATGTGCAAGCGCAAACCTACGGGGTTCTGCTTGAAAACATGGGCTTTGACACAAGCCGACTGTTCTATGCAATCGTAGTGGCTGATCCAGAGACGAAGGGAAACAGAGAGCTAAGGCAAAATGCTGTGCGAACCGTAGTGACTAATCGTTCCAAAATAGCGTTGCACTCTATTGATGGCGCCAAGATTTACGTTAACAAATTCAACCGTGCCTGTGCAGAAATGGATCTGCAGTGGGCTCTTGCGTACTGGAAACAGATCAGAGAAGCCAAACCAACAACCAACCAGAACAAATGCACAAAATGCGAATATCAAACACAGTGTCTTGGAGCTTGATTCCGAATTCTCACAAGGGTAATGTTCTCTTTTTTGTTGTTGATTTTGAAAAGGTAGTTGGATTGATACCACAGAACTGGGTGTGGAAATTCAGCCTTCACCACAGTGGAGATGTCACCCGCAAAACTCCCCTTATTTGGAAATCTTGGAGACCTCGGCTTGTTCACTGTTTATTCCATGCCACGTTATTTTGTAACCAAGTTGGGTTAGTGCGTAAGATGCATCGCTTATTCCTTCTGCTTCAATTATTCGTGTTGCTTCGCTGAGTGATAACTTACCTGATTGTTTCAAGTATTCTTCAATTCGATTGCCTATTTGGTTGAGCTTTTCTTTACTCACCAAAATGTTAGGCATTGCCACGTAACCTGAGGGCGAATTAACGGTGAGGACTGCTTTCACAGCTTCAACGGAAACGCCGACTCTATCAGCGAATTCAGCGTAGGAGACAACTGGCTCCGTAAATTTAACTGGGAGGTTCTCCAGGAAGTTGATCTCCTTAGCTTTGACCTCTTCAAAAGCTTTCTCTAGGTAACGCAGAATCGAAGCCAATGGGATTTTGTCATGATAATAGATAAAATGCAGCTGAGGTCGCTTTTCCAACGCAACGAGTTTCTCGCATGCCAAAGCTTCATCGACTAGCAGAAGCATCTTCTCTTTCACTTGCTTTAGCTTTTCTGCTTTACGAAGTAAGTATTCTTCTGTCCAGAACCCTACAATCTCCATGTAGATTTTGAGGTCAGCTCTTTCAAGGGAAAAATCAGGTATTATCACTTGTGTGCCCGCGGGAACAGGTTCGGGCTCTCTTTTCAATGTCCAGCCAGATTTTACGGCTTGAAACTGTGAAGCAAAACTCTCTTCAACAGCGCTATCGTAAGTCAGAGGCATCAAATTAGGCTTCCGTAACAGTGAACTGTGCTTTCGGCTTTCGATTTTGAAGTTGCATATCTCGTTTGTGTACTTCCACAGTATCTTCGCGCTGATGGTCCATTCAGGATTAGCGACGATTAGGGGCAGCAACTTGGCAATGTTAATTCCATACCTTTTTGTGAGCTTAAAGAGGCTAACTGGACCGTCTATTTTCACCCACAAACAATCATTATCGCGATACACCTCGTAGATGAGACCGAGTTTTTTAACGGAGTAGAATAGTCTTTGCCAGTTGCCGGAAGCGGTAAAGCTTAGCTCTGTAGAGTCGAAGAGAAGCGTCTGTGTTAAGCTAAGATTGTACTGTTCAAGCAGTTCTGACGCTGAGGGAGGATCAAACTTTTCAAGAATTAACTCATCGTCCAAGTCGGCGTATAGATACTCCTCAATGTTTTCCAGTGTCAACGCCATTTCTGAAGTAGCGGTCTCGAGTATTCTTCGTCGCTTTTCTAAAGTTGTTGGCAAACCAACCTTTTCTGTGGCCTGAAAGATTTTCCTCCTTAAATCAACGGGGTTGATTTTGCTGTTGCAGGTGAAAGTGCCTTTTCGATCAAGCAGCAAAGCTAACCCCCTAACAAAGCGATACTCACACCCACTGTTTTCCAAGTCAGTAACTATAGCTTTCAGCGTTTTTTTCTTTTCTCCAACATGAGCCTTGTATGCTTCGATGAGACCGTTAGCAGCTTCAAGATTGTCAGCGGAGAGTTTGGCGTATCGGGGCAGGATTTCGCCTTTCCTCTTCCAGACCACAAGCAGGTTGCTCGGAAGCATCTATGATGCCTCTCCAGTTTTTGGGCGTCGTCTGCGGCTGATGCCGACTTCTACGGTTTCTTTGGAGATTATCTCCACTAGCTTGGCGGTTTTGCCCTCTTTCTTTCTGAGGAGACGCCCCAGTCGTTGCACATACTCCCGCTTGCTTCCGGTTCCGCCAAGTACTAAGCCAACTGACGCGTCTGGAACATCCACGCCTTCGTCCAGAACTTGAGAAGTAACTATGACTTTGTACTTGCTGTTTCCGAAGTTTGTTAATATTTCGCGGCGTTCTTCCCGGGGAGTTTGATATGTAACGGCTGGAATTAGAAATCGCCTACTGATAGTGTAGACTAAGTCGTTGTAGAGCGTGAAAATCAGAATCTTTTCGTTCCTGTACGTTTCGAGCCTCTTGGCTAACAGGTTCAGCTTTGCCTCAGAGTTAACTGCAACCCTAAGAGCCTTGTTTCGAGCGAGAAGCGCCTCCCGAGCACGTGGGTCTCTGCCAGTGGTCATTATGAACCTCTGAAAATCAGAGGCGCTTTTCAGGACAATATGTCTCTCTCGAAGATAGTTCTTAAAGACGCTCATCTCCGCGACGTAGGTTCGCTGCTCATCAGGAGTCAGCTCGACTGACACCTTCTCATACGTGTAGGGCGCAAGATGTTTTCCAGTGAGTTCTTCAATGTTGATAGAGTAAACTGGGTCGCCTACAAGCAGTGGAAGAAGTGCATGTCTCTGGTCGCTTCTTTCGTATGTGGCAGTTAAGCCCATGCGGTA
>PKYH01000030.1 GCA_003133625.1 Candidatus Bathyarchaeota archaeon | reverse complement strand
GCTGCACGATAATACGCCTTCTAAGCTGCCTCATAAGGAGCGTGAGTTGAAGGATCGATCTGGGCTTTAACAAATTTTAAATACAAATTACTGACATATGTAGAATCCCGAGGTTATATTAGTGGCCAAGAAACCAGAACCAAAGAAAGAAGAGAAGAAAGCCCCAGCAAAGAAAAAGTAAAATCTCGGTATAGGCACATTTACTTCTCTATTTTTCTCTTTTTTCCTCATCAAGAAGCGGACTTACTCGCCAAGATTCTCGTGGGGAATGGAGAGGCAAGACCCCGAAATATACCTTTTACGCGATTTTGATAAAGCCGAAATAAAAGGCGAAACGTTAACTATACATTTTAAGCGCATGAGAAAAGTCAAGATTCAGCTGCAACAGCCACACAAACCTGAACAACTTAAAGAAGTCAGAGACCTTATAGAGCAAGCAGCCGAAATAATAAGAGTAAACAAAGCCATTAAATCCTAGACAATCTGATCCAAAAATAAAAACAACAAAATTTAAACACTAAAAATATAATTCTTGTTTGGTTGCAGGTTGCCTAGCAAATTTTGAAAGCCTAGAAACCTTTCAGAACGCTGGACAGCCTGCAGCTGTCGGAGTATCTTACATGTTAAAAGATAAGAATGGGAAATGGGTTGAGACTTTAGAGGTCACCGAAGAACTTTGGATAAAAATGATGCAAGAAACCCTTAATGGGATACTGATGATACTAGATTCTGTCGAAAAGCTTCTAAAAACAGGTGGCAATAGTGCCATATCTGCAGGCCTTTACATGTTCGCAGTAGAAGAATACGGGAAGCTTCTATTGTTAAAAAATTATAAGCCATCTAAAG
This sequence comes from Candidatus Bathyarchaeota archaeon, assembly GCA_003133625.1. Lineage (GTDB taxonomy): Archaea > Thermoproteota > Bathyarchaeia > Bathyarchaeales > Bathycorpusculaceae > Bathycorpusculum. The sequence continues at coordinate 12,081 of PKYH01000030.1, read as the reverse complement.
AAATAATTCAAATTAAATACAAGAATGAATTTAGAAACCATCGTGCAAAATTTGGAATAGCAATCAAAACCCTCCCTAAAGAATGCATAATTCTTCACGAGGGAGCTTTTGACCGAGAAGCTTTTGATCCAGAAGCATTCGACACAGACGAAATTGCAGACTGTGAGACTAGACAGGCAGTATTCTACTCTGACTTCATTAGTTCAGGCGATTTTATAAAACCCAATCCCTCCGTGGATAAAGAACTTCTGGAAAAGGCTGTGGCTCAGTTAAAGACAATCGTGCTGGTAACAACAATCCCTTGACCTTTCTTCTTGTGCCGATACTGTTAAGTTACCCAGAATGACAAGCTCTTTCTGTGGCTATTTTGCTGTAAAAGGTTCCAGCGACTCGGTAACTTTTTTGGGTAATTCGGGGTTCTTTGAAATCTCGTTAAATTCGTCAGAATTAAATTGTTTCTTGCGTTTAAGGTGGTCGAAATACACTTTCAAGGTATCATATAAAATATATTGCCATTTCTCTTGTTTAATCCGCTCTTGCAAAACTGGAACATTCAGCCTATCATTAAAAGTCCTCAACCTTTCGTCAGGAATCACCATGAACCGTTTGACTTTAGTATTCGGTATTGATGAACCTCGCACGATGGCTGACCAAAGTCCAGTAGTATTTTCAACTTCAAATTCATGCGTTATTTCTTCGGTAGTAAACCAAACAACATCAATTTCTTTAACGTGTCTAGCGTTATCTGTTGAGATTTGAGGGAAGGCATCTTTTCTCCAACCTTGAATGTCAGCATGAACATCGAAGCCAGCTTTCTGTCCAATCAAAGCCAATTTCTCAACGATACTGTCATGTTCATTGAACCTTTTCTTTATGTTCGGGTCTAGCATCCAATTTCCGTCTTGAGTTTTCTTAGCGTTTTCCTTCAAAACATCCATGATGTTTTGGGTTTCAGGTGTGAGAGAATTTGGAAATTTTATGAATATTTCCTGCAAAATTTCATCATAAGCCACTTTGACCTTGCGGTAAAGTACACCCATAACCGATAGTTCAACACGTTCATTCAGTGGAACACGTTCAATGAATGGAACACTATCAGGGTCTTTAAACCACCATTTTCCAGCAGTTATAATAAATTCTTTATTCAATTGTTTTTTCAAAACCTTGCCTATTCCTTCAGGTTCAGTCAAATAGTACCCATTTTTCTTCAAGTCATCATAAATACTTGCGTAACTATTGATGATTAATGAATAAGGAGTTGGTTCTCCCCTTGTAGCAATCAACCTTTTTACTGCATCAACAATAATTCTTTCATATCGTTCTTCAGCGATTTCAGAATCCGTAGGTAAACCTACCCTTTTTGCAGGTTTTCGGAATCTGATGTAGTAGTCTCCTATTGCACTACCGTAAGGTTGGAGTTGTTGTTTAGCACCTTTCTTAGCTGGTGGTTGATAGACAATTTTTTCTAGGTCAAAACCAGAGAGTACAATCGCTTTTATTATTGAATTATAAATTCGGATTTCCGTGTTGTGAAAAGTTACAGTTAGCCAACAATTGGGCTTAAGGACGCGATAGACTTCCTCAAAAGAGGCTCTAAGCATTTTATGGTAAAAGTCAAAATCCTTGCCTTGTACATCATTTATGGTTACTTCTTCATCAAAGTTTAACTGGAATCGAGGGTCATTGTTCATTCCCTTGAGCCATGAAACCCACATTGTACTTAGTTCCATATATTGGACTGAACCACCATAAGGTGGGTCAGTAAAAACATAGTCTATACTATTTGAGGGAATTACAGCAGGTTTATCATTTAAGTCTAAGGCTGACTGAGATGCAATTACGAAATCTTTTCCATCAATTAAATCCTGAAAAGTTTGACCCTCTGCAACAAAATTACCGAGAGCTTTCTGTGCTTCTTTCTTGCCTTCCAATACGTCAAGATATCTGTTCTCAAATCTGTCCCAGACATTTAATTCCACATTGTCAGGTGGAACCCAATATCGGTGAACCTTCCAACTAGGGCGACTGCTACTAGACCATAACATCATCTTGGAGGTTTGAGCTACCATCGAAGAAAAAGTGAACTTCATCAAATCCCGAATATTTTTGTTTTGGATAGACTCAATTTCATGATAAAGCATAGTCAAGGCTATCAGGTTTCGGTGAGTAAAAAGGCTTGAAACTGAATCTAACCCTTTTACATGAGTACCTTCTTTGAAGTCTTTACCGTTGGGGTATTGAAGTTTGTTCTCGGGATACCAAAAGGGGATGTCTTGCTTCTCTATTAATTCGAGATGTTCTTTATCTTTTGAATCTAGAGCCTTGCCTCGAACCATCCCATCAACAGGACATAACAAATTGCGTATATCAGTTGCATTGTCATTATGCCGTATCGTACAAATAATAGTAGCTCTTCCACCGCATTTTGGGCAAGCGGTGTTATATAATTCATCAAGTTTAGGCTTGAGATTTTCCTCAAAAACACCAAAGGTTTTTTCATATTCGCTTATATCGACTGGAACAATCGACATTCTTGTGATGAATGTTGAAATTGGGTCAATGTCCGTAGCAACTGTCTTTCTTCGTAAACGTAGAGACTCAATAGCTGTTACACCACTGCCACAGAAAGGGTCAAGAGTAATGTTGCCCTTTCTTGAGTAATGGTTGATATATTCAGATACAACATTGTTGGGTTTTCTAGCCCAGAACTTGTGCATCAGATACATAGGCGTGTGAGGTTTCGGGACAAGAGCGTGATTTATGTGCGGAATTAATTGTTGAGGCATTACTTGACTACTATCTTACTCCTTTGCTTTTAACGTCTTTGCTTATTTGATGCGTACTTTTTCTTTGACCCTTTTCTCATATTCGTCTTGTGTGATTATGCCTTTTTCTTCGAGTAGTTCAACAAGGCTAGAGAGCATTGTATCTGAGAGGTCTATTTCTTCGCTGGTGTTTCTTTCAACTTTTGCCTTTCTTGCTTTTTCTTAACACAAGCACAACTGCAACGATTGCCACGATGGCTACGGCAGCCGCTATTCCATAGATTGCTTCTTGAGGTAAACTTGACTGCGCCTGAGTTTTTTTGGCTCAGGCAATTCGGTTTTTATTCCAGCGATTTTCTTTCAATAGTTATCTGGTATTAGTTTCAACCCATCTCTGGAAATTTAATACTGATTTTTCTGGGAGGTCAGTTCTAACAGTTACTGGTAAGCCTAATCTTTTCCATAGCATTTTTGTGAGTTCATCGAAGCCTGGCGGGTAAATTTGGGTTTTGAATATCCATGAAAAGCCGCCTCTTTCCCAAATAAGTTTAGTGTAGGGTTTTAGCCATCTAACTGCAAAGACAGGGGTAATTCCCAAGAAGTCACACATATCTAGTTTGGCGTCTATTTCTTTTCTTTCTATTATGGGTATTGTATTTTTGACTTCTACTCCGATTGTAAGTTTACTTGAGTTGTGTTCTGCGATAAAATCAAGATCATGTCCTGTCTGTTTCCATTCTTTATATTTGTACTTGTTTGTATGTGTACCTATGATTTTGAAGCCTTGTGCCCTTAGCTCTGCCTTAACTAAGCCTTCTAAATGTTCTCCGAAAGCTTTGCAGACGCTTGGCTCAGAATACTTATCGATAAGTTTACAGGTTGATTTTACATGTGCTTCAAGTGAATGTTTGAAGTCAGGATTGTCCAATTTTGCGTTGTAAAGGAAAACGACTTTGTCATGAAATTTTGTAGCTGTCTCTATTTTGGATAATGCTTTTTCTTCTACAAGTTGATTGGTTGCTTGGTGAATTATCCATGGGAAGTAGTTATTTTCTAGAATCGTTTGGATTTGTGCAATATAATATGGTGCTTTTTTGGGTCGCCCATACTTGTCTGCAAATAATTGCATTACTATAGGTTTTGCACATTGGATTTGCGGGTCAGGTTTTTGCATGTTTTTGAATTTTCCGTTTTCATGTAGTTGCTAACCTGTTTATTTATAAGCAGTATATAAATAAAATACACTTCCTTCAAACCCCTATTGAATACATTATTGTCTGGTTGTTAGGGGGCTCTCTTCCTCAATAATTTGTTCTATGGAACTTGTTTCATTGAATGTTATCTGGATAGGAGCAAAAACTATTTTCTGCAGACGAGGGTTTATTTGTTTTAGAAAGAGAATCTTTTGATTAGTTATTGGTTTTCTCTTTGTGGCTTCTGTGGCTGTTTTCTTTTTTGCACCTTCTCTTCTTTCAGATACTGTTAACTAAAGGGACATGAAGCTCTTTACGACGTTTTACGCGCGCAGGCGGATTAAATAATTGTGATCTATATTAGGAGAGCCTGACCTCGTCATTTTGATGAGAAATGGAGAGATCAGGTTCTCCGATGCTATTATTCAGAAGCTTGGATTTAAGACCTCTTCACTCCATCCTCTGGAAAGACCTTCACATCGAGGGAGCAGGCCGACCAGTAGAGTACGACCCTGAATGTGACCTTCGAGCGTTAATGCTGCGCCAGCTGGAGCAGATACCTTACGTAAAAGACCTTGTCAAACGTCTCAATCGAAGCCGTACCATGCGACTGGCCTGCGGATACGACAGCAAAGTACCCACTGAAGCCCATTTCTCTCAGATGAAGAAACGCATAGGCGTAGAAGGCTTTCGCGCCGTAGAGGAGTGGCTGCGTCATGAAGCCCTCAGGCTGAGACAAAGCCAACCCCTCTCTGCGGTCGGTCTAATCCAGGCAGTCGGCGTGGACGGCACTGACCTTCCTGCTTGGAGCAGTCGAGACCCGCATGACACGAGCCGAGGCTTAGGCGACCCAGACGCTCGGCTTGGCCGCGGAAAGAAAGGCTTCATTTTGGGCTACCAGTCGCTTTTCCTTGTAGACATCGAAGGCTTTCCACTGGGCCATGTGGAGGCTTCGGTCAACGTGAACGAGAAAAAGCTTGTGGAGCCGTTGCTGGATAAGCTGCTTGGCGAAGACATTGAGGTTGAGTTGGTGGCTGGTGACAGCCAGTTTGAATCAGTTCAGGTCTTCGACGCGTTAAGTGCGAGAAAGATAGGCGGTGTCATTCCTTGGAGACGTTTGAAGGGACGCGAGAACCCTTCGGATGTGCTTTCAGTGAAGGATCGCATTGATGTTGAGGGTCCTGAGCATCTTCGGGTGGTCTACAAACGGCTGAGGGCGAAGTCTGAAAGCCTGAACGGCAGGGTGAAAGCCAGGCTTGCCTACAGCAGGCTGACTTGGCAGGGTCTTGGGAACGCTTGCATTCATACTTGTCTTGTGTTCTGCGTGGTCTACGCCGTTTCCATAGTAGCTGCCTTCATTGGTAAACCGGAGCTTAGGTACAGCATAGCTTATTTTGCATGAAAACCGAGGATGGAATGGGCGGGAAAAATAGCGTTAGCCAAGAATCTGAAAAGGCCAGAAAGGTTTCAAGCAACCAACTCTCAAGACTTCCAACTATTTCTAAGAGAAATTCAAAGCAGAAACTTGCAAGAACCAGATAAAAGCGAGCTGTCAAAAGCACTTTCACGAGAAGCGAAACAATTATTTAACTTGCCTGCGCGCGCCAATGACCCTCGGGCCTAGTCCCTGGATGTACGTGGTATTTTGTTTATTTTTTTAAACCAAGTGCACAACACATAAATTAGGCAGAGCATTTGACCCCGAAACAAAACAAGGAATGCCCCTTGTTTCGTATATACTTGAATTCCACAGAAGACCCTGATTTTAAGCAATTTTCACCATCATTTTGCACATAAGAAAACATCCGTTAAAGCTCATTTAAAGCCCGCTATTGGAAAAGAAACCGTAAACAAGCTTAGAAAAAAGGTGGGGGGTAGGGGTAGCTGAAAGTTATGGTGAAGCAGATTCCTCTTTAGGCTGGGTATCTCTTATGACCAACTGGACGTCTTTCGCCTCTTCTTTAAGTTTCTGCCTTTTCACCAATTCCTCATACTTCTCGTGTAACTCAACCAGTTCCTTCTCAAGACCCCGGTAATCCATGTACTCCGCGATTCTCTTCTGGTACAGGCAGCTTGTTTGAATGAGAGTTCGCAGCCGCATTATCTCGGTTTTTGAGAGGCCAGGCGTTTTCAGTGCGTTCATTGCGGCGACAAGGTCTTTAAGCGCTTCTTCAACGCTTGGCAGCTCCTCAGGCATGATCAACTCAGAAGTAGTAGTCCCCCCTGATTTTTGCAGAGTGACTACTTTCAAGCCGACACGCCGCAACTTCTGCTTTATCGCGTCCGGAGTATTCTTCATTCGCAGGGCGATTTCAGCAACGGTTTTGCCTTCCTCACGAAGCTTTCGCAGTTTTCTTTCCTCTTCAACTAACCAAGGCTTCCCTTTTGGCATAGAATTAGCTCCTCTCGGGCATAGCAGCCTCGGAAAGCTGCTGTTCTAAGAATGCGACGCGAAACTTCAGGTACCTTATATACGCGTGGATAAGCCGCTGAGAAGCCTTTGCTGCCTTAATCACACGCCGCAAGCGCAGGATCTCCTCTCTAGGCAAGCCAGGCTGCGACAACGCCTCCAACGCGTACCAAAGCACGCGGAGCTCCTCCTCCGGGTGCCTCAACTCAATCACCAACTTCTTCTCTTGAGGCTTCTGCTGCGCCATTGGCTAAGCCTCCCCTGGCTCTGGGTAATCCACGGATTCGTCGCGTGGCAACTGCTCTATACCTTCATAGTCTTGGCAATTTTCTGCATAATCACAATGCGGTTCATTAGCCGTTATCCCATGCGGATAACTACAAGCCGGATATGTTGCCTTTCGGAATTTCTGGCACTTACCACATTCGCGCTTTTCCTCTTGTATTGGAGGGTTAGATTCCACTGATTTTTCGGTTTCTGTTCCAACCGTTCCACCTGTTCCGACCTTTTCACCTAACTCTTCATAATTTAGCTTTTTTTGCACCTCGTTTTTTTTCGTTTCTGGAAGAGTTGTATCAGAGGTTGGAACACCTGGAACAGCTGGAACAAAATATACGTATCTCCATGCTGATAACGGGCTGGCTTCTGGAACTGGCCTAATCTTTGTTTTCTCTGCTCCAGGTAAATGTTGCTTTATTGTACCTATGAAAGCTCCCTGTGTTTTTGGCTTTATTTTTTTGTTATGGCAGTAAGTGACGTAATCTCTGAACCACACATCAGTAAAAACGTAATTTTCCGCGTTGTCGGTTATAGTTACTTTATCGTTAAAGTAGGCTAACGCGGTGTCTGATCTTCGGATGTATTGAAGTCTTATTTCCTCTACCGTTGGTCTTTCGGTTACATCTCCGTTCTTCAAGAGCTCCTGTAATCCGTCCAATGCCCAATTCAAAATTTCACTAAAGACTTCTGGCATAGATAACTTGGCTAAAAGCTCTTGTCTTGGAGTAGAGTTTTCTTTTGTAAATGTCACGTTAAAGTCTGCAAAGATAAAGCGCCTGTACCATGCGTAACAATCTTCTTCATTGGCTACTGGGGGTGTATTGTTTGCAGAAAACAGATACTTGCAAGTTGGATCAATGGAAACGGTTTTTTGAATATATTTAGTGTAGATTTCTACGCTGTCGCCTGAAACTAACGCTTTGAATATTCCAGTTCCTAAGAGCTCTTTTTGTGGTAAGTCGGCGCATATATTGGCTCGTTTGTCTTTTATCTCGGCTAAAGAAAATTTGTCGTAGCAAAGTTTCTGTATCGTGTGGCTGCTAATATTCTTGGATCCGCCTAAGAATTGTTTTATTATGGTTAAGAAAATAGATTTTCCGTTGCCGCCTGAGCCTAAGCAAATAAGGCATATTTCAGTTAAGATTTTTCGGTAAAGTGCGTGTCCTATTAGCTGTTGTACTTGTCGCCTTTGGGTAGCATTTTGGATAACTTTCTCTATAAATTCCTTCCATACATGGCTTTGCTCGTCTTTGTTGTAGATAACTTCCCAAAGTTTATCAGTTATGTATATGCCTGGGCTGTAAGCTGTTAGCTCTCGCGTTACTACATTTAACAAGCCATTCTTTACTGCCAAGATTTCCGGCTTGGCCGTGTTCATTTTTACAAGTGGTGAGGTCGCTGTGATAAACTCGTTTATCTCGGTGTAGTACCGGGCTTTAAAGTTCTCGTCTAAGCGTTTGGCTATTTCCCTTTTGATGATCTGCTCGGTGTTGTTGCAGTAGATTCCTTCCAGCTCATTATAAACATAAAGCTCGTTCGTTTCCTGATCTGCTACAAAATGGTAATCTTCCATTATGTCCTTAGCTAAGATTATGGGGTTTATTTCAGATTGGTTAAGTACCTTCTCGTCTAAGAATCCGCTGGCTACTGCTAAGGTTAAGACTTCGTGGAATTTCTTTCCGCGTAAGGCCCCTTTTTTGGCTTGTTCGCATTTGATTAAGCCCTCTTTCATAGCTAAATATTGTAGGGCTCCTCCTCCGCTGTTGTGCCTGAAACAATGCCATACGTTGGCTTTGGTGTTTACGCAAAAATTCTTCTCAGTTGTGCTGTCGTGGAATGGGTGGGTTCCCTGGTACTCGTCGGGTCCCGTTTTGGTCAGTTTTGATAAGTCAATAAGCTTAGTTATGCTAAAACTATAATTGTCTTGTTGGTTCTGCAACTCGGTTTCTTCGCATAAAGCGAAACAATGCTTCTTTAGTACCGTATAGAATGTTTCTTCCAAGTTTTCTATTTCGGTGGGTGAGTTGTCGTTTAAAGCCTGATAACCTAATCCTGCCATTATGCAAAGTTTACTTTCCCCCAGCAGCTCTAAGGCGGCACAATCGTGAAAGGTTCCTTCAATTTTTGGTTTTGCCCGGCTCCAATACTCATAATGTAAACCATTGTTAGCTGTTTTAACCATACGCGTTATCGGAAAATCTTTAAGAATTTCTTTACCTTTTTCAACTGCTCCAGGCTTTAAAGTGTCGCCTTTGGTGTCGTGATCTACTACGGAAAGGTATAACCCGTTTTGGGCTTTTGTTCCTAAGAGTACACCGATAGCGTTGGCTTTTCGCCAAATCTTTTCTTTGTCAAAATATTTTTCCCATTTTAAGGCCTTAAAGTCTGCGTCGGTCTGCGGCTCTATTTCCCATTTCTTCCAGCATCCTATATTTTCCTTTTCATATATTCCATTTCCGTTCTTATAGAGAACAAAAGGAATAACTGGAACACCTAATTCGTGATAGGCTTCGGCTGCGGCTAAAAGCTCCGCGTTCATTGTTTGTGGATCCTCAATCATGGCTTGGTGCCTCCCTTGAGTTTTTGCCTGTAGATTTTGTCCTCGCCGTAAATCCAGTATGAAAATTGGTAGCTCTGCCCATAATACCGATTTTGAATTGTCGCATTAGAACTCCTAAGAATATTCAAAGCCTGAATCCATTTGTCTGCTATGTTATTCGCTTTGTAAGCAACCTCATAACTGCCTAGTTTGGTACCTTCCTGTGATTCAAACTTGAGGATTGAAAAAGTGGTTTCGCTGACGACGCTAACGAGGTTTTTTTCCTTCATTACAGCCGGAGCCAACGAATCAATGTACTCGTTTGTTGCTTCCGCTGCCATCGAAAGAGCATCGCGCAGCTTGACTAAGAACTCAATTTGTTTGCTACTCATGGTTTCTGCTCCCAACTAAAACTTAGTGGCTCTTGAATCATTGCGGTGTTCTCGGAAAACTTGCAAATATCAGCCGTATTGATTTGTCGTTGTAGAAGCTCGGATAAAGCTTTTCTACTGATTAAGCCTATGAAGATTTTTTTGCCGTCAGCTAAAGCAAAAACATGGAACGATCTTCCCGTGTTACTGATAACAATCAGACCAGTTACATAGAAATTGTTTGGCATGGTTTTTCACCGGTCTTTTCAAAAACTGGTTGATACTTTGAGTTCTGTTTTGTGCTTTCAGGCTCCAAAATTTCAAGGGCACTTTGCAGCTTCATTTTATGGTCCTTTCCTTGCCGTTTAGTGTCCAAAATTTTAAGCGTATCTTCTAAGATGGCGCGAAGCTCGGCAAGAATTTCTTTTGCTTCTACTTTGCTGCTGGTCACGGCGAAGACCCCTGTGGTTGTTTTTCTATAAACTCAGTGACTGCCGCTCGAACACCGGCGCTTATCGTTTTGAACTTGCCCGCTGTTACGAGCGCTTCGAGGCGCTCGTGCTCTTTTTTGGAGAGGCGAAAACCGACCATTTTTTGAAATTCTGCAATCACATTTATCACCGTTTGTTAACTGCAATGTTAATAAGCGGCGGTGATTATAGGTGTTCGCAAATGAGACCGTTTAGTATCAACTGGATGTAGATGATTTATGGGTCGTAGACCCGAAGAAGAAGAGGAGGTTCGTCCCTTTGAGGAGATGCTTGTTGAGATCGTAGCTAGGTCCGATTATAGGGGAATGAGATTCGGAGAAATTGCTGATTTAGCCAAAGAAGAAGGTATAAGCAAAGCCTCGGTTGCACGGTACCTGATTTCCTCGGTAAACAAGGGCCTACTCAAAAAAGACGGTTACAGCTACAAGTTGGCGACGGAAGCCATAAACTGTAAACACGCCCAAAGAAGTCTCTTCTCGGTTTTGGCAATGCATCTTTTTGATGAGCTTTATGAGCAGACTGGGCAGGGCAAGCTTAGCGATGAGGAGTTCACGAAGCTTTTTACTACAAAGATCGGCGCCTTAGCCATGTATACCATGCTTGTCGGGTTAAGTAAGGCTAAGATGCATTCTAAAGAGGGGGGCAAGTGGATTGAGGAAGCTTTTGGCACCCTTATACAGAAAGACGGATGGCGGTCATGCCTCAACCACCAAGTATTCAAAGAGATTGTCAAATTGACAAATTCAATCAGGCTTGGGGAGCCTTTAACGCCTGAGATTACAGTGGAGGATGGAACAATCTACATTCGTCTTCCATCAGCTATACAGCCAGGTTTAGCAGGAAAGGTGCTAAAGGAACTTCCTCCAATTCCAGACGGTCGGTTAGACTTGCTGAAAGGGTGTCTAAAAAAGCTATATCCAAGCGAAACAAGACTCTTGGAAGACGCATTAAATAAGATAAACGAGGCTGTGGCAACCAGCAAAAAGAGGTGAACACTAATTGAGCGAACAAAAGAGGAATACAGGGCAGTGTCCAAAAGAAGCCGCCGCACAACTCAGAACCAGCATTGCTAACGTTGCAACTTTGCCAAAGAATGTTCACAAGGTAATGGACACGGCGGACAATTAGAAAAAAGCTGCAGAGTATGGGGAGGTGAATAGTATGACTGGAGAGAAGAAAACTGTAAGGCAATTCACGCCAGGAGAGGCTGCTGGGCAATTGAGGTCTAGCATTACGAATGTTGCGACGCTTCCCAAAGGTGTTCTTAAGCTGACTGAGTCAGTTGAGAAGGGGAACGCCGAGAAAGGAAAATAAAATGCGCTCACACATTTTTGGCACTTAAATGATGAGACTGCTTAGAAGTTGTTGTTCAGTCTGAAAAAATCAGCGAACAACTACTTATTGTAGGGCTATACTGTGAGCATTTCCATAGTCCTAGAAACCACGTATGTTCATAGGGCCTTCTTTATCGCCCAAGGCGTACTATAAAGTCCATACGGCGCCTCTAAACGCTCTTGGTATAAAGCTATAAATGCCTTCGCTGCAGAACCACGAATCCCACAGTGCAATATTCAGTCTAAGATGCTCACGGTAACTCGCGTTTTCCTCTGTTTCAGATGTGCATTTACTAAGCTAAAATTGTATCAAACCTTTTCCTTTAAGGGTCGAACGATTATGCAAATCCGTTATAAATTAGTGAAAGCAGGCTGAGTCTAAGCCTTAAATGTGTCCACGGTCCATCGAGGCAATGTCTTAATCGCCGCATGATCTTTCACCGTTTTGACCATGAAGCTCACAGCCTCACTGCAACACCGCAATGTCCAGCCCGTGGAAGCAAGGTCTTAGTCGCGTATCAATTTTCAGCTGTTTTAATTGATACGCTCCGTGCCTCAACGCACTACTTAAAGCGTGCTCCTCAGCCTGCAAATATGAGATTATAGACGCGGACTTTTATATATTGTGACTTTTCTGTCACAAATTGTACCATTTGTGTTCCATTTGGCACAATTAAGTGCCTAAAACCAGGCAGAAAA
>PKYH01000015.1 GCA_003133625.1 Candidatus Bathyarchaeota archaeon | reverse complement strand
CTTTTGGGTGAGAGGGAAACGGGCATTTACGGCAAGGCCACCATTGAGAGCATCAATGATGAAATCATTGAGAAGGCAAATGAGCTCAACATCGAGTGCGATATTTACCAGAGCAACATTGAGGGCGCAATTATAGACCATCTGCACAGCGCGCGCGGAAAGTATGACGGAGTAATTATCAATGCGGGAGCATACACACATTACAGCATAGCCATACGCGACGCCATCGCATCCATCAAGATACCCACCATAGAGGTGCATATGTCCAACATCTATGCGCGCGAGGAATTTCGTCACGTCTCAGTGATAGCGCCTGTCTGCGCGGGGCAGATATCGGGCTTCGGCAAGTTCAGCTACATCTTGGCGCTGCAGGGGCTGAAGGATCTGTTCTGAGTGAAGTGTTTTTCAGCTAACCTAATTGCCAGAATTAAACTCCACAAGTTTTTCCCAGTCAATGCTTCCATCATCTATGCAGAATTGAATGATGAATTCTTTAACCAGACGATTAGACGCTTTCTGGTAAGAATTTTCGAATTCTTCGACATATTTTTCTGGCAGTTTGTCCATGAAGCGGATTAATTTTATGTAAAACTCACTGTCGCCAGTCAGTTCAGACCAAAACTCCTGCCCCGCAAGTTCTGCGTAATACTTCGGGACGCCCCTATCAGAACCTTTTTTCTTTCCATAGCTGTAGCCGATAATTGGAACGAATCTCTTTTTAACTTGTTGAGCGAGCTTTTGTGCGGCGGCAAAATTCTGTTCCTGTTTTTTCTTGCTGCTGGAATTGAATACACTGGTTCCTGACTTAACTGCAATCGCATAGATGGTGTCTCCCTTTTCCACCATGATATCAACGCCTTCGGCCAAAGCTTTTTGACCTTTCGCCGCAGCAGTTGCAATTGGTTCAAAGAAAACATTTCCGAAAATCGTTTCTTCAGAAGACGAAACAAAGGCTGAAAGAATCGCATCAACAATCTGAGCGGCACCGTTCATTGCTTTTGCTCGGAACAAATAGGGGTTCTTTCTTCGTATAATTGCTTTTATATTCAAAGCGTTTACTTTTGTAATAAGTGCGGAATAAAAATCATCCAACGCTTTTGCTATTGCTTCAACAATTTGCTGTTCATCATAGCTATTATTGATAGGCATTTTCTTCACCCCTTATTTTAAAAGTGCATTTTGTATTCTGCTATGTAAATTGGTTCCGCGCACGCGTTTGGTTTTTATCATCGAATTTTCATCTGCGACAGAAACAATTGCTTTACCCAATGCGGTTGCAAGCCCCACAGGAACGGCGTTGCCTATTTGCCGATATTTTGTGGTAATTGTGCCTGTAAATACCCAAGTAGGCGGAAATTGCTGAATTCGGGCATATTCTTTTACGCTCAGAGGTCTATTTTGCACCGGATGACATAGCATTGATGCCTTTTGAACTGGCGAAGTTACTAAGGTTGGAGATGGCTGCTTATAGGATAATCTGCGGAAAAACCCAACCTTTCCGCCGCTAGACTCATAAGCGCCTCCCATTGCCTGTTGCACCAAATCTTCAGGTAAATCATGCCAGTTTCCACCTTCAGGGACAAGATTAAGAAGTGCCATGCGTTCTTTGCTAAAGGTAGCACATTCGCTATAATCATTTTCCAAGTCTGAAATTGCTTCTCTCAATGTTACCCACAAGTAATGCTTATCCTGATGCATTTGAAAGTTTGTTGGCATCGGCAAGAAAATATCCTCGTTATCTCGACTGCCTATGATAACAAAACGCTCTCTGAACTGTGGAACGCCGTAATTCACGGCATCTAAAACACCATAGACCGTCTTGTAGCCTAATTGTTGAAAATGTGACAACACAATATCCAAAACCGAACCCGGTCGTTCTTCCAACTCCAACTCTTTGCTTGTTCTGTCTGCTAATGGAACATGTTTCACAGTAGCGGACATCAGACCTTTTACATTTTCCATAATAAAAAAGCGGGGTCTAATATAGTCAATCATTCTAATGAAATCCATAAACAGGCTTCCGCGAGGATCATTGATCCCCAGCCGTTTTCCCGCTGTAGAAAAGGGCTGGCAGGGAGGGCCGCCACAAACCAAGAACGGCTCACCACGGGCTAACCCTGCAATATCCAACATTTGCTGCGGCTCAATATTTCGAATATCTCCGCCCAAGACATTATGTCCATTTGCTTTCATGGTTGCAACACAAGAAGCGTCAAAGTCCTGTCCGACCTTAACATTTAATCCTGCGTTTGTAAGTCCTATATCAAGACCCATAGCGCCGGAGAAGAATGATATGACATCCCTGTTTGAAGATGAGATTTTAAATTGTTCTATAGTCAAAAAAGGTCACCTTCCTTTGCCGCATGAAGATTCATTATATTTTTTCTCCGTTCGACAGTACAAATTTGCGCTCAAATTCGGAGTTTGCTGCGCTCGCAATAACTTCGAGCTCATTTATTGTAAAGCTTTCCCTTTTCATTTTTGAATTGAAGTTTTGTGGAGACTGCCCAGTTCTCCTTGCAAGTTCAGCTACACTGATACCAGATCGCACACATAAAACTTTAATCTGTTCCGAAACGGTCATAACATTACACCTTTATATAATCAAATCTCTTATTACTATTGTAAAATTATATGTTGATAATGTCAAGATAGTCCCTGAACATTTCAATGATTTTTAAATAAAAATACGGCTGCGGGTTTTTCATCCCGCAGCCGCTTCTTTTTGTGCTTTATATTATTCCTTTACAAACTTCACTTCGCCGTCCTCAAGCTTTGCCACGACAGTGTCGCCGGCCTTGACCTTGCCCTCAAGTATCTCCTCGGAGAGCGGGTCCTCAACCTTTGCCTGGATGGCTCTGCGCAGCGGCCT
>PKYH01000111.1 GCA_003133625.1 Candidatus Bathyarchaeota archaeon | reverse complement strand
GGGGCTTTCTTCTCTTCTTTCTTAACTGGTTTCTTAGCCACTAATATAACCTCGGGATTTTATATATGTCAGTAATTTGTATTTAAAATTTGTTAAAGCCCACGCTGTATTTGAGAATCTTTACTCGAAATCGCAAGGATTAAGCCAGTATAGTCTAAAAGTTTCAGGTTTTCGTTTGCTTGTCCATTATCGAAAAAGTACCAGTAAGGTTCAAACTAAAGGATTTCATTAGCTATCATGTTTTTCACTCGTGCTTCGACTCAAAAACTGGAAAAACTCATTCAAGAAGATTTACAAGCGAGGAAAAAATTCAAGAAAACCCTAATTACTCCTGTATTGACATCTTTTGAAGGTGAAGCAAGCCCTCAAAGCTGATTAGAAACCCCCTTGTTTATAATGGCAATTTTGATGCTGACGGTAATTTAGAGGAAAAAGCGATAACAAAGGTTAAATATTGCTTTAAAAAGAAAAAGAAGCTACAGAGGGTCTTTATGGCCGATTTAGAAGTAGCAGTTGCTCCCATGCACAGATTATGCAAGAAAGCTGGCGCTGAAAGAGTAAGTGAAGCCGCAGCCAAAGAACTCGCTAAAGCCTTAGAGGAAATCGGCGTTAAGATTGCTAAAGAAGCATTGGATTTTGCGATGCATGCTGGAAGGAGAACCATTAAAGCTAAAGATATTGAGATTGCCGCTAAAAAAGTCATGGGAAAATAGTAACCTAATAACTCAAGTTCTCCCTTTCTTCTTTTTTGTTAAAGTTGTTTGTAAACTAAATGTTTACTTTGTAAGCTACTTGAGACTTACTCTGAATGATAAAATGACGCTAATCACAGGTTATTTGACACCTAAACAAAGATTAGTTTGGGACTTGAAAATCAACGGGTTACAAGGAGCCAATATTGCAAGAAAACTAAAACGTAACACACCAAACCGTCCAAAAAGCCCTCGACACCGCCAACCTAAAAATCGGCGAAGCCTTAGAAGAAACAGCAAAAATAAACAAAACGAAATCCAAACAGTCGACCCAACCAAAGGTTTCCTACTTGGATACAGTGCACGCTCAAAAACCCAAGCTTTCATCATTTTTTCAGCTAAAAACGGCATATAAGTATGGTACAAACATGAAGGCGACTGCGCCAAACGCAGCAAAATAGACGTTTGCAGAAAAGCCCTGCTTGCAGAGGCAGAACGAGAAGCCTTTGACGAGCTAATGGACATATGCAGAAGCTACGCCATGGCAGGCAGCAACGCCACAAACCCAATAGTATTTGAACCCATGGCAATGTCTATTCTGTTGGCTCAGCAACAAAAGCTGCGAGACCTTGAGCACAAACTAAACGAAGTGCTGTGGGAAAAAATCTGTGCCCAAGAAACCATCCAAAAGTCCCTTGGATAAATCCAGAAAAGACAATTGATTTGGCTATTAACCTTATGCCGCTTAGCGCGGCGCGCGGCATGTAAAAGAGTTTCCATTAGCAAGTTTACTCAGAGGTCTGTTAACTAGAGAGGGCTTTCTGCGGTTCTTTCATCAAGCTTTGTTAACTCAAGGATTACGGATCCCTGCTGGCGTTCAAGAAATTAGAACAGTCTATTCCAATAATTAGGTTAAATTAGGCGTTCTTCGTTTGGTCTGCGTAGCATTGAGCTGAATAAGGCATTAAGGCTATGATCTAAATGAGTGAAAAAGAGGTTGCCAGCAGAAGAGTGGCCATCGCAGCAGGGATAATCTGTATCGTCTTAGTATCTTGCTTAGTTGGGGTAGTGGTATACTCCATGTCAATTTTAAGCGATAAAAATAGGATCATAGATTCATTGAACTCTGAGATTTCTCAATTAAATGCCAATAATGTGACGACTTTGGCTTCCATAAACGAAATCACCCTTGACCCTTCCGCATGGGTGAACAGGACAGTTGTGGTTGAAGGCAAACTAAACGGTCCCTTAGCATATTTCACTTCTATCCCGTGGTACTATGAACTCAGCGCCAACGGAACAATAACGCCACAGGATGCGTTAGGACCGAACTGTATCGGAGTGGATTTGGGAAACAAAGGTAGCGCTTATGAATCTGCGAACGTAGTGGTTATCGGCGTTGTCAGAAAAGGAGAGATAGGAACAATAGTAACAGGGGCTCAGCCCACAGTTACATATTACATTGAAGCAGAATATGTCCTGCAGTAGATAGAAGTAAAATAACCCATAGGGGTTTGGCTCAAACTTTCGCTCTTTGGATGCTCTCTTGACCAGACATAGCCATTTTCCTAGTTCTGTCTTGGCGATTTGAGCCTCTTTGGCGCGCTAGACTACTTACTATCTCCTTTGTTCTTCTTGTATTCTTCGTATTTTTCGAGGATCTCGCTTATTTGACTGTTAATGAAATGCTCTGCGCTGCGGAAGGGCGTGTCCATCTCCTTCACGGCTTCATTTAGCTTCTCGTATTCTTCGCGGGGAATCTAGGCATTCGTTGCCGCCTGTGAGCCAGGTTAGCCTGAATCGTATGGCGTCGCGTACAAATTCTTCTTTGGTGGTGTAGCCCAGTTGCTTGTTTTCTTCTATGAAATTTTGCGTCACATGAGTAAGCAGCTGGCGGAAGCATTTTTTCACTTTCACTTACCCCTCCACTGCTACGCACGGTGGTTTCTTCACTTGCTTTTTAAGCGGTTTAGACGATATGCAAGAGCCCCAAGTGACAGCATATGAAAAAGAAAACAGCACTATTATCGATGAAGCAAAACTTTGTTCTCGCCAATATAACGCAGATTCGTTTACAGAGATCCTTCTTAAGGTAAAGAGTTGACTATTTGGCTAAAGAAAAAAGTGGACAATTAAGCTGTCTGCTTAACTCTGTTAGAAACTCGAACTTGATTCTCTGAAAAACGCTTTTTGCTTATTCTGTCTAAAACGTTGAGTTGCTAATGCTTATTCTTAGGCTTTTCTTTTAGCTTT
>PKYH01000095.1 GCA_003133625.1 Candidatus Bathyarchaeota archaeon | reverse complement strand
GTTCAAATCCCGCCCGGTCCACTCCCAATAGGGTTCAGGTCGCAACAATCCTTTTAAGCTTGCATAGCTGTCCCTTTAATTATGTCTCCCGCGCCGAAGAATAAGTACCTCTATTTGTTTGAAGACCTTGACGTTAAACGCTGGTACGATAATCTAGCAAGAGGATCGCAAGGCACTGCCGACGTGTACCTAAGACGTGTAGGTTCTTTTTGTGCGAAATTCAATACGACTCCCCAAAAACTTGCATCTTTAAGTGAACTTGAAATTTACAATCTTATGCTTGATTACATTTCTTCAATGGAAAAATTGGGATACACAGGAAGCTATATAGAATCCGCTGTAAAGTGCGTCAAATCTTGGCTCGCTCACAATGGAAAAGAAGTCAAACGAAAAATCAAGATAAAAGATGCAAGAGAATCGCCATCACTTAAAGACGAGAGAGTTCCCACTAAGGAAGAATTGAAAAGGACATTTCTTTCGGGCGACAAGAAAGTAAGAGTATCATGCGTACTAGTTGCCCATTCTGGGCTACGCATAGAGGTTCTAGGAAACTACACAGGAAAAGATGGATTGACAATTGCCGACCTGCCAGAATTGAAAATCGAAAAAGGCACCGTTACCTTCGGGCGGATACCCACAATGCTTGTTGTGCGTAGAGAACTGAGCAAAGCAGGACACCAATACTTCACTTTTCTGAGCAAGGAAGGTTGCGGATACCTTCAAGACTACTTGGAAGAGAGACTCCGAGAAGGCGAAGTGCTGACGCCAAAGTCAGCTTTGATAACGCCCAAACTGAAAATGAAACCTTTCATTAGAGCCAACAATATTGGCGATTCCATCAGAGAAGCCCTGAGGGCTGCTGGCCTCGCGTGGCGGCCTTATGTTTTAAGGTGCTATTTTGACACACAACTGATGCTGGCCGAATCAAAAGGGCTAGTGCTTAGGGATTACAGACAGTTCTGGATGGGCCATACAGGCGACATTGAAAACCGATATACCACTAACAAACAGAGACTGCCCGAAACCGTAATTGAGGACATGCGATCATCTTACGAGAGAAGCCAGGAATTCCTGCAAACCAAGGAAAAAGAAGAGGCAAGCGAGAAGAAGCTCAAGGACAGCTTCAGAAAACAGCTTTTGCTGGTGGCTGGTTTCAGTCAAGAAGAGATAGACAAGAAGAAGGATTTGTCATCGATTAGCGGTGAAGAATTCCAAGACATATTAAAGGAAAGATTTACTGGGTTCCAAATGCCCAACGGCAGTAAACAGAAAGTAGTGAGCATCGACGAAGCCGACGGCTATTTGTCCAAAGGCTGGGAATACGTGGCGAAGCTTTCAGACAACAAAATTGTCATCAAAATAAACCACAATACAGCATAGTCGTGGGCCCGCTGGGATTCGTTTAATCTATTAAGCGAATCCCAATTAACCAGCCACGGGACTTGAAATCATTAATAACGCTTGTTCAAATTTTATTCAGTTCTATAATTTGTTTGAGTTGGTGAATTGTTGGTTCTATCTGTCCTGAACTTTTCAAACCAGTTATCACAGCTTTACCCGAAGCAAATAATAGAATACTTGTTTTGAAGGGTTCCTCTAATCTCAGTATTGCTCCTGGGAACTGTTCTGGTTCATAGATGGCTTTTGTTTTTTCTGGTAGTTCTTCAAGGGCTATGCTCTTTCCGAAATCTGCCACTATTACCAAGTTTTGGGTTTTGGGTAGAAGTTTGATGTGTTTGATAAGCCCTTTTTGGAGGAGGAATTTTTCAGCTATCCTTAGTTCCTTGAAGGATTGAGCTTCACTTTTAGTTCCTACGCTTATCAATTTTCCCGAGAAGAATATTGATACCTTCCCCTTCATTTCAGCATTCTTGAAATATGCCACTCTGCCGCCGTAAGTGTTAGGCCTATAAGTGATCTCCGTGAATTCGTTGATTTTAGAGAAATCTATAGGTTGATTTAGGGATGCTGTTGCAACGACGTTGACTATTTTGGTCTTAGCCAATGAAATCAACACCTTAGCCATTCCTGCACCCCAATTTGATTACCCTACTTGGAATCCAAGCTGATGTGCAATATGTTAACGTTACTAAGATGCAAAAGCCTCTTTCAAAACTGCTTCAATTAAGAATTCTGAATTCTTCTGATTTTCTCTGATTTTTTCTTCTAATTCATCGCATAGTTTCATTAATTGGTCCACTTTGTCAACGATTCGTTTCTGTTCGGCAAAAGGAGGGAGGCCTATTATAATTGGATAGATTTTTCTACCAGATATGACTGGTTGAGCTGTTGCATTTTCATTTTCTTTAAGATTTGTTCCTTTAAGTAACCATACTAGGAAATTGATGTCAATCTGCTTGTGATTAAAATAGGTGACAAATGCATTATCAGTAACCCATGCTTTTTCAGGAGTTAAATGAATGCTTCCACAGTAATAACCGACTCTGCCTATAACAAGTGTGGGTTCGTCAACATTATTTTTGTTATGATACCCAGTTATGCCATTTCCTCCAAAAACTGGTATTTTGCCTTCAGAGTTCATCATATTTGAGGTTAAACCATCTCCTGATGAAATTTGGATAATTTGACCAAGTCTAGCCCATGCCCAACCAGCAGGCAATTCAAAAGGAATCTCCCCAACCGAAATTGGTGACAGTTCTCCACACTTTTTCTTCTTTATGGTCAACTTATTTTCAGCTTCAATTTTTTTAAGGAGTTCTGATGCTGGCTCATCGTTTGGGTCTTGTGAAACGAGTTTTCCAGAAATTGCTTCTTGGAGAATTGCGTGTCTGAGTCTTGAAGTGTAGTCTATCAGGTCAGAGTTTTTTTTGTCGAATTCTTCTATTAGATCATAATCTTGAATTGTTTTTTTCAGAACATTTCCCAGATTAACAAAGGCATTATCTTCGATTTTATCATTTTCAATCAAATCGATTATTTTAGCTTGCGTATCAAGGTCACAATAAGGAATCAACAATTCTTTTATTTTCTCGGCGTTAACATTGGGTTGGGCTGAGCCACTTTTGAGATCAGTAATTTGTGACCAATAGAGATAACTATTCAGGAAATAGGAAATGAATTTTGGTAAAGCTTCTTGTCTATCCACTCTTAATCGAATAAGATAAGATGCAAAAACAGCGTTGTCTATTTTCCCACTAATCAAGAATGATTTTCCAACAGTGCCTCCAGTCCTAGCTACCAAAATGTCGTCTTCTTTCAAGAGGTATTCTGCAGGAGTATCACATTCACAAAACGGTACAGTATCCCAATTGATTTTGCCACTTTGAATATCTGTTATTCTGACGAACTTGACAGCTCCATTTTCTTTTGCAGAAGCCGTAAAACCATATTTTGTATTTAGCAACAAACTTTTCAGTGGAACTAAAGAGTTACACGCCCTGCGAATAAATTGAAAAACTATAGTGTTCTTTATCTGATTTTTTATTTGCTCAGAATTACTAATGAACGTTAAGGGGATGAATTTAGCTTTGAATTCTTGCTGTTCCGTTTTGACTTTCCCCTTTTATCAGATTTAGAAGTTCGTAAGTCCTGTTAATGGTCTTTTCAATTCTTTCTATTATCTGTTCTTTTGAAGGCTCGGTTTCATCTTCAGGTTTGTTTGGATTATTTATATCTAAATTATAGTTTCTCTTCTGAATATCCAAAATGGAGATTTTCCAGCAATATTTTGAGAACTTTTCATCTTGTCTGTCATTCCACCATTCTTTTTCCAGATTAAATTCTTCAATTTGTATTGGCTTAGTTTTGTTGTAAGCTTTGTACCCTTCTGGATACGGGTGTTCAAAAAACCAAATCTCTTTTGTCGGCTTGCCCTTTTCAAAGAATATAAGGTTAGTTCTTATTCCAGTGTATGGGTTGAAGACTCCATTAGGCAACCTCACGATAGTATGGAGATTGAATTCTGATAGCAATTTCTCCTTAATTCTTGTTTTTGCACCTTCACCAAATAAGAATCCGTCGGGCAAAACCATCCCGCATCTTCCTTCATCTCTAAGCAGTTTCATAATTAAAACCAAGAACAAATCTGCAGTTTCTCTTGTCCTTAATGTTGCTGTAAAATTCATCTCTATTCCAGGTTCTTCTATTCCCCCAAAAGGAGGATTAGTTACAACAACATCAACCATGTCCGAAGTTCCATAGTCTGCTAGTGGTCTCGCTAAGGTGTTGTCATGGGCAATGTTTGGAACTTCGATTCCGTGAAGAATCATGTTTGTCGTACAAAGCAGGTGAGGTAAAGGTTTCTTTTCTACACCTTTAATGTTCTTTTGCAGAGTATCCAAGTCGGCATCAGACATAATCTGTTTTTTCATGTTCTCAAGTGTACTGACTAAGAAACCTCCTGTTCCGCAAGCTGGGTCAAGGACCTTTTCGCCCAACTTTGGGTTAATAATATCGATGATAAACTGGGTGACTGCTCTAGGGGTGTAATATTCTCCAGCGTTTCCTGCTGATTGTAAGTCAGACAAAATCTTTTCGTAAACTTCATTGAATAAATGCCTGTCTTCTGACTTGTTGAAATCAATTTCGTTTAGTTTGTTTATGACTTGTCGGATTAACGTTCCAGATTTCATGTAGTTATAGGCATCTTCAAAAACTCCGTGTACCATGTAACCTTTTGGGTCTTTTTCTTTTGAAACATTAATTGCTTTTAGGGCCTTGAACATTTCTCCAACGAAATCAAGCAACTCGTCACCTGTTATGCCTTCTTTGTTCGTTGCCCAGTTACGCCATCGATACTTCTCTGGAATAGGTGATTGATAATTTTCGTTCTCTAGTTCCCACTCCTTTTCTTTATCGTCAAAGACTTTTAGGAAAATCATCCAAACCATCTGAGAAATCCTTTGAGCGTCACCATCTACGCCTGCGTCTTGACGCATAATATCTTGGATAGACTTCACCGTTGCAGACATCATATTAATCACCTATAGAGCTGATTCTCGATTTCTTGTAATGCTTCTATATATTCTTCCTTCCCACCAAAAAACCCTACTATCTCAATAGGAGTCCCAAACTGCAGAAATGGATTAACCTTCAAAACAGTCATAGATTCAATATTCTCAATTCCCTCGTCAGAGTATTTGTCAAGCAAAGCATCAATCACTAATCTTGCTTTTTGTCCGTATTTGGCAAAATAGTTCCCTTTTTTAACTTTGCGTGCACGCTCTTTTCGTGTCACCAATTTTTGGTCAAACGCTACATGACAAATTAAATCGAAATCATCAAAGTCTTTCCCCACCACGTCATGTAACTCATCCAGAAGTATGCCTTGCTCCCTAAGTTCCTTAATTATCGCTGTTTTTTGGTCAGCTTTGTTCCACTTTTGAAGAAATCCATCCAATGATTTGAATTGAGAGCTAGCCTTCTGTTTCGTGTAATCCTTTAGCGATTGTGTTACCAGGTTTCCGTGTTGGTCAAATATTTGCACTCTTTCATTCAAAACTCGTACTTCAACCCCATCAACGAAATACTTCTTCTGCGGTTGTCCCTTGGGTTGAGGTTTAGGCACATGTGGGACTAATACATCCCCGCCCTCGTAGTCATCACTTTGAACTGGTTCGCCATCAAAATCTGGGTCAGCAAACAGATTAGTAACTTGCCTGAAATCCATTATTGTGAAATAGCGTTTATCGTAATCTTCTCTTACTCTAGTTCCTCTGCCAATAATCTGCTTAAACTCAGTCATCGATTGTATGTTGCTATCTAAGACGATTAATTTGCACGTTTGAACGTCAACCCCCGTGTTCAGGAGCTTCGATGTTGTTACTATTACTGGATAATGACTTGAAGGTTCTATGAAGTTGTCTAGCTCTTTCTTCCCATATTCATATTCGCCTGTGATTCGTACAACGTATTTTGAATTCTTTGTAACCATATCTTTGTTTTCATTAACTAGGGCTCTTCGCATCCTTTCTGCATGTTCTATATCAACGCAAAAAACAATTGTTTTGTCCATTCTGTTCGTCTTTGTCAGGAACTCGGTAACTTTCTTAGCCACTAGTTTAGTTCTATCGTCAATAACTAGTTCTCTGTCAAAATCTTTGCCCTCGTAGAATTTGTCGGGAACTTCATTTCCGTATCTATCAATTGTTCCTCTTTCAGGTCTGTATCCTTCCACGTCTTTGTCGATGGATATTCTAACTACTTTGTACGGTGCTAAGAATCCATCCTGAATTCCTTGTTTAAGAGAATATACGTAAATTGGCTCACCAAAATATTCTATGTTAGAAACATCTGCAGTTTCTTTCGGGGTGGCAGTCATGCCAATTTGAGTAGCAGACTTAAAATATTCTAGAACCTCTCGCCATGCAGAATTTGTAGCTGCACTCCCTCTGTGGCATTCATCGACAATAACTAGGTCAAAGAATTCTTTTGAGAATTGTTTGTAGATGTTTCTCCATTCTTCAACTCCAGTGACTGCTTGATACAATGCAAGATAAATTTCATAAGAAGTGTCAACTTTCCTGTTGGTTATCCTCGTCATTACACGCTTAAATTGCTTGAAATCATTGTTAGAAGCCTGATTAAGTAATATATCTCTATCAGCAAGGAAGAGAATCCTTTTTTTCCGTCTCGACTTCCAGAGTTTTTGAACTATCTGTGAGGCAACATAAGTCTTTCCTGTTCCCGTTGCCATTACCAAGAGAATTCGGTTTTGACCTTTTGCTATTGCTTCGATGGTCCTGTTTATTGCAACTTCCTGGTAGTAGCGAGGACTTTTTTCTCCAACATAATAGTCTTCGGTTAATACTGGTTCAATTTTTTCTGTGATACCTTTCCAATCTTTGTACTTTTTCCACAATTCCTCTGGACTTGGGAACCTATCTAAGGGTATTTCTCGCTCAATTTCGTCAGCTTTACCTGTTCTGTCATGTTCTATGAAACTATCTCCGTTAGAACTGTAAATGAATGGTATGTCAAGAATCTCACCGTATTCTAAGGCTTGTTGCATTCCAGCTCCAACGCTCTGATTATTGTCCTTTGCTTCGATTATAGCGAGAGGAATATTTCCGCTGTGGTACAGTATGTAGTCTGCTCTTTTCCTTTCCCCTCTTTCGATATGCTCACCACTAACTATGATTCTTCCTTTAGTGAAGTACAATTCTTGCCGAATCTGATTCTTTAAATCCCAACCATTACCCACTATTGCAGGAGTTATGAATTTAGTGCAAATGTCTGCTTCTGACAAGGATTTCTTATTAAGTACTGGTTCTTCGTAAGTATTTGCATCAGTCATTGGCATCTAACTCACACCCATTTATTCCTTGAATCAACATTTAGTTTTTTCCTCCAATACTTGTTAAAACTTGGCCAGCCATTGGTCTGGTCACGTTGATTTGGTTACATTGACTCTGGTACTGACAGAAGTTGCAACCGTACGATTTTTCTTCTTCAGGTATCTTGGAATCTCTTATGCTTCTATGGAGAGTTTCAACTCTGCTCTTTAGCCACAAAGATTTGTCAATTGATGGTATCTCCACTTGTCTGAAATCGTTCATTCCCAAGTAGACAATCCTTAGTTTCTCAACGCTGAGAATTTTCTTAAATATAACGCCGTAGCTCTGAATCTGCAATACGTCTGAGTCTTTTGGAAGGTATCTGCTCCAGATATTTTCAGTGCTCTTCAACTCAATGATTTCGTGTTTATCATGATCATATAGATCAAGTCGGGCTGTAAGTTTCAAATCCTCACCATCGACATTGTAAGACAAGGAGCCAGGGAGCTCGTCCCAACCATTTTCACCTGTAATTTTGCCCATAAGGTCACCTCTTTTTCTTGGGTAGAGTTCCTTCAGAGTTAGGTACGTATCTCCGCTATCGTTCCTTCTCTCAAAGTATGCTTTTCTCAAGCACCCGATTACTTCTCTTACATAGTAGTTATTTCGAATGGGCTTGTAATCGAAAACTCGAAGACTTTTAATTAGCTGTGAAGGAAGACATTTTCCGCAGGCTATGCACTCTTCGAAAGATATGCCCTTGCTTTTTTCTTCACAATAAACTCCAACTACCATATCAATCACCCTGTATTAGTCAAGCGTTCTAATTCTTCCCGCATTTTCTTCTCTTTTTGTTCCAATTCTTTGAGAACCTGAGTTGCCTCAAGCTTTCCCTGAATTATCTTTCTGACCTGGGTGGCCATTTTTCTCTGTGTTGGTAATGGGAGAAGTGGAACTTTGACTTGCATTAAACCTGAAACGCTAATTGCCCTAATTGTGGCTCCTCCAGCGTACAACTTGATTTGTTTTTCGCCTTGTTTCGAACTAAGGAAACCTAGCAAATACTCAGGAAGCAAAACTTGTCTGTCTTTAATTGCCATTTTTGTCACGTTTGCTCCGACAATCATGGGAGGGCAATTTTCGCTTACTAGTGCAACTCGACCTACAGTTCCAGCTCGAGTCATCAAAATGTCCCCTGGCTCTGCCGTGTATTTTCGGTAGTCTTTTTCTGGATTAAGTCTTAGGCTTTTGTTGAGATTCACAATGAATTCCCCCACGTCTCCAGCTCGAAGATAATACACCTTGCCACTCGGGTCTTCTTTTCCAACAGTTGTCAAAGGAGTCCCTGTAGTAAAATTCACAAGTTCTAACAACTTCGCATTTTTAGTTCCTTCACTCGCTACTAAGCCTTCATTTAGTTCTTGAGGTTCAAGGCTTTCGCCAAGCAGGTATTCTGCGGTCATTTGTCTAGCTGAATTTATATTTACAATTGCGACATTTCTGCCAAACTTCAGCAATTGCCCGTGTTTTAAGCTTCGAAATTGGTTGACAATAGAGTCAAACTCTTCAACGCTTTCAGCAACTGCAACAAAAACCTCATCCGTAAGTGAAGCCCCATTCTCATCGCTTTCCAATGCTAGAAGACTTGTCTTAGCGCCTGAAAATGGCTTAAACGCCCCAGATGGAAGACTTATAATTGCTTTCACTTTTGCTTTCTTTAACATAAAATTTCTCGCTTCAATCATAGAGTCTGCAAACATGAAAGATTCAGGAATAACCATGACCAGCCTACCTCCAAGCTTCAGCCACTGGAGAGTTTTTTCCATGTACAAGGCTTCAGCACTTTGAGCTATTCTGCTCTTGCCTAGTTTGAAATTGTTGAGCCTTTTGTAGCTTATCCGCATTCCAAACGGTGGAACAACGGCTGCACAATCAAAACAGCTTTGCCAAATACGATCAAATAGGTTTTCTTCATTCGAACCTATAGGGTCAAAAACTTGAATTTCACCCTTCAGGCCAGACAAGGCTAAAGTAGCTTCAGCGAATTGTGCAGAGCCATTGTTTTTCTCTACTCCAATAACCTTTGCCCCCGCTTTAGCAACTTCGGCGAGAAGACCTCCAACCCCGCAAGCTGGATCAATGAATTTTTCCCCAGTCTTAATTTCGAGGACACCAACTATCAGTTTTATTACGTCTTTTGGTACGGCTTGAAGGTAAGATTTTGGACCCAACATCTCTGCGATTGGAAGTTTAGATCCTGTGAGATCCTTGGCAGATTCTTTTATGGAGTATTTTTGGAGAATTTGAACTATCTTAACTAACAGTTCAGTTTTGATTATCAAAGGTTCTTTCAGTATTCGGGGGTATTGGTCGGAGGCTTTAGTGGCTAAAGCGTTGATCCTTGTTTGTACGTTTTCTGGTTCTTCTTTGAATTTCGCTCTGAAAAGGGGGCTTTCAAGAGTTTCATCGTATGCCTTTAGGAGAAGGATTTTTAATATGTCTCTCAGGGCTTCTTCTGTTGCGAGTCCTTGTCCACGATAGATGTCAGCTAGTTTCCACAAGGTGTCGGTGAGTTGTGCTGAACTCATTCCAACGAGTCCCTCGTTTGAATGAAAACCAATTTGTTCCAAAGTTTTGCCGTATGGAGGAATATCTGGTATTTTTTCCAAATACGTTTGATAGTTGTCTTTGATTACTCTGTAACAATCATCCATTAACCCATCAGAAGCTACGACATATTCCGCTCCTGCAGCTTGAGCATACTTCAGAAGTTGATCCTTAGTTATATGCCCAACGCTCGCTTTAATTTCAATTACAATATACGGTTTGTTTTCTCTGGTTACTACTATGTCTAAAGTATATCGTGCCTTGCCAAAAGAATATGCAACCTCATTTTTGATGCTTGATTCTGGATAGCTATATTCTTCAAGTAATCTCTTGTAATATGCTTTTTCGAGGTCTTTCTCAAACATATACTTGCTCAATCCTGTATCTGCAATACAAGCAGACGCAAGATATTAGTGTAAATGAACTTAGATATAAGCCTTCTGCTTCATTCACAAATTGGTTACTTAATTTAAGCTTCCAGGCTCTTCCCGAAGCTGGAATGAAGTTTAACAAATATGTAGGACGTATTTTCTCGGCATTTTAGTTTGGTTACTATACAGAAAATGCGCCCTGAAGGTTTCCTTCTCGGTCGTAGCCTACGGTTTTGTTTCTAAAATAATCAAGCATTAAGTGTTTTTTCCGATTATCTGTCTCTTGAATTAACTTGTAAATGTCTTCCCATGTTGATCTTAGGAAAGTTTTGTTTGTGTCTTCTTT
Organism: Candidatus Bathyarchaeota archaeon; assembly: GCA_003133625.1. Classification (GTDB taxonomy): domain Archaea; phylum Thermoproteota; class Bathyarchaeia; order Bathyarchaeales; family Bathycorpusculaceae; genus Bathycorpusculum. The sequence continues at coordinate 377 of PKYH01000095.1, read as the reverse complement.
TATGTGCTTCTTGAATTGCGTTTCAATGTCTTTTTCCCGTTCTGCGGGTACGAGATTGACGAGAATGAACCTTAAGCGTTGGTTTTGTGCCATCCATGAACCAAGCAGCCAAAACCTTAGCAATTCATACTTTCTGTCGCTAATTGCTACAGTTTCAAAGTCCGATTTGAAAACATCCTGATACCATCCGCATCCGCCAGTAACATATTTTTTCTTAACAAGTGGATCCATTGAACTAGGCACAGTTTTGTTGCGTGCATTTAATTTAGCCTCTATCACAAAAAGAGCCTTGTCGCTCTTGATAATTATGTCTGGCTCTGAACCTTTCCCAGGTACAAGCTCAAATTCTTTCCGAGCCTGAACCAATTCTGACCAAG
>PKYH01000092.1 GCA_003133625.1 Candidatus Bathyarchaeota archaeon | reverse complement strand
TGCAAGTAAGGCAAGGACACGTTCTAGACGCCGTCGATCTGCGCAGGTGCCGCCTAGTGAACGGTTTGTTTGGGCTATGGTTGTTTTGATTATCGCGCTTGTAGGCCTTGTAGCGATTGAGATAGCGCTTATTCTGGTTACTGGCGCCGTTAACATTGAGATTCTTGTTGTGCTTAGTGGTGTTGTTGGTGCTTTGGCTAGTCGGTTTTTGGAGGCTAAGCGGTAGGGAAGAAGTCATGAGGAAGGTGTGAATTTAAATGTTGGATGTTATGTTTTTTGTTTTTGTCGGTTTCATTTTTGGGGCTGCGAGTTACACAGCGTATGGTTACGTTTGGCAGCGGCGGCAGCGTAGGGGTTTCAGTTGGCTTAACTTGACAAGCATGCTGGTGTCTTTGGTTGTTGATGTTGCTGCGTCTCCGTTGCTGAATGTTCCGGGTGCTGTGCCTTTGGTGTTGCGTGGTCTCGGTTCAGGGTATGTGTTATTGAGCAGTTTCACGTTTAGCGTTATGGTTAACTTTTTCGTTGCTAAGCCTCTTGCCTACTTTAGTAATAAGACACCGTTTATGGTGGGGCGGGGCAGAACTGCTACTGCGGGTTTCTGGCAGCGTAGAGCTGCGGATGTTAGTCAGTTAAGGCAGCCGGTTAAGTGGAAGTTTAGGCGGCTTTGGCTTGTTGTTATTGCGTTGGCGATTCTTCTTCCTGCTTCGTTTGTGTTTGCTAGTTTGCAGTATCAGGCGACGATTAGTACACATGGTAACATTATGGCGGTTGGTGTAGCGTTTTATAGTGATTCTGCTGGTGTAAGTGCGACGTCTCAGATTAATTGGGGAACGCTTGCTCCTGGCCAAACAGTTAATGTCACTTTGTACATGAAAAGCACAAGTAATGTTCCTGTAACTGTAAGTATGGCTGTGGGGAACTTTGTTCCTGCAAGCGGTAGCGGTTATTTGGCTTGTACGTGGAATTACAATGGCGCAATTATTAGTCCTGGTCAGCAGCTTGTTCCGGTTGTGTTTACTTTGGTTGTTGCAACCACGGTTACGGGGATAGCTTCGTTTAGTTTTGATATCAGTGTGGTTGGAACGGCGGGGTAGAATTATGGCGTTCACTGGCAAGCGTCTTTATAGAATATTGGAGTTTCCTAAGCACTTGCAGGTTTCGATTTTGACTTTGCTTAAGCTAGGACCTAGTACTGCTTCGGATGTTGCTGCCGTTACTGGGAAGGTGCGGGCTAATGAAAGCGGTTATTTGAATCAGTTGGTTGTGATGAAGGTTGTTCGCAGAGAGCGTCGTGGGCGCAAAGTGTTTTTTAGTGTTGATTTGGAGGCTTTGGATTGGTGAAGTGTGCGTGTGGAAAGGATGCTAGTGTCTTCGAGAATGGCAGGGTTGAATGTACGGAGTGTTACTTGCGGAGAGTTAGAAAATGACGGAATCTAAAATTTATCAAGTTGTGTACTGTGTCGAAACTAGGTATCCTATGGGTGAGGCTTGGTGGCTCATTTGGTATTTGTTGCAGTGTCCTCTTGTTGGGATTGATAGTTTAGCTGAGGCGCGTCGAAGGGCTAAGGAGTGGAAGGTTCAGTTTCGCGTAAAGTTTCAGCCTGTGATTATTGGTGAAACTGCCGGCGATTTTGCTGGGGTTGATTGTGATAACTTGTTTGGTGTCAAGGCTATTGGCGGGTTGGATGCTGGAGAATTAGAGTTTCCTGATTTTCTGCTTGAAGAGGATAAAGAGAAAGGTGCTGTTTGATGCGGGGTAAGCCGTGGAGTGTTGAAGAGGAAAAGCAGCTTCGTGAGATGGTGCAGGAGCATAAAAGGCTTAGTGAGATCGCTGGGTTTTTCGGTAAATCTCCTGAAAGCATCAAGCAAAAAATTAGTCGTCTCAAACTGGTAGTAGTTGTACGGCAAATTCAGGGTACAACTACTTCTAACAAGTTGCCGAGTGTTGAAAAGGCGCTTCAGAAACTTAATAATGCGTTGGTTTCGCTGGAAACTCCTGGGCTTGATCAGGCTGAGACATTGCGGTTGCGTAGCATTATTCAGGGTAGGAAGATGTACATTGAGAAGTTTGCTGAGTTTTTGAATTATCGGGAGCTTGAGGCTCGTTTGATTGAACTTGAGGGGAAGTATGCGGCGCTTACTAAAAAAGCCAAGAACTCTTGATCTGGACGCGTATAAGCGTCACCGTAAGGGTCTGGAAAGCGATGTGGGAGGGCTGGAAGATGAGCAGAGGCGACAAATTACGTCTTTGAGTAGTGATAATAAAGGGTTTTTTGAGCAGGTTTTCGGTTTTACTCCTTTCCGGTATCAGCTTGAATTGGCGGATTTGTTTGATCAGAACCAGTTTGTTGCAGTTTGTTGGTCTCGTCAGACTGGGAAGTCGTTTTTGGTTTCGGCTTTGCTGTTGAAGTATGCGTGGGAGCATCCGAATAGTTATATTGCGATTGTTGGGCCTAGTTTTCGCCAAACGAAATTGAACATTAGGCGTATGGGCGGTTTTGCCAGGAAGCTTCCTCAACAGCAAGGCCTGCATGTGCAGAAAACAAGGATCACTTTGCCGAATGAGAGCATGATTGAGGCTTTCCCGAATAATCCGGATACTATTAGGGGTCCTACGTTCAAAGTTGTCTGGATTGAAGAATGCAATTTTATTTCTGGTGATGATGATTTGTATGACGCGGTTTTGTTTACTTTAGGGACGACTAATGGTAAGTTGATTGCTACTTCTACGCCTTTTAATACGGATAGTTTGTTTTGGAGAATGTGTAATCATAAGGATTTTTCCGATTTTGCAAGGTCTCATGTGCGGTGGAGTGATGCTATG
>PKYH01000006.1 GCA_003133625.1 Candidatus Bathyarchaeota archaeon | reverse complement strand
TCAAAACCACCTAAAACCCGATAACCTCTTTCCTCAAATGCTCCGCAGCTTCTCTCCCACGAGCTGGATAGTTATACAAATCAAGATACAACTGAACATTCGAAACCACGCAGACATCCCTAACCCGTTGAACCTTATAGAAAACACTCTCGTCATACGGTTCCACAAGAAAAACATTACCGCCCAACTCAGTCAACTGAAGCCCCAGAAACCTTTGCCAAGCACCCAACTTCTCCGGATCGACATACAAGTGAATGTTAACGGGCCTAACATAAGGCGTAACCAAAGAAGCACCAGCCTGAAGCGTCAATGCATACCTCAAATCATGTTCACCCACAGTGGGCAATCTTTTTGCGAAACCATCCAAATCCGTCTCCAAAGAAAAATACGCATTCACCTTGTTCATCAATGCAAAATCGTAATAGCCAGCCCACCTCGTCAACAACTCGCCAGGATCCGCAACCACAACTCTATTCGTTTCCGTCTGCCTACACAAACCCATCCTCAGCAAAGTCTTAACAACCCTATGCGTATGGCCATAACCAGTCTTTGCCTCATTTCCAACCCCAACAAGAACTGTGCTGTATCCCTTCTCCCCAAGCTTCTCTAGGGCTACGGTTAAGGCATCTGCGTCCTGAGTCAAAGAAGACACAACCGTTATAACCGCAGGAGGCGACGTGCTCGCAACAGTCCTTTCCAAGGCTTGACTAGCCGGATGACCTTTCGCTGCTTCCTGCAAGGCTTTGTACTCTAAATTCAGGATATCCGCTAGTTTCTGGGCTGTTTCCGTTTTCACCTGCTCAAGCTGACCTATAGACCTCTTAAGCCTTCGAAATTCAGTTGACTGCAAAACTCTCTGTGAAGGTTCCACTATCGTTATGCTTTGCGTAAGCCCGGGCAGTGTAAACAAGGCATTTGTCGTTAGCGTTTTTAAGCAACTGAACAACAATTCCTTGATCGCCGTTTTGGTTGTTATTCTTCGTCTTCTTTTGATTCGAAGGAGCGGTAATAGATGGCTTTTAGAAATGCGAGTGGTCCGCCTTCTTTTATCATGTATCTTGTTCCAACAGGTGCTATAAGGTGTGCCAAATTGGAATCGTTTAGCAGTGTGATTAGATCGTAACAGAGGGGTAGGAGGCGTTGTCTCTTCTTTTTAGCCAAGCCTTTATCATCGTTTAATTGAGCATTTTGGACTGGACTCAATTTTATGATGGCTGCTAACAGGTTTCCGATGTTTTTATCATTGAATATTTTTGCTTGCTGGTCTTCCGGCAGTTTTTGGGCGAGGAGGGCGAGGTCTTGTAGGGCAAGTTTCGCGTAGGCTTTGATTCGGCTATTGTAGACGCTTTGCACCTGTTTACTGTAACCGTTCTTGTTTTCACTCATAACATACTTCCTCATAGAGTTACCCAACATATCATTACCTCATTAACAGACATTGTTTAAGTATACTACAAATTTAACAGGAATTGTTATATAAGCCTTGCCCACACTACCCTTACACGAGAACACATGACTAAAGGCAAACGCTGGACAGTACAAGAAGAAACCGAACTCAAAACACTTGTCGAATCAAACACGCACGTAGAAGCCATAGCAGCCCGATTCGATAAGAAGCCTGGCGCCATATTCATAAAATGCCAACGCCTCGGCCTAAAACTACAATCAAAAGGATACGTGAACACTTCAGTTTCTATTCCAAAGGAATTACTCAGCGTCGAGGAAGCGCTACGGATGTTAGCGGGCGCATTAAAAACCGCAGTCAAACCTGGACTAGACAAAGTCGAAGTTCAACGCCTACAGGCCGTGGCAACCATAGCTAAAACCTACAAGGAAATTCTCGCCGATTACATCAATTACCGCGAGATCGAAACTAAGCTTAAGGAAATGGAGGAATTAAATGCGAGGCTACTTAAAGAAAGAAGCCAAGACTCTTCGCCCCAACCAGATTCTACCTCGATGGCATAACGTCCAGCAAACCAACAGGCAAATCAAGCAGAATATACTCGAAAAAACGCAAGAGTTAAGCGCTGACCCCGTAAAGTTTTTTGAACAGGTAGTCGGATTCAAACCATTTGCATATCAAACAGAATTCATCCAACTATTCAAAGAAAACCAGTTCACAGCCGCCCGATGGTGCAGACAAAGCGGCAAAACATTCATAATCGCAGCGCTCCTCCTATGGTACGCAACAACTCACCCCGATACCGCAATCGGCATCGTGGGACCATCATGGCGCCAAACCAAAAGAATCCTCTCACGCATAGCATTCTTCACACACAAACTGCCACCCGGCATCGCGTTCAAACCCCAAAAAACCCAAATACACTTCACAAACGGCAGCACCATCGAAGCATTCCCAAACAACCCAGAAACAATCCGAGGACCAACACTCAACGTAGTCTACTGCGTGCCAGCTGACGTCAAAGTGACTCTTGCAGATGGTAGTAAAATTCCAATAGAACAGCTAAAGTCTGGTCAAGAAGTCCTTTCGTACAATACTCTTACGAGCCAAATACAACCGAAAAAAGTCATTAGAACATTCTCAAATCCAAAGACCGCTCGTAAGATACTGCGAATAACCCATGAGTTCGGAACACTTGATTGCACGGCTGATCACAGAGTATACACATTAGACAGAGGATACATCCCTTCTTCCCAAATAAGCAAGAGTAACAAAATTTTATATCTTGCAAGCACTCGAGTATTGCAGTCCAATGTGTCGGCAACAGAAAGCTTATCTAGGGAAGAAAAGCAAGGCGACCTCGTTTACGACATAGAAGTTCAGGGAAATCACAACTTCTTCGCAGACGACGTCTTGGTCTCCAACTGTGACGAAATGAACTTTATTCCTAATGATCAAGAGTTGTATGACGCTATCTTGTTTACTCTTAGCACGACTGATGGGAAGTTTGTGTGTAGTAGTACGCCCTGGACTACGGATAGTATTTTCTGGAAGATTTTTAATCACAAGAACTTTAGTAATTTTCGGCGGTTGCATGTGCCTTGGGAAAAAGCTATGGAGCCTAATGGTCCTTTGAAGCCGAATACGATTGCTGAGATTAAGAAGATGTTTGGTGATGATCCGATTAGGTGGCGTCGGGAGATGGAAGCGGAGTGGGCTGAGGACGAGAATACTTGGGTGTCGCAGAGTCTTATTGCTTCTTGTGTTGGTACAGTGAAGAATGCTTGCGGTGAGGATCTGCGTGAGTTTAATCCTGATTCTAGTTATGAGGGGGAGTTTTTTGCGGGTTTGGATCTTGCTCAGACGCGGGATTATTGTGTGTTGTCGATTGTGGAACGGTTGGATGGTAAGTTGTTGCTTCGGCATGTGAAGATTTTTGCTCAGCCGACTTTGTATGCGTCTGTCCTGGGTTATCTTAAGATGTTGCAGGATCGTTGGGGCGGTTTCCAAAAAATCAGGGTTGACGTTACGCGGGAGGGGCCATCGTTTATTTCTGATATGGAGAGTGCTGGCGTTGAGAACGGTGAGGGCGTGATTTTTAGTGTGCCTAGAAAGAGTGAGATGGCTAGTTTGCTTAAGCAGCGGATGTCTAATCACGTTTTTTTCTTTCCTGAGATGAAGTGGGAGAAGCTTAGGACGGATATTTATTCTGAGTTGAATGTGGAGCGGTATGATCTGCGTAAGGATGGCACTATAGGTTATAGTCATCCTAATGGTTCGCATGATGATGTCTTCTGGAGTATAGCGCTAGCTGTGTACTCAACTGTGAAGATGGAGCCTGAACCATTCTTGGCAGTCATCCCAAGATAAAAAAGCCCCTGGAACCAGCGAATGGTCAATGTCCTGTCGATTGAACCAAGAGAAACAGCCATTTCTTGAAATCTAATCTAAACTTGCTTATTTATGCAATTTCAAATCTGGGAGGTTTTCTTGTTTGGGTTTTCCAAGAGAGCATAGTATTTTGTGCCTTCAAGTTTGTTTGCAAGCTTTCCGTCAAGAGTTAGTAACTGCATATCGAGCTTCTCGGCAAGCGACACAAAAGCAGCATCATAAACGGTAATGTTCAAATCTAATGCTTGGGCGATTGCGTTATTAATGACTTCAGAAAAGTTATGAACTGCATAGAGATTCATCAGTTCAACGGCTTTTGTGAAAGCATTTATCGCATCTTTTGCATCAAACTTATCTGTTTTCTTATGCCTTATGGCGTTGGCTACTTCGTAATAGTTTAGGTCAAGAATATGGAAATAATCATACTTCAATAATTGTTTGGACGCCCAGTCAGAGTGCTCCTCGGGCGTAACTAGTGCAGCAATCACAGATGAATCGATAACAACTTCAGTGGGCATGGTCACGATCTTCCCTGATAATGTCTGCTGAACTCGCGGTCACTCCGACTTTTTTACCTAGATCGTTCCTGAACTTGTCAACCTCCTTCATCGCCTGCTTCAATTTCTCCTTTTTCACCACTGTTTCAAGGTACGACCTGACTTCTTTTGCATAATCAAAGTTCAAATCCTGAAGTTCTTGTTTTAGCTTCTTGGGCACTCTTATTCCAATTACATCGCTCATGTGTAAACAATAATGTAAACAAAAATTTAAAGTTTATGTTAACAATATGTTTTGGCAAACGCTATATCCCTTTTAGCGTCTCCAGCCTACAACCGACCAGAATAAGTAAATCTTACCTGAATCACCATGCCAACGAATTTAACTAGCTTTACGATTTTACAGGAATCAGCATTTTGAATGTATACAAAGCAACCGGATTTTTTTCGAAAAGACTGATGTGATTGGCAGGAACTCTTTTTTTTGAATCACAGATACTTATTTTTAATGAACGTTGGGCATAGCTGACCACGCATAAGAATTATCCATTATTTTTTCTGTTGAATATGGAAAAATTAAAACCTGAAAAACTTCCCTGTTCAGCAAGCTTATTTACAAAGACATTTTGTTGTGGCGTTAATTTTTTTGCTGGCCAACCCTAAGTGGCACTGTTTAGTTGGAAAGTTCAAATTTAAGTTGAATAAAGTCACTAATTGGTGTTCAAGATGCCTCGAAAAAAGATTGGGCAAAAAGGTCAAGTGGTAATCCCTAAACGATTAAGAGATGCGTAGGGTCTGAAACCCGGAGTTGAAGTGATTTTAGAAATCAGAGGCGAAGAAATAGTCATAAGCAAACCAAAAATCAAGGGCAGCTACACAGAATACTACACCACGACACATGCTCCGAAACTAAAAAAAGTCGTCAATCTCAAAGAAATAATGGATGAAGAGGTGGCCCAAAGACATGGTGCATGATCCGTACTTGAGAGCTTACATGGAATCGTTTGTAATCAAGAAAAAAGGTTATTGAGTTAATCCCAAGTTGAGTCAAAGCCAAAAGTCAGAGGTAGGTAGTTTCTTCGTAACGGCAATAAATGTTATTAGTGCACAGTACCCTTAAAACCTTAATCAATTTTTAGAGGTTCGCCTTTGTATACCCACGCAAAGGGTCCAGCAGCTTTATTGTACTGCTCGATGAAGTCCAAAAGCTGCATAGTCAGGTCTTCCACCGACTTGAAATCTCGTTTGGAAAGCAACTGCCTGGCTAAAATGCTGAACCACAACTCTACCTGATTCAGCCAAGAAGCATGAGTCGGCGTAAAATGAAAGTGCACCGTTTTGTGAGCCTCAACCCACTCCAGCGCGCGCTATATATATCACTTTTCCAAATGAAGGCTTTTGTATCTCTACTAACATTAACATATGGTTGAACTCTGCGGAGAATACTTGATGAATCGAGCCAAGATTGAGGATGCTGCCACTCTGATTAAAGTGCTGCGCGAAATGGGGATGAGTTATCAGGAAACCGTAAGCTTGTTGAGCAAGTCCCTGAATGAAGCAAATAGAGCGAAGAAGCTGTTGAGAGGAGAAAACAAAGGACCCATTTCACCACTAATCAAGTTGGGAGTAACCGTTTTTTTGGTTCCAGTGCCAGTCATTAGCGAGAGTCTTGGAATCATATTGATGTCCGCGGAGTATTCCAGTCCAAGGTTAAAGGCCCGCCGATTCAAACCGAGGACGTGTACGAAACGTGCCAACAAATTACCAAAGAACTAGGAAAAATGAAACTCTAGTTTGACACGAATCTCAAACCCAAAGTCAATTTTAATCATCCAAATTAAAACCTGAAGGGTATTCACTGAAGCAGGAAGCCCACACCCTTTCAAGGGTGGGAGCATGTCACAATATGCTCTTCGAGAGTTCGATCCTCTAGCTGGCAATCAGGTAATAGTCTCAAAAAAAACTCTATAAAAAAGAAAATGAACTCAAAAAAACAGGCGTTGCTAAATGAGCGCTAAGTTTTAGGGTTGGTTTATGCGTTGTCAGGTTTTCGTCTTAAACGGTTGACGGCTATAACTGTGAAGATTGAGATGATTTCGGCGACGGCTATGCCGACGGCGAGTACAGGTCCGAATGATGTTGCTGGCGGCGTTGGAGGTAGTACGAATTGTATTGACACTTGATGTGTGCTGAAGCTTGTTGTGTACCATACGTAGAAGTTATTGGCGTCTTGCGTGTAGCCTTGACTTGGTGCTTGCTGGTCGTCTATGTACACGAATGGGTTTGTTCCGTAGAGGGTGGCGGTTTTTGGTATGGTCATGTTGCTATAGCCTGTTGTTGTGTTTGGTCCCGTTATTGTGAAGGCTACTGTTGTTGTTTTGGTGGGTTGGTTTGATGTGATTGTGACGTTGGTTATCTGTGAACTGGTTATGTTTCCTGTGATTGCAAGGTTAACTGTTGCGCCACCATCTGTCGTCGCTGGCACGGTTGTTGCTGAGGGAGTTGGGGTAGGTGATGGTGTTGCTGTTGGAGTTGGAGTAGCTGTAGGCTTATGTGTTGGTGTTGACGTTGAAGTAGGAGTTGGAGTGGGTGTTGGTGCGGCCGTCACAGTAAATGAGTTACTAGTCCCAGAATGAATGCCGTCAGTTGCCGTGATATTAACACCTGAACCCGTATCAGTCGCCGTAACCGAAGTCGACCCTACACCGTTAACGAAAGCATTCATGGTGCCGGGACTAATTGACCCAGCAGAATACGTCAAAGACGGCGTACCAGTATAGCCCGTAACCGTGTTCTCATACACGTCCTTAGCTGTAACCGTTATGCTGAAAGCAGAACCAACAGTCTGAGGACTACTAATAGTACTAAAAAGGAAGTGGTTGAGAACACCAGGATTAACGGTGAAGATAACAGAAACCGCGTTAGAAGCAGGAGACGTAACTGGAGTAGAAGCGCTATCAGTCACCTTACAAGTAACCGAATGCGAAGCCCCAGCAGCAGTATAAGAATAACCCGAACTATCAGACCCAACAACACCGCCGTCCAAGTACCACTGATAATGAATCGTACCCGAACCGCCACTAGGCGTAGCCGAAAACGTCTGAACCTGACCAACATCCATAGTAACAGGACCAAGAGGTGCGATACTTACAGTCGGCGAAGCACTCACAGTAACCGAAGTAGCAGAAGACTGAGCCGAAGTCACACCTAAACTGTCAGTAACAGTCACAGTAATCGAGAAAGAACCCACGGATCCAGGAGCATAATTAAACGTTGAAGCAGTCGAACCAGACTGAGCAGACCCACCCACATACCACTGATAACTTGTGTAACTACCTGAACCGCCAAAAGCTGAAGCCGAGAACGTCTGAACCTGACCAACATCCATAGTCCAAGACGTAGGCGACACACTCACAGTCGGAACAGCATTAACCGTAACAGACACAGAGTTTGAAGTCACCACTGCCGAAACGACATCAGTAACCTGAAGCTCAAAACTCCAAGATCCAGTAGCCGTAGAACCAGAAGTAACAAAAGAATAGCTAGATGCAGTCGCACCACTAATCGACGAGTAAGAACCAGCACTAGGAGCCTTCTGAAGCCACTGATACGTGTAAGGAGAAGTACCCCCAGACACAGCAGAAGAAGTCAAACTGCTAGTCTGACCCTGATTAACCGAACCTGCAGAAGCAGAAACAGTCGGAATAACCAACGCAGGATTCACCGTAACAGCAACAGCAGAAGACTGAGCCGAAGTCACACCTAAACTGTCAGTAACCGCCACAGTAATCAAGTAAAAACCCGAGTACACAGGAGCAAAACCAAACGTTGACGCAGTCGCACCAAACTGAGTTAACCCACCCACATACCACTGATAACCTGTGTAAGTACCTGAACCGCCAGAAGCAGACGCCGTATACGTCTCAGACTGACCAACATCCATAGCCCAAGAAACAGGCGAAACAGAAACTCTCAAAGGAGGAGCTGCTTTGACTTGCGTACTTGCGAATGCGCAGATTGATAGCGAAATTAGAAATGCGATTATTATGATTTGTAGTTTCTTCATGTTTTTTCATTTCAATGTTTCTTGTTGACTCAAATTTAAGCTTTCATTAAGAAATACCTGTCACCAGTGTTTTTAGCCTTTTCTACGCTCCGTTTAGAAAAGCAATGACACGTAACCATAAAATAGACATGGCATGAACAAGATATCAGTTGTTGGTAGTTGAGCGACAGTACCATTTACAGATTTCGTCGATTTGATTTTTTGAATATCCGTTTTTACTCAGAAGAGTCATTATAGGAGAAAATGCTTTTTTCAACGCAGTATATCCCTCATCCATTATGTATTAAGACTAACGACTCATAATTAAGATTACGCTGTAGGCACCCAACAACCACAAAACACTGAATCTATTGGCTACATTAAACTTTAATCGTACATTATATTTCCCTAAACTTGACAGTGAAATAGACCTATAATATCTCTCTTCAACTACATGCTGTTGCAAGTAAGCTCTAACTTGTTTCAAAAATTTGGTTTTTTGAGGATTAGATAGTTCAAGCAAATCAACTTTTTTATTCATTTCTGTTTACACATGTTTAAGAAATATTATTTCTTAATAAATTGCTTGTTTCAACAGCAAACATATATCAAAATTTGACACATCCTAAACACTATTGCATTTTACCTGCTTATTAATCAAATTTTAATTTCGCCGCAACAACTACGGCTTTCCGCTTTGTTAGTTCAAACCCAATAAGTTATTGCATCTTCCGTCTGCTATCTGCGTCAAAACGTTCAGGCTTCAGCTTTGTCAATAAGAGCTAGCATTGGGTAGAGTTCATTTAAAGTCTTCGAAATCTCATCAACAATCCCATTAATAACGTGAGCAAAGTCTTCTGGTCTTCTCTTAATCACCTTACTAATTAAGTAACTGTTTGCCGTCAAGGGGGTTCCTTCGAGATGTCTGGTCTCTTCAATGGCTCTTTCGAGGGTCATCTTGGTGCTGCTGTATAGAGTAAGACACCATTGAAGAGATTGCAAGTTTCTTATGTGATAGTGCCAAAAAGTGTCACAAAGGCAGTATCCCGTGTCTCTATTATTGAGAGTTTCAACCTCGTTTATTAATTCTCCATTCAGAAGCATTTCATAATATCTTGTCCTATACTTGTGAGCTTGACTTCCGAAATTCAATCCTATCCTAATGTCAATGGGCGTAAAGGTTACTCCAACGCTTGCTCTATCAATGTGTGCTCTAATATCATGTGTTTTAACTGTCACAAAAGGCAGCCATATCCCGCCAGTATTAGGGGTGAAACCAGATATGTGTGCACCCCGCAATGGGGTCGTCAGTCTTTTTTCTATTTCGAGTTGTAAGGTCGGACACTTCTCATAGAGTTTATCGAGGTTATCAAAATCCGATTCTACGAGCTTCTCGTATGTCTCATTTGCGGGAGATGGCTTAGTATCGAGAGTTGCAATTTCCTCGAATGTTCTATTTTTGAGTTCCTCATCTTGGTTCATACCTGCTTCGGTGAAAAGAAACTGCAGGATTTCTTGCGCTCTGGGATTTGCCTTTTTTGGGGTGGTTTGAGAACTGGTTCGTATTAGGGCGTCATGAAAATCCATGTACTCTCTGAGTTTTTTTGCTGTTGTAGGGTTTATGTGGCTTTTCTGTTCCAAGAATCGGATGACCTCAAACACTCGTATATCGCTTGGATTATCTTTCTGAAACTTGGGAAATTTTAGTCCAGTCTGGATTAGCACTCTATTGAGAGATAGTGCACAAAGAGACTCGTCTATTCCTTGAGGCCCAACTAAATACTCCTTGAAACGTTGGAGTGCCAGGATGTAACGAATTATACCGATTGTGTCTTGGTCAAACACAAAAACTGACATACTCAATCTCCTCTATATTCTGCAAATTTGGTTTGTACAGTTTCTTCGCCAATAGTTTGTTCCTCAGTACATATAGATTGGAATGCTTTCGATTGAACGCATATTGCTTTCCGTAATAGTTAAGGAAGTTGCCAAATTTCAATTTTACTCATGCACGCTGCTTTTTCTCTGTTTATGCGCGCTATTCAATCATCGACCAAAACACAGCTATTGTATCCTATCTGTTTCTCTGGGCCCCAATGCTTGACTTTTGGGGGCAAAGCAGTACTTGGAGCCATTGAGAATTAGGTGCCCTGACCCAATGCTTTCCCTAAGCAGGGCACCGTGGAACCGTTGATAGGAGGAGGGGATTAAATTTTAATCCAACCCAACCACCACTCTGGCTAACGTTGTTTTCAGGGTCAGAAAAAGAGCTACTTAGCAGTAGACACGAATCAGCAAAATAAAGCATACCTAAAAGAGGATAAAGGGTAGGGTAGAAAATCAAATCCACATAGAATACAGGTATAACCGGAAATGAGTATACAGTTTCCAGTGGATGAAAAAAGATTTCACCTGAAGATCCCCTTTAAACGAACATTGCTTTATGGGACCAAAATACGGCCAAAAAAGACGTTAAGTTGCGGAGAACGCTGCAATTAGATGGATGTTATTTAGTGACATTATCGCATTATCGCCGCCGAAATACCTAGTAGTAGTGGCATAGAAAGTGTACTCGTTGCCCACCGTGACATTATATGCTGCTTGCGAAGTCATGTCGAAATACACCAGTTCAGTTGTTGAGCCAGGATTTCTTGATCCGTGTGCACAAATGTCTAGGTCGTTGCCGCCAGCCGATGTTCCGAGATATAGCACGCACGAATTATTGTTGTACATGTCAACGTAGCCCACGTTGAGTGTGATAATGATAGTGCCACTTGCAGGTGCAGTTAATGTAACGTTACCAATCGCCGTTGCATAAGTTACCAAAACAGAATCAATTTTGGTGGAGTTGACGACGGTAATTCCTGGCGGACCTTGAATACCTTGCGATCCAGTTGTGCCTGTTGCCCCTGCTACGCCCGTTGCTCCTGCAGATCCAGTGGCTCCTGTGGAGCCTGTTGCCCCTGTTGCTCCAGTAGCTCCGGCAGTTCCTGTGTCTCCTTTATCGCCTTTCGGACCTTGAGGTCCAATCGCCAACTGCGTTGAAACCACTGCTGATACGACACCTGCAACTACAATCGTTATAATTAGCACAATAATTAGAGTAGCTTTTGGTATTGCTATTTTCTCCATCTTTTCACGACAAAGCGGTATTGTTCCGGCAGCCTTAAATCTTTTTTGCATCAAGTTTAGCTGCATTACCAAGCGTTCAGAATGGGCATA
>PKYH01000018.1 GCA_003133625.1 Candidatus Bathyarchaeota archaeon | reverse complement strand
CACCTCAATCACACTTCAATTAATGCTGAAATACACAGGTGAAGTTAGCGTTTGTGAAGGCAAAGGCAAATACAAATATGACAAAGTTATGTTTGAACAGGACTATCACGGTTGGAAACCACGCGTAAAAAAGATTCCTATTGAAACAAACACCTTCGATTTGTGGCCCCGCCCAATCTATCAGGAGTATGACCAGATGCGGATGAGTTTGGTTCCAGAGGCTTTTCAGCGAATACGTGATGCTCAAGCTATGACACGCTTAGATGTCATATTGAAATTGATTAACTCAGAGGATATAACAATTCTTAGACTGATTCAAACAAAGGGAGCTATCAAGTCAAGCATAATAGCATCAGAGCTAGGCGAAACATACAAGCAATCCATAATGCGATGCAAGAGCCGAAGCCTAATCAATCCGATGCTTGTTGGACACAACTATTACAAGTTGGATTTATCTACACTGGGAATAGAAGTTCTCAAGGCTTTAGATAAGAACAGGGATATAGAAAAAGAGAAACAGAAAGTTCAAGGAGTAAACTTAGATGCAAACACAAGTCATTAAACCAACACGTTACAGTAAGCATGGACATAAACTTTTAGAGCCTTTGCCCGATGATGCAAAGTTTAAGGATGGCATGGCTAACGGAACATTTAAAAAAACTAAACACAGAGGTTATCCAGTTCTAATTTACGCCACAGCAATCAGAGGAGGCGAAGCATTAAGATGTACACCAGAACAGTTCACTATCTTAAGTGACAAAGTTATTTTTGAAGTTGGTAAGCGTTTGAAGCATGGCATAGTTACACCGCCTTTAGTTATTCCTTTAGACTTCCCGTTTATGGCAGATTTGATAGAAGCGATAGAAACGACAGCTCCAGGCGAAAGAGTATTTCCATACTGTAGAAAAACAGGTTACAACATCATTGACAGAGCGTTTGGATTTTACCCTCACTTCTTTAGACTGAGCAGGATAACGAATTTCTTTTTGGCAGGTTGGAGTATAGCTCAAGTTCATAGTTGGACAGGGTTAACGTTAAAGGCTTTAGACTATTATCTGGGCTTAGTTGAAGTTGACAAGATGGGTATGAGTTTAACAAAGAAGTAACAATACTTTTCTTATACAAGATGTTCAAGATACAAACTACATAACATTATGTCCTAATTGTAGGGCTATGTTGTCTTATTACGAACTCCTTGAATTCTATGTTCATTCAACATACTTTTTACCCAAAAGTATAGTATTGAGTAAATGACATTGATTGACCGCAATCGAACCTTAAATTAAGTTTAGAATTCTAACATAGATAATACATATACAAGACGGATTCAACTTTTCCAACTTTAACGAAAACAACACATTCAAGTAAAGAAAAAAAGGGAGAGGATGTGTTTTGTTAATCCGTAGTTTCTTTTTCTTCAGCTTTTAACTCAAGTCTCTTATGTAAGGCAGTAGCGACTTTACCTATTAGTTCAAACATGAAGTTCATGTTATATCTTTGTTCATCTTGAGCAGTAGGAGGCTCATCTAAGTCAGCATAGAGAGTTATGGCAGCAGAGTTTTGGCTCTTTATTCTTTCAAGCACTTTATCGAAGGTAGGAGTTAGTTCTTGCTGCAAGGTAGATGGTAACATAAGGACCAAACCACGAAGTCGCAAAAAGTTAGCTGTTTGATTTGTGTAACGATTGGTTGATAATTCACTCTGGATTTGGAACAGTTCATTCCAAACCTTCACATAGAAAACATCATTTTCTGAGATTCCAGAGTTAGCAGCCGAATATACAATATTTCCGCAGATCGCGTGTTGCTGGATTAACTTCTCTCTATTCAGACTTGTTATGTAATTTTGAACTGTACGGTAACTCTCTCTAAAGTTTGGATCGTTTTTTCTAAGTGTCTCATATATTGCCTTGCTTGAGATTGCCGGATTTTGTTTGATTATTTCTAAGATTTTATCTGATGTTGACATTTGGCCGTCACGCACTAACCATTATAGTGTTTTCAGTATTTATAATTTTGCATCTGCGTAAACTTGCGCTTGCGCTTCACGAAGTGAAGATATGTTCAGATAGCCTATTAGCTTCATAATGAAGGAAAACAAAGAATGCAAATAATAAAAATAAAATGTGAAAAATGTGGCCATGAACGGATACCAAGAACCGAAAATCCGCTAAAGTGTCCGGTATGTGGTCACTTCCCTGGAACCCAAATAAGAAAAAAAGTTGAGGCTACCCCAAGCGTGACGGCCCAGGCAACCCCAACCCAAGAACCCGCGAGGATTCTCAATGGTTAATAATTCAGCTACCGCACTTAAAAGTTTTGCATCTGAAAGCCGTTATATTATCGTGGCTAACCTTTATCCCAGCAAAAGCAAGAAAACACTAAAAATCCTTGACTTGACAGGCCATCTGGTAGGCATAGCCCTCCGCTATGAAATAATCGAGCTCTTAGACGGCAAACGCAACCACGTTAATGTCGTTCTTTTCCGCGACGAGAGGCTTAACCCATGAGCAGCAAACAACAAATTGAGTTCTTAGTCAAGCTACGAGACGCTCTTTCAATGGCAGCGGAAGCAACAAACGATTATATCGAGACATTCGCACCAAAAGAAGCGAAGGAAGAGAAGACGGCAGTTACCGAGGAAACATTCAATATTCTTAAGTTTGAATCTCAGCAAGGCGCAAAAATCGGTGCTTATGAAGTGGCATACAAAGCAGCCAATTTACCTGATAAGTGGAATAGCGCCTACAACATTCTAACTAAAAACAATGCTACAATCCAGAACCGCTATTTGGGCACAAGTTATCAGTTTTCATATTGGCTTTACGGATCGGATAAAATCTATAGGCAAATCCGAAAACAAGCAGGTGAAACCTAATGGTCATCTTCTATGACGTGACTCGAAGACTGTTAAATCAACGTTTAGAATTGGCTAGGCAAGGGCAACTTCCACCGTTCACTGATATAAGACACTTTTTCTATGAGTGCAGAAACGTGTTTCTACGTGAGAACCCTCAACTCACGGAGATTGATAGCAAATCTAAAATGCTGTACGTGGATTGGCAAATAGGCGCATTGAATCAGTGGAGCGTAAAACAATGCGGAGAGTTTGGAATCCCAAAGGAACTGTATTGGCGTGTGCGTGAAAAAATCAATATTTGGGCTGAAGGCAAAGCGGTATGTGAAGGCGAAAGTGGAAAGTTCCTTGTAGATAAAGAAACGAGAAGTCGCACAGCGAAGGACTGTAGCTTCATTCTGTTGTGCGAAAAGAAAACCGTGAGCAAAGAACTTTTGGAAAGGCTGAAGGCAGAAGGGTACAAAGTCAATTTGGTCAGCACTGGCGGTTACAGTCCAAGCGATGTCCAAGAAGCAGTACTACAAATAGCTGAAGAATTGGATGAAGAAGATCCTACCTTCTATTTCCTTGTGTTGCATGACTTCGATTTGGAAGGCGTAAAAATCTTTTTCAATTTGAGAGAGCGTTACGCTGGAGTTATAGATGTAGGCGTAAATTCTGAACTAATCAAATACTTGAATGAGCAAGGCAATTTTGACTCACGACTAATTGAAGAACAGAGACTCAACAAAAGTCTACAAAACCAGTTGAGACTAAAGATAGAAGAAAACAAGAGTGCTTACACTGTAAATGACTTCCAGTATCTCCAAGGCGAAATGCAACCTAACGGAAAAGAGTGGATCGGTAAGAGAATTGAGATAGACGCTATTCACGTACAGTATGGCATAGAACCCTTCGTGAAGTACATCCTAAAGAAGATAAAGGAAGAATGTGAATACTGGGATTTGACTAGGATCGGCATAACAGATTTTGAACTTGAAGAACCAAGGAACCCCTTTGAAGCTGCTTTTACTGGTTTCAATTACATCGTCAGCGAGAAATGCAATGCAACATGGAAACGAATTTCTCAGCCATTACTGACAGTTGACAAGTTTGTGGCTGCGGTAACTAGCGGATTCGGAGAAGGGTTCCATAAGTTAAAGGTTGAACAAGGAATAGGAGCTACTGAAAACATTTACTCGAATAGTGGAATGCAAGCCTATGAAGCAAACCAACAGGACATTGACGATCTAAAATTGAAATTCCAGCATGGGTTTGAAAAGAAATATGCTCCAGACTACACAGATGAACTTGAAGAGTTGAACGATAGAATACATAGTTACGATGGTGACATCACAACCGCAATAAACGTTATGCTTGGAGAATGCGCCGACTTGCAGAGTGAAGTAAATGAGGCATGTGGCAACGATGCGGAAGCAACGAAGTTTTCAGAAGAGCTAGACCAGATAGATTGGGGTGAAGAAGAGTTTGATCGCTTGCCTATTCCTGACGAAAAAGAGGTTATTCGCACAGTCATAAATCGACTTCAAAAATGGCTTGAAAAATTGGAGAGCCAAAAACTCAAGGAGCACCAACCATGACCGAAAATAATCGTTGCTCAGTTTGCCATGAAGAAATCCCCAAACCTACAGACGACTTAACTAAGCCAAAATATGAGCTCTATCTCCAAGATGGTTTATGCGAAAAATGTAGAAATTCATCAGAACGTAGAGCTCTATACAATGAATGCTCTAACGCGACTTATCATGTGCCAACAGAACAGAGGGCAGCTTTAGAGCGGTTAGCCTTAGACCCATGCTTAGAAAAAAGATTCAACACAGACATCCATAGAACCGTCAAATATGATGATGCAGTAATCGAAAACAACAAAGCAGCGGGATTAAGCACTTACGTTGACCCTTTTAGCGCAAGTCACAAAAGCACCGAGTCAGGTAGCGGAAAAACCTATGACACCATTGAAACCTTCAGCTATTTCCCTGAAGAGGACATTATAACCGTTGCATCTCAATCGCCGAAGGTCATAACGCATGAACAAGGTACGTTAATGACTATCAACGAAGCTGGAGAGGAAGAGGAATTAAACCTTGATGATGCACCTTTTCCACCTAAACGAAGAGACTATGACGACACCGAAGAGTATCATAGTGCTAGAGACGTTTACAAGATTGAAAAGAAAGCCTGGGATAAGAAACTTAGAGCTTCATTTGACCTGATAAAGTTTAAAGGTAAAATTTACATTCTGCTTGAAACTGTGCCAAAAGAAACGTTGACAATGTTGAAATCCACTATGAGTCATGACGGGCCTAGGATATGGCACAAGTACGTGACTGACAAAGGAAACGTCAGAAATGTGGTTCTCGAAGGCGCGCCAGCCTTCATATTTTGCAGCATAGACGAGTTCTATTATTCTGAGTTCGCAACAAGAGTTATTTCTGATACACCTGAAACCACTGNNCCGAGCAGGGAAAAAGATGATTGCCCGAAGATACTCATTTCCTTGGGAGTTTAAGGATACACAAGACAAAATTCTGATTAAGGCACTCATCCGCAACATACGCGACACAATCAACAAGTTCAACCTGAAATTTATGAATCCCTTTTTCAACTGTGACGAGCTGATTGGGGGCATATCGGTTAGAGACATGCGTGACTTTGGGCATTTCGAGCAACTACTTTCAGCTAAACCTATTCTATCGCTGTTTCAGCGTCCTATAATCACTTTTGAAGGCGAAAAGTATTTTGTTGCTACAGTTCAAGACTTCATTAACGCTGAAAAACATTTCAAGCTTGTCTATGAGACAACCCAGACCAACACTGATAAACGCACATTGACATTCTACCATGAATATGTCCAACATCATGTTGATGGCGCAACTCTGAAAATAATTGTAGATCACATTTACAACCCTGAAACCCCCGACATGAACTATAAAGGCGAAACTAAACCCACAAGTCAACCACCAACAAGGTCAACAGCGAGGCGATACCTAGGCAGACTTTCAGATTTAGGCTGGGTTGATATACACGAAGATGAACAAGCAGACAAAAAGGAACTCACTTACTACGCATTGAAAGACGTGACGCTTGCAGACATTAAAGAAATTCAAACTAAGATTAGTGTAGTTAACTCCAATGAACCAATGGAACTAAGTTTAGAGGCTAAACTGGAAAAGGACTTTAAACTATGGAAAAAAGTTATTAGCAACAGGGGTATCACTTACACACTAACAAAAATTAATTTCAATAACCGCACCGAAGTACCAATAACTGAGAACGAATTTGATAAAATAATATTGGGTAAAAGCGCCCCCCTGTTGTCACTAACTTTAAATCAAGCTTTAAGCCCAGAACCGCAAAAGAACATAGAAGTTAACGCTAATCAACCAATAGAACTAACTGCACTAATTTCGCCACCTGATTTAAGCAAAATACCTGATACAAGCACAATCGGAAGGTTACAAGCAACTTTAACACTTGTAAAAGAAAGCTGTAGAGCACAAGGCATGATTCTTAAAGCGTCAGTTCCAGATCAAGAAATTCTTGCTAAACTTATCCGTGAAGGCATAGTTTACGAACCAAGAGAAGGTTATGTAAAAGATGTCTAACCTCAATAGCCTTCTTGAAAAGTATAATCCTGAGACATTAAAAGAGAAACTTAACAGTTTATCGAATACTCTCAAGGATGTGGATGTAAGAGCTCAAGGTTACGGCATTGACAAAAAACATAATTTAAGAAGGCATTGTTTAGATTGTGACGCTGTACTTAAGA
>PKYH01000136.1 GCA_003133625.1 Candidatus Bathyarchaeota archaeon | reverse complement strand
GACAAGATGAACACGAGACCCTAGAAACCCTCTTCAAAAACGTAGACTTAAATTTTGCCCATAAGATCCTGCACAAGTGCTTTCACGCTTCCGGTCCAAGAAGACCCCCCAAGAAACCCATTAGGCGTCTTCAGAGCCTTCATCGTCATGCGCATGAAAGGAGTTCGCAGCCTAAGAGAAATGACAAGACTACTCGATATCGACCCGCGTCTAAGAAAACTGTGCCTCATCAAACCAGGCCAAGCAGCCTATCCCCGAAGCGTTCTAAGCAGATTCATCCGCAAAGTCGGAGAAAACAACCTCATCAACATAATAGAAGAGAAAGTCGTTAAGCTCTTGAAACAGAACGACGTGAAAGAAGTTGACTCTGTGTTTGACGCTTCGTTCATAAAAGCTTGGAGCACACGGCATCCACTAGACAACCAGAAAGGCTATTCTGACCCGGAAGCAAGAGTTGGAAGAGCAGGCAGAACATTCGGACTAGGCTACAAGCTACACCTATCCATCGATTCTAAGACTATGCTTCCTTTGACTTGCATCTTTGATTCTGCCAACCAGAACGAGCAGAAACACGCGCCAAACCTGCTTGAGAAGACGAAGCTGATTCTGAAACGGTCTGCAGCCAGATTGAGACGTGTGATAGCTGACAGCCAATACAGCGACGGCAAACTTAGAGGAGCTGTTGAAGAAGCGGTGATTCCTTATAGGGCAAACCAGAAGCGAGGCGTTGAGGGCTTGCTGAGGGTGGATCGGAAATTTCGAGTCTACGGGCCACAAGACCAGAGAAGGGAGTATCACAAGAGGCCGCATACAGAAGCGGTTTACAGTTTCCTAAAGACACAGTACAGCCTGGCAGCAAACAAAGTTAGAGGCTTAAAAAACGTCGCTTCCTACGCACTTTACAGTCTACTGTGCCTAGTTCTAAACAGAGAAGCGGCACAAAACATTGGAAGAACAGACAAGGCCGTCTCACCAACCTACTTCAACACATAATAAAGGGACAAGGCAGCGCTCCTACTAGATTGCGTCGCTTGAGCGGTAATCGTGTGTGTAAGGTAAGTAGAAGCGCTAGTGGGCATTTGTTTACACGGTTGGGATTTTTAGGGGTAGGAAGATGTCGACAGGGAATTTTGTAAATGGCTTGTCAATAGTTCAGGCTATTCGTACACTGTTGGTTTTATAACCAAAACAAAATAGAGTTGTTAAAGATAATGACAATTCTTTTGTCATAGCAAGCATCACCGGTTAGCAAAACTTATAAAGTAATAACTACATCCTCCACGTGCAAGTATAAAACTCATCACCTTACCAATCACAGGACCCGTAGGATTTATTGCTAATACACAAATTGCG
Organism: Candidatus Bathyarchaeota archaeon; assembly: GCA_003133625.1. Classification (GTDB taxonomy): domain Archaea; phylum Thermoproteota; class Bathyarchaeia; order Bathyarchaeales; family Bathycorpusculaceae; genus Bathycorpusculum. The sequence goes on along the minus strand of PKYH01000136.1, from coordinate 3,512 downwards.
AAAATGCGAATTAAGGATTCGGTAGTGTGCTAATTTGAGATACTTAATTCAAAATAGGGCAGTTCGTGCCATCCCAATACGTGAAAAACAGGCAATAAATAAAAAGTGTTCTATGTCAGGACACTACTAAGGATTCGTTCGCTCTTCCATTAAACGGAAGCCAAATAATCATCTGGGACGTAAAGGCGACAAAACTATGAATCGAGAAGGTTTACGGAAAAGAGCTAGTAGTTTGCTAAACCGCTATCCAATACTCCCGCAAGAGGGAACTCTGCTCTTACTTTATCTCTACAACACTCTTAATGTCAGACTGGCTAGTTTGCATGATCAGGCTTATTCAGCATACTTTTCATATCTTCCGCCGGCGGGATTGCGTGACCGTGTAAGTGGCACAGCCGACGCTCATGAGTTTATGTTGGTTGGACGCAAAATTGCCGATGACTTAACAAACATTCTCGGAAGACTTAACCGTTCTTGGCCTGACTTCGAGAAGGTGCTGGACTTTGGCTGCGGGTGCTGCCGCGTTATGACACATCTACGACAATGGAAAAATAAGTTATATGGAACGGATATTGACAAGAAAGCCATCACTTGGTGTGGCAGGTCGATAGATTTCGCTTCTTTTTCCGTAAATAAACCTGCGCCGCCTCTTGAATTTCCTTCCGAGTTCTTTGACCTTATATATAGCATCTCTGTGTTCACCCACTTAGATGAAAGATATCAGTTCGATTGGTTGAACGAGCTTAGGCGCGTAACTCGACCCCATGCACTGCTGCTCTTATCAATACACGGAAATTATGCTGCGCGTATCAACAAGTTAAATCCATGTGAAAAACAAAAGCTGAAACAAGAAGGCTTTCTCTACCTAACACATTATGGACCCGGCCCCTTCCCAAAGTTCTATGGCAGTACTTATCACACAAAGGAATACATCTATAAAAGATGGAGCCAGTATTTTCGAATACTGGACTATGTAGAACAAGGAATTAATAATCATCAAGACTTGGTAGTGTTGGAAAGGTGCTGAATACGCTTTTGACAATGGCACGCACTCGTTTTGAGATACGAAAAGTCGTGATAAGTGGGAAGTAACAATAAAATAATCCTGACAAAGACACTTCAAATAGCCAATTTACAAAGTCAAATGTACCATTTGAATAGTCAGTTAACTGTACAAAAGTCTCGAAGTAGATTTTAGCTTGAATGAACCAAAAATTCCAAAATAAACTGATTGAGCTGGGCGTTAAGGCGACTAAACCACATGAAAAGTGGAAGCAACCCTTAGCTGAAAATTTAGCCATATCCGCAGCTTTTACTCATCCATCTTTTCCGCGTGGGCTACTTGCTCTTCCAACTCTTGATTCCATGTCCGAATAGCCCTTCTGGTTGTCTAGTGGATGCCGTGTGTTCCAAGCTTTTATGGTATTTAACTTGCCCGCGCGCACCTAGTCGTTTTGGTCTGTATTCTCCTTGACGTTTTGAGGCGTAGGCTTTTGAAGTATTCTATCGTGAAAAGCCTTGTATTCATCGAGGCCACCGTCGAATGGGTCAGGAAAAAAGCCATGCACCTTTTCATACACAAAATAAGAAACACAAAACTACCAAACAAAAGCATACTGCGACTCATAGACACGAAATAACGTGAAAACGCAAATAATCAGTTAATCAAAAACCCAAAAAAAGTTTAAATAGAATATTTCAATTTGTAAGGTTAAGGATAGTTGCTATGCATACTTCAGTACTTAATTTCTTCATTGATAACATAGATCGATCAGAGTTTGAAGGAAAAAGAGTATTAGAGATCGGATCTAGATTTGTCAATGGGAGCGTTAGACCTATTATCGAGAAGTTTATGGCGCCGAAGGAATATGTAGGAGTAGATATTGAAGCAGGAAAGAATGTTGACTTGATCCTACCTGTGGAAGAGATAGTTAAACGCTTTGGTCATGATTCATTTGACGTCGTAATATCTACAGAGATGCTTGAGCATGTACTGAACTGGAGAGTAGTAATAGATAACATAAAAAGCGTGGTCAAGCCAGGAGGACTTGTATACATAACTACAAGGTCTATGGGTTTTAGTTTGCATTCCTTCCCATATGATTATTGGCGATATGAACTTCAGGACCTTGAGAGAATATTTGGAGATTATCACATAATTTCGATTCTCAAAGACCAAGAATTCCCCGGAGTATTTCTAAAGACTAAAAAGCCTCAAAGTCCCAAAAAAACAATAGATTTGAATAACATAAGACTATACGCCATAATAACGGGTGAGAGAACAGACGAGAATTTGATTCTCAATAATTCGTTATCTGTGAGAAAATGTATGCAACGATTCTTAACATCAAAAGTCAAGTATTTTCTTCCATACATTTTGATGTACAGTTTGGAAAAGCGATTCATGAAATAAAAACAATTAGCAGGAAGAAATTTTTGGTACTGTCCTAATTCAGATGATTTAATTTTTGCAGCTAAGAAATCGCTGCTTAAACTATATTTTTCGATAAATTTTCAGTAATTCATGGTTTATTCGCCATACACAATCAAAAAAAGGCCACAGGAAAAATGGAAACGTGTTAACGTTTCCAAAGTGGAACAGTGCCCAAATTTGTTTGGAACCATCCGCAGTACAAAATTGTATCTGCTTATGTGCTCTTGCCAAAGTTCATGTTGCACTATTCCGGTTGTAATGCGTTCAACAATAGTATATTAGACCTTAGTCGTTATTAGTTACTGGGGTTTCGCCGGGTTTTTGTCGCCTTTTAGACGACTAGTGTTCCGGTTGTTCGAAAGTTGACTATTCCAAACACTATCTCGGTCATGACATCATAATGCTTGAGGCGGTTCCGAAACTCCTCCGCCATCACACGAAACTTTTTCACCTTAGAAAACGTATGCTCCACAACCACCCTGTCTTTTGCCAGCTTCAAATTGAAGCTTTTCTGTTCAGGCACCAGCTCTTTTGCCTTCACGCCCCGTTTGCCTCTGCCTGGGCTTCGCCTCTTGAAAGGCACTTTGCACTTAGGCTCTGGATAATCTTTCTGAATTCCGTCGTAGCCAAGATCCAACCCTAAACAGACGTTGTCGGGCAAGTGAGGATGATTCTGCTTAAACAGCGCGTAGTCATGAGTGCTTCCCTTAGTATGCCTTGTCTTATGAAAGATCAAGCCGTCTTTGTTCACGGCTATTTGAGTCTTTACGGTGTGCTTTTTCTTTTTGCCACTGTAATGCGTTTTACGCTTTTGCTTATTCTTTGGCCTTGGAATCTCCTGCGCCGTAGCATCCAAGAAGGCTTTGAAGCCGGGAAACACCGCTTCGACTTCATCGAGTGTTTGCAGCCGCCTAACCTTCTCGTGTTCCTTTTTGGGCAGCGGCAAGACCTCGCGCACCAGCGGCTCTAGCTTTCTCAAAAAGAAAAGCAAGCAGGTTCGATGATACATAGAGGTGATAGTACATCAGCAGCATGAGGAGTCTGTCTGTTAGGGGGAGCTTGAAGGGGTGGCCTGCGC
>PKYH01000106.1 GCA_003133625.1 Candidatus Bathyarchaeota archaeon | reverse complement strand
TTTAATAAAACCCAAACCCAAACTTTCACACACGTAAACACGTACGCATACACGCACGTTTATGCCCTCTCTCTCCTTCGTGTGCGTGTGTGTATTCTCTTCCCACTAATGCTCTTCCAACTAGCCAAAGTAGCGGAGCAACTACAATTATTCCTACGACAATTTGTATTAGTAATGCAACTAAATCTATATTGATTCTCCTTATTTTATTATTTGATGGTTTGCCTTTTAAGTTTAGTGCGCGAGTAAATTCATTTCAAAACTAAAAAAGGAAAAAGCCGAAAAAGACTATATTCAAATACTAGCAACCCACGTCAAAAACAAATTGTACCCACTCTCCTTACTTCAGGTGCCCGCTTGCAGATATTACCTATTAATAAAGAGACTGTAATTAAAAAGAAAAAAGATTAAGAAAATTGTTGCTCTCTTAAAGGTTTTCGTGGCCTTGTTAGCAAACTTTTTTGCTTCTTCGGCGCCTTTGGCTCCTGCTTTTACTCCTTAGCTTCCACTATTTTGGCTATTGGGGCGTTCTTCTTAACAGATTCAATGCCGCCTACACATCCCTCTTTTGAAGCATAGCCTTCGCTGACTGCTATTATTTCTTCGTTGGCTGCTTTCAATCTAAAACGGTATTTTCCTGCTTTATCTTTATACCACTCAAAAACTGGTTCGGGCACAATATCACCACCAACAACTATGAATAGATTTTCTTAAAAACTTTGTGCAAGCAATGCAAAAAATAATAGTTAGTTACACGTATAATACCTTGGAGAGATTAAGAAATGGCAGTTGTGAAAATTATTGAGCTAATAGGCAGCTCACCAAACGGCTGGGAAGAGGCTACTAAGAATGCGTTGGCAGAAGCTGCAAAGACAATCAAGAATATTAAATCTATTTATGTAAAACGTTGCAATGCAAAAGTGGAAAACAACAAGATCGTTGAATACAGAGCGGTAGTCAAAATCGCATTTGTTGTGCAAAGAGAAAAATAATCTGTCGTTGGCAGCCTTTCTCTAGCCTCCACCTTTTTTAGATTCCAAATTGTTGATTTGCTTAGATCCTAGTTCTTAGAAGTTTTCAGAACAGCGTGCGCTGTGGGTGTTTATTTTTTTGGGATTAAATTTTAATCCCACACACACACTTTAATCAGGTTAATGATGTAACATTAGGTTTGGTAGGTAACTGAAGAATAAGCTACAGTCAGTTAATGGTATGAGGGGTAAAAAACAATAGAAAACTTACCCCTCGTAAATTAAAAAATAATACTATTAGGGGTAAAAAAGAATAGAAAAATTACCCCTCGCAAAAATTATAGTCGGAAACGAGTATACGGCTCCAATAAAGTCAATATCAACATAGGGTATAGTCGGAATCGAGTATACTCTTTTATAGAAAGAAGTATTGGCGAATTATGAATAGAGCAAGCTGAGAAACACAAATACTAAGGAACAGGCTTCCTAAATCAAGAAACATAGCACACGCTGTCAAGCGCGCGGCTGCTGTATACTTTTCCCGAAGCAGCTCTGTTGTTGAAGCTACTGATGGGATGATTTTAGAATCGTGGCTACTTCAGATTCTGTCCAAGCTTTCATTGTCGCTGTGCGAACGTTTCCCATGCTGCCGAGGGACGAGAGAATTTCTATAATAGCCTCGTCGTTAGGAACCTCGACAATCATAACAAAATCGTATGTTCCAAGCGTGTAGTAAAGCTGCATTTTTCCATTAGCCTTTTCAACCATGCTGTGCGTTGTCTTAATCCTTTCGGGAGCGGCTTTGACATTTCGTATGCCCTGATCGGTCCAATTTCCAAGTACAACAAAACTTGGCAAAACTCTCACCATTAAATAATTCTGAAATGACTAATATAAAAAGTCTTTTGTGATAACAAAAACGCCATATCACGCGCGCGAACAAACATAAACTTCTGTCAGAGGACTTGGGAAATCAGCCGTACTCGAAAAAATGATTTTTACATAAGTAAATTTTATTGAGAAGGAAATGAAAATGCTTTAGATATTGGCGCGTTAAAACTGCATTAGGGGAATATCTATTTTGGCAAGCACAATTTACATACTTTTTTCTTGAAGACAAGACCTAATTCCTTGATGCAATCACTACAAACTTTTTTTCCACACACTTCACAAGTTACAGATTGACTAGGGTAGATCTTCTTTTGGCACTCAGGACAGTATAAAAATTCACCCCACTCTTTTCCAGATGATCCAAAGAGAATTTTTTGTTTCTTTCCATCTGGCTCGTACATCTCGATATACCATATGGGTACTTGGACAAAAACACTTTTTACAAATGAGATATCATACCGACGAGGGACAAATACTCTATCGTAAGACCTAGCATAAGAGTACATGCGAGCCCCCCCTGCTTCCATAGGTTTGTGTGTAGTGTCTAGTATTCTTGGTTATAATGTAGTCTAAAGCCAATTCCTTTGCTTCTCGATAATCTTGTATGATCGGTTGGAGGATTTTTAACCGATATTTGTTTTCGGTCTTCAGAACATAATCGGCTTTAGGGTTGTTATTGATTTCTTCAACTAATCGGTTATCGTTAATTATCTGACGAGTCACGCCGTCAAGCACTACAAAGCCGCTATCCCTGAAATCCATTGGAGGAGATCTGACCGATCCTCTAAAGATGAATTCAAAGAAATAGTAGGGATGATAGACAAGTTCCTTGCCTTCTATGTTTGGTTGGTCAAATTCGCGAAAGTTGCTGGACAACGGTAACGCATTTCTGATCGAATAGGTCGATCCGCTGGATAATTCGTCTTTCGACATGCTTTTTCTTTCGAAGTCCATCCATATTTTCGTGAAGTCCCTTTCTATCATTAGAATTTCTTCCTCAGTTTCAGCTATACTTAGGGATTCTACATTGGAATTCAAGCCACTGTATGTGAGGTTTGCTGATCCTGAGGCAGCATACTTCCTATCTACCATGTAGATTTTAGCATGAATAAAATTAGTTTTCGCGTCTGGTTTGTCTTTGTCTAAAACCAGTAACATAAGATTTGAATTCTCAGAGGCTTTGAGGATTTCAAGTGATTCAATGTTATAATCAACGTTGCTTGTAATGAGCCTGACTCCGATCCCCTTTTGCGATAATGATGCGAGCCGCATGGCATAATCCTTTCCTAACCAAGGACTTATGATCCAAACAGATTCCCTTGCATTCCACAAAACGGGCTCTATCTGAGAACCTGCATTAGAACCAGAATAGGTTTTCATTTGCGAACCTCAGGTTTCATAATTTTCATTATTTAAGCTTAAAACACATATGAATTTTGAGTATCTATTGTTACTTTTAACGCCGCGCGTTTGGGATTAAATTTTAATCCAACCAACCAACAAGGACCTCCCGACTCCACCATTCACTTCTCACCTCGGAAAACAACATCAACAAGCCGCAAATTTTTTTAACGGCAAAAACGTATTAATAAACAAAGGCGTTTTCAAGCCAAAATTCACTACATTCTTGTAGCGAAAAATTCAGGCAAGGCAATGTCAGAAATGTCCACAAAACTTCGAGTTCCAGAATCAAACGAAGAATACATTGCCTTTCTAGGCACATACACCCCCAGAGAATGCGGCATAGCCACCTTCACGAAAGACCTAATCGACTCCATAGACCTCCTCGGTGAATTCGCCCCAGCCCGAGTCATAAGCGTAAACGAAATAGAGACAATCTACGACTACGACAGCCGAGTCAAACAACAGATAAGGCAGGATTTCGAAGAGGATTACATTCAAGCCGCCAAGTACATCAACTCATCCCGAATCAACGCAGTAAACCTACAACACGAATTCGGAATATACGGAGGAGAATGGGGAAAGTATATCCTCTCCTTCCTACAAAACGTACACAAACCAGTCATAACCACACTCCACACAGTCCAACCAGACTTTGAACCAAAAGCACGAAACGTGCTGAAAGAAATCACCGCTCACAGCAAAGCAATCGTGGTCATGGCAAGAGCCGCCAAGAACATGCTCAAGGAATACAACGTCCCAAACAAAAAAATCAACGTCGTCCAACACGGTTGCCCAGACATCCCCTTCTTAACCAGTGACAGCGTAAAACCTTCGCTGGGTTTGAAAGGAAAAACCGTCCTGTCCACTTTCGGCCTAATAAACGGAGGCAAAGGCATCGAGTACGCCATCCAAGCACTTCCACCCATAGTTGAAAAACATCCAAACATACTCTACCTAATAATCGGCGAAACACACCCCGAAGTAAGAAAAATCGAAGGCGAAACCTACCGCATGAACCTCATCAAACTAGTCGACCAACTGGGGCTAAAGAACCACGTCAGATTTCACAATCGCTTCCTAACAAAAAGGGAACTAATAAGGTACCTCCACGCTACAGACATCTACATCACACCCTACATCGGCCCCAACCAAGTCAGCAGCGGCACACTAGTCTACGCTCTAGGAGCCGGTAGAGCAGTAGTATCAACTCCCTACCTCCACGCTAAAGAGGTGCTGTCTCACGGACGAGGCATGTTCTGCGAGTTCAAAAACCCAGACTCAATCGCCGAAGAGGTGAAGAAACTTCTGGAAAACGACAAACTGAGAAGAGATATGGAGAAAAAAGCTTACAGGTACAGTCGAAGCTTCATATGGCCAAAGGTCGCCCAAAAATACACAGATATACTCAAACGAGCGATACACGTTTAAGAGGAACGCTCACGTGAATCTCCCACCTATCAAACTAAACTTCCTTAAAGCAATCACAGACGATACTGGTATCTTTCAACATTCGAAATTCGGAACACCAAATCGGCTAGAAGGATACACAACCGACGACAACGCCCGAGCCCTCATAGCCATCACCAAGCACAGCCAAATCAAAGGCAACTCCAAATCGGACAGGTTGATAAACACATACCTAAGCTTCCTTCTGCACATGCAAAGAGCAGACGGCAAAATGCATAACTTCCTAAGCTACGACCGAAACTTCATCGACGACGAAGGCTCCGAAGACTGTGCAGGTCGCACCCTATGGGCCTGCGGATACGTAATAAACAGCAAGCTATCAGCCGAGAGGAGACTTCTAGCAAAAGAAATCTTCGACAAAGCCTTTCGATGGGCATGCTTCTTCAAATCCCCCAGAGCGAAAGCCTTCGCAATACTTGGCCTAAGTCATTACCACAAGGCCTACACAAAAGACCAAAACCTAACCCAGAACATAAAAACACTATCAGACAAACTGCTCGAATACTACACAAACACGCGCTCCAGCGACTGGCGCTGGTTTGAACCTTACCTCACCTACGAAAACGGTAGACTCCCGCAAGCCCTTTTCGAAGCCTACCGAGAAACAAAACAAGCCAAATACATTCGAGTCGCAGAGGAATCGCTAAAGTTCCTCCTTGAAGTTCAGATACTAAACAACAAATTCGTACCTATAGGCAATAAAGGCTGGTACAAAAAAGGAAAACCGCGGTCCATATACGATCAGCAATCCGTGGAAGCAGCTTCAATGACGGAAGCAGCACTGTCAGCTTACCGCGAAACAGACAACCGCCACTACAAAACAATGGCACGAACAATCTTTAACTGGTTTCTCGGGAAGAACACCCAAAACTGCTTTGTTTACAATTCCACTACAGGCAGCTGCTACGACGGAATAACCGAGAAACGACTAAACTACAACCAGGGAGCCGAAGCCACCGTTTGCTACCTTTCCGCCCGCATCGAACTTCAAACTACCAAATAGAACCCACAAACACCAGATCCGAAACGTTTTCGCCCTTATTCGCGCGGAAAGTCTCCCACACAGCATTTTTGTGAATCCTAAAGCAGTTCGCTTTATTAGTCAAGAAAACCAAACCTAAGACAGAGGCGAAACCAGAACGTGCTAATGGTAAAGCATATAATGATCGAAGACGTGGTAACCGCGAAGCCCAACATCACAGTCAAAGACGCCGTTAGAACACTGCAAGAAAAACACGTGGGCTCAATCGTCATCACGGACAACAACGAAAAATGCGTGGGTATCTTCACCGAGCGGGACGCCATAAGAATCATAGCCAGCGACGTCCCACTGGAAACCCCCATCGAACAAGTGATGACGAAAAATGTCGCCACGATCGGAGAAGAGGCTTCGCTGGAGGAAGCGAAACGACTCATAATCTCACACGGAATCAGACACCTGCCAGTGGTGGACAACAAAGGAAAATTAATTGGCTTGCTCTCCGTCAGAAAACTCCTTGATGAACTCTTTGGACTAAACAAATAAGAAACACCAACAGGAAACAAAAACCATGAGGCGGTTCCAAGACAATCCAATCCTTCAGCCAATAGCATCGAACCCCTGGGAATCGAAAGAAGTATTCAATGCTGCCGCCATAGGGGTCGGCAAACGAGTCCACATACTTTACCGGGCAATAGGTAACGACGGCATTTCCCGCATCGGATACGCCGTCTCCTCTGACGGATACATAATCGACGAGCGGTCACCAGTCCCCGTTTTTGAACCCCACAACAAAGCTGAAGACTACGGATGCGAGGACCCCAGACTAACGCTAATAGGCGACCAAATAGTGATGGCATACACTGCACTATCCGAAATTGACCACGAACAGTTCTACCAGATCTCACTAACATCCATCGCAGTTAACGATTTCTTGAGCAAACAATGGAAATGGAACGAACAACTATTGCCATTCAGAGGCATACGCAACAAAGACGCCGTCATTTTCCCCAAGAAAATCGGAGGCAAGTACGTCATGTTTCATCGTATAGAGCCAGACATGTGCGTGGCGTACTCTGACGACCTCAGAAGATGGTACGACATCAGGTCCTTTATGAGACCAAGAACGAAAAGCTGGGACTGCTGGAAAGTAGGCGCAGCCGGAACCCCCATCGAACTCAACGAAGGCTGGCTCCTTATCTACCATGGCGTGAGTTTCGAAAAGGTCTATTCGCTTGGCGTAATCGTGCTGGACAGAGACAATCCCGAAACCATTCTCTACCGCTCCGAAACACCCATACTAACCCCCGTCACCGACTACGAGCGCTTCGGCAAAGTGCCTAACGTGGTGTTCAGCTGCGGAAACGTACTCATCAACGACGAAGTCCTGGTGTACTACGGAGGCGCCGACAGCGTGATGTGCGTGGCAACATACGAACTAAACGAACTAATGCCCAAAAAATGAAACCTCGAACCGTCCAAACACCCAGCCGAATTTGATGCCCCAGCAACCAAACTTGACAAGCGCAGCAACAGTCAAGTCAACAACATGTCATGCTCCGCGGCGTCCTTTATCGGAATCTCCATTATCGGCGATTCCATGGAAAAATATTGATCTCCGCTTGCATACCCGCAGACCGAAAAGTAAGCCCGCGCCAATGAAGAGACAGAAACCCGAAACTTAACACTCACCTCTGCACTGGGAATCAAAGCATAAACAAAACGTCCAAAACCAACGACTGAAAAGCCCGAGACCAAAGAGTGGAGCCGCACAACCATGTTCTTCAAGATGCTGCTTCCAACGTTTTTCAGGTTCAACGTCAACAAGTGGTCACCTGCAATCTTCGTTGTCGATAACAACTTAAACTCCAACCGAACTTTAACGACCACCTTGAACCTCCTAATACTCAGAAACTCGAACAGACATATTATATTCCTCGGCAAAGCTCTTAAAACTTTGTGACTGCAACGACGCTACAACAAAAACGTCCAGAAACTCAAATCAGCTTAAGAAAAGACCTAAGCCCGAAGAAGACTCAGGGCTGCTTCATGAACTCCACAAATGCCTCCACGCTTCGCGGCTTCAGCATATAGTTTGACCACCCTTCTTCTCCAATCGTGGAACTCGCCTAATTTGCGCGTCTCTTTGATAAGAAAAATCGTGGCGACTATGGTTTCTGAGACCAGAGGATTTAGGCTCATTACCCTGTCGTGGTCAACTTCAAGATGGCGTCTGCATCCGGATTGTCACCACATGTCGATCCGCCATTTAGGCTGGAAGTAAGCTGATACTGAAGACTGCCATACCCGAATCAACGGCTCATAACAGAAACTCGTGCCCATAAAGATAGTACGGGTCAGCAAGGTCCGTCTGTGGCGAAAACACTGATTCTGTATAGCTGCTCTGCCTTCAAGGTTACTGGAGTTGATGGGGCTGCTTCGGTCCATATCTGCGAAACAGTTGGTTGGATTGAATTTCAATTCGGAACTTGTGCCGACCGAGCGCACACCATTTTCACGAGCTAATTTTTTCTTACAAAACCAGCTTTCTCCACAAACCTGGCTGAGAAAAAGATTTTTTTATCGGAAAACAGCGCATTTAATTTTGAACTGAAAAACCAAGAATAAGCCAGAAACAGCCATTTCCAAGTGGATTTCTACCGTGCAAAACCGTCGACTTTCGGTATTCACCTGCTTGTCCGCACTGGCTCGGCTGACCATAACATGTGGCTTGCGAGTTATGCTCTATCAAAAGGATTTAGGCTAAAATACCGTGAAGGGCTGTTAAAGGACAAAGTTGTTGTCGCTGGCGAGACAGAGGAAAGCGTTTTTGCAGCCTTAGGCTTGCCTTATCCTGAGCCGCAACTTAGGGAAATAATTGACGGGAAGCCTGTTTGGTTAAAAACTTAAATTTAAACTTGAGTTCACAGGCTCAAACGTAAAATGCTCTTTTTCATAAATCTCTTCCTTCTCAATAGACAAGCTGATTCAGGAAAATGAATCCCCTGCGGTTAAGAATTTTTAAAGGAGTTTTGGCATGTCCGTTACATGTGGTTCATCAGGACGGAGAAGGGCAGCTTTAGAGCCTCAGTTTTTGCGTTTGCTGTTCTTATAGGAGCTCTATGGCTGATTCTTCTAATCCTCAGGCTATTCCCTATGAAGACTATTCTTGAGTTGCTTTAGTATCATTGAGGCATCAACAGCGATTCCGACGGGAATTGAACCCACAGGTGCGAATTTAACCTGTTCAAAAATTCTTCTTTCCAAATTGAGCCCCTTGGAATGTTTGTGAAGTGA